>JALDQW010000001.1:2802992-3114435 GCA_031316255.1 Nitrosomonas sp. | reverse complement strand
GAATGTATCGGGAATACAAAAGTTATGCGGCAGGCATTGGAATGCACGCATAAGGGATGGGGGCGCAGTATTATCATAGGTGTAGCCGAGGCCGGTGCGGAAATCAGTACACGACCATTTCAACTGGTAACCGGCCGCAAGTGGGAAGGCACTGCTTTCGGCGGCGCGCGAGGCCGGACAGACGTGCCAAAAATTGTCGATTGGTATATGGATGGCAAAATCAATATAGATTCATTGATTACACATACCCTGAAACTTGAAGATATTAACGAAGGTTTTCGCCTGATGAAAGCCGGGGAATCAATCCGCTCAGTAGTAATTTACTAATGAAACAGATTCTAGAAATACGTAACCAGCATAGTTGTTTCAACGGTATTCAAAGCTTTTATCAGCACACATCACAAATTATTGGTTTACCGATGCGTTTTTCAGTATATCAGCCGCCCCAAGCGCAGCAAAATCCGGTTCCCGCAATCTTCTTTCTCGCAGGCCTGACATGCACTGAAGAAACCTTCATGATCAAAGCAGGTGCTCAGCGTTATGCAGCAGAATACGGACTCATGTTGGTTACCATGGACACCAGTCCACGCGAAACATGTATTCCGGGGGAAACCGACGACTGGGATTTCGGTGCGGGCGCAGGTTTTTATCTGGATGCAACAGCGCAACCGTGGTCAAATCACTATTTGATGGAAAGTTATGTCGCGCATGAGTTATATGGAATCATTATCAATCAATTCCCTACGGATGAAAACAGAATTGGAATATCTGGGCATTCGATGGGCGGTCATGGTGCGCTGACACTGGCATTACGTCATCCTGAAAAATTCAGATCCGTTTCGGCTTTTGCACCCGTATCTGCGCCCATTCAGTGTCCCTGGGGACAGAAGGCATTCACGCACTATCTGGGTAGAAATCAGCACGATTGGCGCAAATATGACGCCACTGCGTTGATCGAAGATGGATACCGTACAAGCGACATACTGGTCGACCAGGGCCTTGACGACAAATTTATGTCCGAACAACTGCACCCTGAACAACTGGCGCAAGTTTGCCATAATACCGGGCAGAAACTAACCTTGCGTTACCATTCTGGCTATGATCACAGTTATTACTTCATCAGCACATTTATTGCTGATCATTTAAAACACCACTGGGACGTTTTAGGCAATTAACTAAAGGGCACCTCTAAAAATTCAGAGTTTTAAACAAGACGAGGCGAGAACAAAAAATATTGACGCAGCATATGATTGATATGTAAGGAGATATTTTTTGTGAACAACAAAGTATTGTGACAAAATATGGATTTTTAGAGATGCCCTAAAGCGCTTCAAATACACCGGCAGCACCCATGCCGCTGCCAATACACATGGTTACCATACCGTATTTTTTTTGGTGCCGACGCAACCCGTGCATCAGCGTTGCCACACGTATAGACCCGGTAGCGCCCAACGGATGACCTAATGCAATTGCTCCGCCAAGCGGATTGATTTTTTCCCGATCCAGGCCCAGCTCATTAATGACTGCCAGGCTTTGTGCAGCAAATGCTTCATTTAATTCGATCCAGTCAAGATCATCTTGCTTGATGCCAGTTTGCGCCAGTACTTTAGGAATTGCTTTAATCGGGCCCACACCCATAATTTCCGGCGGAACACCGGCGACAGAAAATCCGATAAAACGGCCTATCGGAGCAAGATTAAAACGCTTCAAGGCGGCCTCGCTCATTAAAACCACGGCGCCGGCGCCATCAGACATTTGCGAACTGTTACCCGCAGTTACCGAACCATGTGCAGCAAAGACCGGTTTGAGCTTTGCAAGCACTTCAATACTCGTGTCGGCACGCGGGCCTTCATCGGTATCTTTTACAGACACTTTTGCATGTACTTGATGTGTCGCTAAATCGGGATATTTTTCATCTACGGTATACGGTGAGATTTCTTGTTTAAATTCATCATTTTCTATCGCTTTTAAAGCACGTTGATGACTCGTAAAGGCAAATTCATCCTGTGCCTCACGGCCTATCTTCCACTGTTCTGCAACTTTTTCTGCAGTCATGCCCATACCATAAGCGATTGCAACATTCTCGTCATGTTTGAACATTATCGGATTCATGGCGACCTTATTACCCATCATAGGCACCATGCTCATGCTTTCAGTGCCTCCGGCGATCATTACATCCGCCTCACCTAAACGTATGCGATCAGCCGCAATTGCAACAGATTGTAATCCAGATGCACAAAAGCGATTAATCGTCATTCCCGGCACACTATCCGGCAGGCCGGCCAATAGCAGTGCAACGCGAGCAACATTAATCCCCTGCTCTGCTTCGGGCATGGCACACCCGACAACCACGTCATCAATCGCTGCCGGGTCCAATCCCTTGCATTGTGCCATAACCGTTTTCAGTACATGAACCAGCATATCGTCCGGACGAACATGTTTGAACATGCCGCGAGGCGCTTTACCGACAGGCGTGCGTGCAGTGGCGACGATATAGGCTTCTTGAGTTTGCTTGGTCATTAATATCTCCTTGGAATACGAAAAGCTAAGCCTCCGCACTCATATAGCGATCCGAATAAATAATCAATTAATTTCTGAGTGGTTTTCCAGTTCTTAACATATGTTCAATACGCGCCTGTGTTTTTTCCGTTGCAAGCAATTCCATAAACGCAGTCCGTTCGAGTTCAAGAAACCAATCTTCATCGACCAGGCTGCCCGGCGTCAAATCACCACCACACATGACATATGCAATTTTTTTAGCGATTAGATTATCGTGCTCTGAAATAAAATCGCCCTCACGCATATTGACTAGAAGGCTTTGAATCGTTGCAATTCCGGTATTCCCTGCCACAGGAATCGCACTTGACCGTAACGGCGGGCGATACCCGGCTTCAGCAAGAGCCAGTGCCTGTAATTTTGCTGCATGCAGTAGCTCAAAACGATTCATGATAATCGTATCGGCAGGGCGCAAGAACCCCATTTCTTTGGCCTGATCAGCGCTTTTGGCCAATTCCGCCATGGCTACAGTCTGGTAATATTTTTTTAACTGTGGAAACGGATCGCCTTCCAGTGCTGTTTGCGCAGCCCTCAATGCAAATTCCTTGCATCCTCCCCCTGCAGGCAACAAACCGACGCCTGCTTCAACCAAACCGATATAGGTTTCCATTGTCGCAACTGCACGGTCGCAATGCATGACAAACTCACAGCCACCGCCCAGCGCCAAACCGTCTACAGCCGCAATGGTCGGTATCATGGAATAACGCAAAGCCTGTGATGTCTGCTGGAACTGGTGGATCATCGCTTCAACTTCCGCCAGTTTCCTGGCCATCAGCGTATCGGCCATATCCAGTTCCCTGGCCGCTTTGAGTACCGTTTCTTGTGCCGATTTCTTGAAACGCTTAAAAAACTTATCAAATGCCGAAGGTGGTGGCGGTATGCTACTTTTCTCATGCGACGGCCTCGATGATTTCGGCCGTTCAGTCGCCTGTTTCAGATTGGCGCCCGCCGAGAATGGCGGCTCGGTCTGCCAAATAACCAACGCTTGCCAGTTTTTTTCAGCTTCTTTGAGCGCATCGTTTACGCCATTCAAGACATCCTTGCCAATCGTGTGCATTTTACTCTTGAAGCTGAGAATGGCAATCTTATCACCGGTATGCCACATTCTGACAGCATCAGATTCAAAGATGGTTTCGCCGTACGTTGACTCTTCGCCGACAAGCCGGTCAGGAAATAACTGCCGCTGATAAACCGGAAGTGTCGATCGTTTATGCAGCGTCCTGGATACCGGCGCATAGGAGCCTTGCGCCGTGTGCACCGCCTGATTATCCTGTTTGGCTATCTCCATTACCCAGGACGGTAACGGTGTATCGCTCATGCTCTTACCGGCAGCGATATCTTCGTTTATCCAGTTGGCAATCTGCTCCCAACCGGCGCTCTGCCAGATCTCAAAGGGCCCATGCTCCCAGCCAAAACCCCATCGAATAGCCAAATCCACATCACGCGTATTATCGGCAATGGATTCCAGCTGAACAGCGCAATAATGAAACAAATCACGATGAATAGACCACAAGAACTGTGCCTGTCGATTTGAATTGTTACGTAAACTCGATATTTTCTCTGCAGGAGCGCAATACTTTAACTGGTGCTTGAGATCTTCATCCACTTCACCTTTGGACACACGGTAATCATTCGTTGCAAGGTCCAGTACCTGAATTTCCTTGCCGACTTTCTGATAAACACCGCGTTTTGTTTTTTGACCCAAAGCGCCATCATCGATTAAGTTTTCCAACCAGTCAGGCGCTTCAAAGTAGGCATGCCATGCATCATGCTGTAACGTGTCCCGCATGGTATTGATAACATGCGCCAGAATATCCAGGCCTACAATGTCCGCGGTTCTGAATGTCGCACTTTTGGGTCGGCCGATAAGTGCACCTGTTAATGCATCCACTTCGTCAAAACCAAGACCAAAAACCTTGCCATGATGCATTGTTGCCAGTAATGAAAACACACCTATACGATTGGCAATAAAATTTGGCGTATCTTTCGCTCGAATTACACCTTTACCGAGATAAGTCGTTAAAAATGCTTCGAGATTATCCAGCATGACGCCATCGCTTTGTGCGCATGGAATGAGTTCGACCAAATGCATGTAGCGTGGCGGGTTGAAAAAATGAACACCGCAAAACCGGTGCCGCAGTGCTTCAGGGAATGCCTGTGCCAGTGTATTAATTGAAAGTCCGGAAGTGTTACTCGCAAAAATCGTCTGTTCACCTAGATAAGGGGTCACCTTTTCGTAAAGCGCCTTTTTCCAGTCCATGCGCTCAGCGATTGCTTCAATGATCACGTCACATTCCTTGAGTACTTCAAGGTGCTGATCGTAGTTGCCCGGTTGGATGAATGCAGCCTTTGTTTTTGCAGCCAATGGCGCTGGCTCGAGTTTTTTTAATTTTTCGACGGCATTAATCACATTAGCATTGGGATCCCCTGCTTCTGCAGGCAGCTCAAACAACACCGTTTCAATATTTGCATTCACCAAATGGGCTGCAATCTGAGTACCCATTACCCCTGCTCCGAGTACCGCCACCTTGCGCACAATAAATTGAGCGTTATTCAATTCCACCTCCTGCATGATTCGATTATCGAGTTAATCTCAAACGCCATTTCGCCGCGCCATCCAGCTTACTATTGCTAGCACGCCAATACTACGTATCTTACCCGTTCTCCAATCGTCAACCTGCAAAATCAACTCAGATCGGGTAGAAGTGTTGTTTTTTCACCAACAATATTTGCAAGCGTACAAGTATGAAACATAAAGTGCAAGCTTGTTCTTGAATTTAAGATATGCATATTAGACTATTGACAACATTAATCAACAAACTGAATATATAAAACCAAGTCATTGTATTTCTAGAAACAGTTTTTGTTTTGTATCGGCTGTTTTAAAATCATTTTATGGCCCGTTGATTGCGTGTTACCGTCCGCTGATTAATTTTTACTTCGAAGGAATTAAATAGTAGATGAATAATAAAAGTAATAAATCAAAAATCCGTAAAAAAAAATTAAATCGTTTTTATTGCAAAATCATGCGGCAGGCCTGGCAGAATGAGAAAGTTTTGAGTCGTATGCAACATATGGAACTTCGCTTAATGCAATGCGAATCGTTGGCAGAGCTGTTGCAAACGCTCATTCATGACTGTCAAATTCAATTTGAACTGAATAAAGTAACCCTTATTCTGGTGGATTCCGATAATGAAATTGAATGTTTACTGAGCAACTACGAGCCCGGTTATCATAAGCGTTTTCCGGATTTATTTTTTCACAACACAAATCAGAAGCTTTTGCAGCTATTTGAAGGTGAACTGGCGCTACAACTCAAACCTTTTGACCCCAATTTATACACCGATTTCATTAAATCCCCGCCGCAACACATTCAAAGCATTGCCTTGTTACCACTCAAATATAATGACCATATTTTGGGCGGCCTTATACTTGGAGACTCGCAACCGGAACGTTTTTCCGCACAGTCATCAACGGATTTCCTTCAACATTTATGCTCGGTCATTTCCATATGTATCAATATGTCCATATTGCGGGACAGGTTAAAATACAACAGCCTGAATGACGCCTTGACCGGCATTAATAACCGCCGTTTCTTTGATCAACGACTACTCGAGGAGATATCACGCTGTAAACGCTTACAAAAACCGATAAGCTGTTTGTTTATTGATGTGGATCATTTCAAGCAATTTAACGATAACTTTGGTCACGCCAGTGGCGACATGGTTCTGAAACAAGTTGCCTGCATTATTCGCCACGCATTACGCAAAAGTGATATCGTCGGACGCTATGGCGGTGAAGAATTCGCCATTTTGCTACCTGATACGGGTCATCGAAATGCGGTCAATATCGCAGAACGTATCCGTGAAAGTATTCAAAACCACAACTACAAATTTGATAAACACCAACTTCAGGTAACTGTTTCCATCGGCATTGCGGATTTCCAGAAATTTGCAGATGAAAACAAGACACTTGCCGAAATTGCCGAATTACTTATCGCAGCTGCCGACAGCGCACTCTATAAAGCAAAACAGTCTGGCAGAAATTGCATTGCCATCAATGAAGACTGATTTATATATCAGACTGTTGCTCAGCGGCCTTATAGCGTCACCTGGGTCGCTAAAATATTCCAATGACCAGAAGTTTAATTCAAGGGCACCTCTAAAAATTCAGAGTTTTAAACAAGACGAGGCGAGAACAAAAAATCTTGACGTAGCATATGGTTGATATGTAAGGAAATATTTTTTGTGAACAACGACGTATTGTGACGAAATATGGATTTTTAGAGGTGCCCTCAATACAGAGAAATCGTTGCCTGATTCCCGATATACCCACTGGGCTGCGGCACATATTTTACCTTTCCAAATATCCGGCGTACTGCAAACTGAGGGCGTTGTTGCCAGTACAAAAAGGATGACGGCGCGTCACCTGAATCGGACATAGATGCCGGTTTGAACCGATTGCTATTGAACACGCCTGAATGTGCAAAATTTTTAAACAAGTGTCGGTAGAAATTATGACGTTTCCAGAATGAAACATGAATACCGTCCATACCCATCCATTCGGGCTCCGGTTCATAAAGTATCAGCTGGTGACGCGCCGCAAATTCACTCAGGCCTTGATACACAATTTTCACACGCGCAATGATTTCATTGCGGGAAAGTTGACAAGAAGGAAATAACAGGCGGCATAATAGCCTAAAACGGCTTTCGGGTAGTGATTCAATCGAAATTAACGGCAGGTTCGTCATCACAATACGTGCATTTTTGTCTTGCAGTTGTTGAATGCACCAAGATACCCATTGCAGGATTTGATCGGGCGTAAATCCATAGAGAATATCATTGCCAATGTCCGTCAGAAATGCATACACCGGATCTGTTTTACCGGGTTGCAGCTGCCGCCACAAACCGCATTGTACAATTCCCGGCAATTCCCGCACCAGCACCTGACTCGTTTGTCCATACGAGCGGCCATGTCCGGCAGCAACCAACACTTCGCTGGGGCTGCCACAATGTTGCTGCATTAAAAGAATAATCATGCGCAGCGACAGTGTCAGATTGCTCGCACCCAGCAAAATGATTTTATTCGTTGGTTTCAATGTCTGATTTAGCACTATGCATTCTTTGTATCGCGGTAGAAGTTGTTTTTGAAAAACAGGTAAATATAATCAATCGCAGACAGAACACTGAGAATAATGGTCAACACAAGCAGCCATTGCGGAATCATATTCAAACCGAAAAAGCTTATAAACACCAGAAACTGAAATACCGTGGCGACCTTTCCAGGTATACGTGGAACAACGTTAAAAAATGCATGCCAGTTTTTTTCCAACGCTACAAATGTCGCACCGCAAAATACCGCGATATCGCGTGCACCAAATAATAAAAATTGCCACCAGGTGATATCCGATTCGACAAACATTATTACTGCAACTGAAAGCACGAAGCATTTGTCTGCAATCGGATCCAGTAATGCACCGAGTGGTGTGTGCAGGTTAAACCAGCGACAAACCGCGCCATCCAGGTATTCGGTTGCCAAAGCGATCATGACAATAGCTAACCGATATTGCTCCGGCGCAAATGGAAAAACAAAAGCCAGAAGCAGGCGCAACAGCGTCAATGAATTGGGCAAATGCTTTAACATGGTTTAGATCTACTCAATTCCTTGTATTTCATGCAATTGCGGCACTGCAAGCATTTACCCAAGTATGATTTCATATCGATTAAAACCATACTCATGATACGTCGCAGCGTGCACCAACTGACACTATCCCTTACTCATCCACCGATCATTACAGTCGGCAGACCGGCAACAATACTGCCGCCATGCGCTGTCGTATCCCCCATCCGGACGGCTGGCCTGCCGCTGATCATCACCGTTGACGACCCTTTTACCACGGTGTCCGGTGGTCCGACACAAACACACATGTCGCCGACGACAGAGGCTGGCAGATTTCCGATCAGCACGGTGGCGACACCGGGTCCGGTGATAGGTCCGCCCACATGCGGAATAGGTGGAACAGCCGGTGTTTGCATCGGACAGGTATGCATATCTGTAATTCTGGAAGCTGGCGGCATTTCGAATTCCTTTATCTGCTTGCCATTGATCAGTTAATCATGACCATGGCGCCCTTAACCGTCGTCTGCCCGCTTGCGGACAATTCAGCAGTGGCATTGCCTTTAGCGACAAGACCGACATTTGCCTCGTGGTTGATATTAAGTCCGCTGGCGTTAATATCCGCCTGCGAAGTGATTTCAATATTATTCACGGCATCAATTGTTACCTTGCCTTTTGCACTGATTGCGATATCCTTCGGACTGTCCAGAGTAATGCCGCTGGAATTCAATTCCACCTTGTTACTGTTTTCATCCTGAATCAGGATGGATTTCTGGTCGTCGCTGATTACAATCTGATTGTTATTCGGCGTGATCAACGTAATGACTTTATTATCTTCATCAAATTCGATTTTAAGCTTGCTTTTGGTAACAATGGCTTTGGTATTGTTTTCGGCAGTCAATTCATAGGCCGGTTTTATTTTGCTGCTATAGAGACTGCCCAGAATGACCGGATTGGAAGGATCGTTATTGAAATACCCCAATACCACTTCGTCGCCGATTTCAGGGATAAAAAATGCGCCACAATCGCTGGAACCATAAAAATTAGTCAGTCTTGCCCATACGCCTTCGGTATCCGATTGCATAACCGGCACAGATACCTGGACTTTGTATTGTCCGTCCGGATCGGAATCGAGTTTTTTAACAATACCGATCTGCAAGCCCTGAACGCCGGGGGCAAGGCCTGAAGCCAGCGGTGCAGCAATTTCATGCTGTTCCGCAAACCATTTTTCGGAAAATCCGAATTGAATCTCGGTCACCCAATTGCCACTGACAATCCTGTGCCTGACTTCGGTCACCAGCACAGTGCCGTTAAAGCGGTCGCCCACGCCTTTCAGTTCGATCAATGTGCCGATTTTTGCTTTGGCGCTTCCCTGAAACGATGCGTTTCCACGAATTCTCGCCAAACCGGATTTCACCTGCTGGCCGTTTACCCAGTCGGTTAACGCAGTACTGTCGAGCGGAATGGCCGCCTGTAGCCTGAAATAGTCCGGTGCAATGATTTTGGCAAGCTCGGCGCTGTCTATATTGCCCTGACTGGTCAAACTTGCCGGGCTTGCCTGTGCTTCAGAAACTGCCTGCGTTGATGGATCCCAGGCCGTGGCCTTAACCACGCTAAATTGCGCACTCGCATCCAAGTCTGCATCAAAAGTCATTAAATCGAGACCATAGGTAACCGTCAATTGCGCACTATCCGTCACTTGCGGTTCTTTGACGCCGATTTTTCCCGCATCGACTGTCACCAGATAGCCGTTGATTTCTGCCCGTGTCAGCAAAAAATCCCAGTCGGTGCTGTAATATTGAACGACTTCCTTAAATTGGGTTTGCGTCGCAGAGACATCGGCAGTTAAACTGCTATAATCGCCAATGAGTTGCGTCATGATGTCGCTGTCTTTTGCATCGATAAAGTTGGCATTCTTGCGCCCAACGGTCATCGCCACCGCTTTATCCTTACAGTAGACAACTAGACGCGAATAATTATCACCATCGATTTTAATGTTGTGCCGGATAACAATTCCTGAAAACACACTGGTTACGTTACTGTCATACCCGGCTTTAATTTCTATCTCAGCACCCGGTTTAAAATCGTCCGAATTACTGACCGGAAAATCATTATTCGGCATATCACCATCCAGAACAACAATCTTAGCCGACGGAATCCTGTTCACGCAAAAACAGATTTCTACCGAAACAATCTGGCTCGTGTCTGCAATTGCATTGCCATTACTCAATATCGTTAATGAAATAACGCCCGTACTATCCGTCAGTGGAGAATCTGCCATTACAAATCTTAGGTGAGCGGCGGGAATTGAAGCCGCATGCCGGGCTTCAAATCGCGAAAATGCGTTAAATTATTGACACGCGCGACTTCAGGATAATACGCACTGTTCTGATAGATCCGGTAACACAGCAGGGGCAATGTATCTCCTGCTTTTACAACAACATGGTGCGTCAAATCAGGGGACTGATTATTCGCTATATTCTCGATTTCCTCATTGCTTTGATATTCGATAAACGTCAATGACACCTTGGCGCGTAACGGCACGCCATTGGGTTTGAATAACGTATAATCGAACTTGAGCGTTTCGACCCGGCCATAAAACAGAAAGCTGCCCCATTTCAACTGAACGATCGGCGCTTCATGTTTGCTTCCAACATAGGTATAAACAACGTTTCTGAGTAATTCAATCTGATTCTTGACCGAGACCGGCTGGTTATTCGATGATTTGACGATACCGGTGCCGTCGAATACCAGTTCTTTCAAAACGATTTTTTCTGGATGGCTGACATCGTACTTGGTCTCGGTTCCGGGCTGTCCCAGGACCTTGTTTTTCGCATACCTCAGGCTAAATGTATGTTCGTAGCCCGATGGATTAATCATGGCTTCGAATTTACTTTTAGAATTATCGACACTGATTGTGCCGTCCGAGCCGACAGTGCACGGTGAAATCGTCAACAACGCCTTTTTCTGATTCGCCATCTAACGTTCTCCTTTTTCGCGCATCATGTCCAGGATCAGATTGCGGCACTCGGCCAGAAGCTCTTCCTTGAGCACGCTGCGTTCTTCCTCAGAATCCAGGTTTTCGGCTTCAGTCCGCTGCACGATATTGGACTTGATAAGCAACTGCTTGATCTCTATCGACATTTTATTTTGATTTATACAATACGTTTGGAAAAATTATAGCTCAACACAATTTTTTCTATGGCGACTTCATTTTTGGTTGACCCGAAACTTTCAACCTCCCATTTCACAGGATAAGCGGAATCAAAAAGCCATCCACGTATCGGTTTTTTATCCTCATTCATTAAAAAAACACGTACTGCTTTTGTTTCAATCGCTGTGACGAAATCCCCCTCCATCACATCGATGCACCACTTCACCAAGGTCGAATCCTTGGATGCGATGCCACGCTTTAATTCCAGGTTGGGGTGCTTGATTCCTTTGGGTAGCTGGTAAACAAACCGGTTTTCACCGCCTTCAACCAAAGATTCCACTTCAACTTCAGACGAAATTCCGGATACCTCCTGGAAGGAAGTATCCGTTGTTTCTTGCGTGCCACCGAACATGACTTTAAAGTAAAATGCCGACGGCGGATAAACTTGGTTGAACTGTGTGTCAGCCATTCATTCAATTGAGCTTCGCAACGCGGCATTTACTTTTTCAAAACTTCAAGCATCTTTACCCGTTGGCAATCGTCAAACCTTCATGAACGATCTCGATGGTTTCAATCGCCACTTCATTGCCTTCCGATTTTAAATCGGTGCTGGTAATTTTGGACGGCCAGGCGTTGGTTAATGTCCATACCATGGTTGCATTGCCGCCCTCATCGAGCAGACTGATGGTCACCGGCAGGCGTTTAATGGTATTCATTTTGATGTCTTTAAACCAGTCCCAGAATTTGTTGTCGCCTTTAAAAACACCCTTTTTCATGGTGATATTGCCAAATTTCTTCATACCCGGCATCTTGATCACCGAAAACTCGGGGCTGTCGCCATGGCGGTACTTGATTTCCTCCGACTGAATATCAAGACCGCTGACTTCCTGAAACGACATGACTTGCGAATCCCATTTAACCTGGAAATAAAATTTCGGCATGGGCCATACGGATGCTGACTGACTTGATCCATCATCTGCCATAATTCACCTCTTATCTATGTTTAAAAAATAAACCGTGCTTATTCAATTGAATCTAGGAATCCGTATCGAATTATGATTTCTGCATTTGCTGCTGGAATGTTATCTCGATAAACTCGGCCGGGCGGCTAAGTGCAACCAGTACCGTAACGCGCAATATACCGTCCAGTATATCCTGTGGCGTCATGGTTTCACCCAGCCCGACAAATACGCCGAAAGCGTCTTCGGGGGTCGCGCCAGCCAGGCCGCCGCGTTTCCAGATACTTGTCAGGAAATTATTAATCATACTTTTGACGGTCACCCAGGTATTGGATACATTTGGCTCAAACACATACGCTTTGGTTGCCAGCTTGATCGATTCTTCCAGCATGATCATGGTTCTGCGCACATTGATATAACGCCAGTCAAGACTGTTTCCGTCCAGGGTGCGCGCACCCCAAACCAGCGTACCCTCGCCGATAAACGACCGGATGGCATTAATCGATTTGCCTGCTGTGGTAACATTCAAATCTTCCTGCTCGTCATGGGTGATTTCAACAGACGGCGACACAACGGCATTAAGGCTGACGTTGGCCGGCGCCTTCCACACTCCGCGGGTATTATCGACCATGGAATAAACACCTGCCATTGCGGCGCTCGGTGGCAACAGATTCAATCGACTTCTGACCGCCTGCAAAATTGTGCCGTATAACGGGCTGGCTACATTCAGTATTTTGTGTAATTCTGCATCAGGAGCAGCCGTTAATTTTGCTGTCTGCGCTTTTATATCGGCTTTTTTTGCATCGGGCAACTGACTGTTGTCTATTTCTTCATCAAGCAATCGCGTCAGTTCGTCAATATTGGCAATATTTTCATAGTTCAGTTCGTTTGTCTGGACTATCGAAGTATTGAGCCACGGATAATAGGCTGCCGCAAAATCCAGAAAATTAATGCCCAGGCTATTTCGGAAATTCTCGATGCAGTTGCCGCTCGGATCTTGCTGATCCTTATAACCGCCGTAGATATCAAGAATTGCAAAACGATTTTTCATGACATATCCGCAATGTTTCAGCATCGATTGCTGCAAGGCGATACAATCTGAATCCTTTTTTATCGACATGGCATCGGGAATAACCACCATGGTGGGTTCCTGCTCTTTGAGCAACACCTTGATTCCGGAATCGAGTTTTGACTTGTCGATCGTGCCTTCGTCGTACTTGCCGACCGAAATTACATAACAGGCCCCGCCGCCATTCTGAAAGAAAAGCAACATGCTGTGATAGAGGAAGTACCGCTGGTCTTTATGCTCCAGAAAATATTCAGTCCCATTGACGGAGAAGTCAGCTTCCGAGGCCGCATCTCCCTTGGGCTTTTCATTTTTGATTTCGAATTGCGATTTAGGCGCACCCCCGAAATAACTGATAAATTCAGACATTGATGAAATGCGCCATGCTTTATTCAACAATGGCTTTCCTTTATTGTCTGCGCGTTCTGTATACCCGATAAAAGCAGGTACTGCGGTTGCAACTTCGACCACAGAATTAGGAAACGCATTTTTTTCAACAATGTAAACACCCGGTGTTTTGTACTGCCCCATAATTTGCTCCTTTCGGTTGGATTAATGCGCAATGGCCACTTTTTTACGTTTTACTGCACTTCATGCTTTCAATCATCAGCAATGTGTTGCCGGAAAATCAGTTTCTAATGTTTTTGATTTTAATATCGTCCGCTCAATGGACGTAAACCTCGGAAACAGACTCTATTTTGCCATTAATCACTTCGCCATTGATTTGATGAATGGATGCATTGGGAAGCCGGTTGATGAGGACCTTATCCCTGAGTTCTAATGATTCTTTTAGTTGCAAGCGCTGCTGAGGTTGCTCCAGCATCTGGATAGCCTGTGTCGATTGCAGCATCTTTGCGGTACGATTTCCGGGCAACACGGCATTGCCGATTTCTTCAAACTGAATCTTGTTGTCCAGATCGGCAATATAGAGATTGCGGCGAGCCAGATCACCGACAAAATAATATTTCCACACTGTTTTATTACTTGCAAAACTGATAAAAAACTGACGCAATTGCCTATTGCCTTGATCCAGGGAAAGTAATTGTGAATCTTTTTGAATTGCAATATGGACAATAAAGCTTGGCTTCACGTGATAATCTCTGGATTCGAAACAGTCAGTCACAACAGGCGCATTTAATTCGACATAATCCGCTTCAGAAACATATGCGCCGTCATGCAATAGATATCTGCCGTCCTTATCCGAATTTAACGACTGATTATCAAAATACAATATTGCGTCATCGGGTTGTATCGCGGGCAGTGTATATTTTGAAAAATTTGAATCCCTTGAAAAAACCTTGTACGAAAATGCGAAATCATCTTGCGCATATAGTTGAAGAGTGTCCAGTTTGTCATCTTCAAAAAAAACCGACAAACGATTTTCAGAAATCCTGGACAGCAAGCCCGATTGCCTGAATAAATGGGCGGTTGCATGTGTCGGTACAAATTCGAGCGATTTACAGGCATGGTCTGTGAAATACATATGCTCAACAGTAACACTAAACAGCAATTGATAGGAACCCATTGGATAAGCTCGCTGGTTTGCTCATTGGTTTGTTAAATGCTCCACTCAAGTTTGGGACATCTGCTCAAATCACTTCACTACCGCACACTGTAAATGCAAACCTTGTGCACTGTCAATCACTACCCACAAATGGCTTGGGCATCGCAACGACCGGTTGTCGCCCGGTAATCTCACCGGCGTCAAATGTAACCATACGGACGCGGTAAAGTATCGAAGGCATGTATTTGCCGCCCAACGCGCCCCACAGGTTACTCAAATCCTGTATGGACAGATTCTCGATGTCGAGAACAAGTTTTTCCAACCGCCTGTCCATATCCGGCGTATTCTGATGATTGAACAGTGGATTTCGCTGAAAAAAACTGATCGTACTGGATAAAAATTTCAGTGCTTCTGCATAATTGGTGCCACTGAAATTGGCGGTCAACATGATATAAAGATTAAAATGAATTCCGGCATTGCGCTGCACGGCCCGTTCGCCGAATTCATGCACGCCAGGCGATCTGCGCGACACTGAATCTTTCTCAATATTGGTCAGGAAAATAACCAGCTTGTTATTGATATTGGGGGATACGCTGCCGTCCATATCGAGCAAATTGGACACAACCACCATGTCTTCGCTCAGATCGTATGCCCGCCGCAAATACTGATTCAGTTGTGTTGCCAGCAATTGTACGGTCAGATTAATCATAATACTGTCTCAGGGTTTAATCAGATTGCTAAAAACGTATAGACAAGAGGGTGCGCCCCCTACTCTCTGTCGTAAGTCCATTGCAATAATGCATCCATGGCTGCGCGCGACGAAATCGCCTTGGCATGATTGACAAAAATCACCACGATAACACGTTGTCCTGATTTGTCGAGCATATAGCCGGCCAGCGCTCTGACGTTGTTTAACGTACCGGTCTTCATATGCGCAAGCCCTTTTACCGAAGAGTCGGCCATGCGGTTTCTCATGGTGCCGTCGACGGCAGCGATTGGCATTGACGAAATAAACTCGGGCATTACCGGACTGTCAAAAGCTGCCAGTAACAGTCGTCCCATATTGCGAGCACTGATACGCTCTTTTCGCGACAAACCCGAACCGTTTTCAACAACAAGCTCGGGGAAAAACATCTGTTTGGACGCCAGCCATTGCTTCAAGGCATGTTCCGACTTATTGAGTGTTGCCGGCGACCGAGAACGGTTGGTTGATCCGGCTGTACCGAGCGTTAAATACAGCTGCCGTGCAGCAATATTGTTACTGAATTTATTAATGCCGCGTATGATCTCGGCCAGCGGTGGCGAATGATAGGTTTTGATAGAGATCAAACCTGAAGGCGCTTCGGAAATAACGACATCGCCCCGGAACACCCCCCCTTGTTGCGACCACAGCTGCTTAAACAGATCGCGTGTATAGGTGGCGCTGTCATGCAATCCCAGCAGATAAGTCCGTTTGCCACATTGCGACGAAAAACTGCCATTCAGCACGACCAGAATGCTGCTGCCATCGTCGCGATTTGCCTGAATATCAATATCCATCGCGTTGTGCCAGTCTGCCCCACAGGATTTGTTGGACAAATTCAGGTTATTCAATACCGTCAGCGAGTCGGACACCGGGTCCGTCACCACTCTGACCGCGTTCTTTACCGGATCAGGCATGAAATGCAATGCGGTAGAACGGTAATTGATCAACAGCGCTTCAGGAATGATGTTGTAGGTGCGGTAGGGTTGACCGTCGAATGCGCCGGGATCGTCATCCGGAATATCATAATGGGTACGATCCAGAATCAGATTACCGCTGATCTCATGCAATCCGGTCTGACGCAGGCGGTGAATCAGCAGCCAGAAATTCTCCAGATCCAGCTTGGGATCGCCATAGCCCTTAATCACCAGATCACCGTGCAAAACACCGTCAGTGATTTTGCCATGCGCGTACAAAACGGTTTGCCAGGAATAAGCGGGTCCCAATATTTCTAGTCCGGCGTATGTCGTCACCAGCTTCATCACCGACGCGGGATTCATGGCTGCATCGGCATTGAATGCAATTTCCGGTTGCGGCGCACCAATTGTATGAACATAAATACCGACGGCTGATTCAGGAATACCTGCCTGAGTCAATTTCTGCTTGACAGGCGGCGGCAGTTGATCAGCTGCTAATACAAGCGGGGCAAATGAAATACACGACTGCATTACAGCGATCAAAAACAATATCGCAAGTGTTTTTTGATTCATTGCAAAGGCAAAATCATGATAAGAATGCTTACCGGTTTCTGCCGCAGATAAAGAAACCGTCATCCCAGCCCGTCCGGTACTGGCCATCGCTTTCATAACGTTCCAGGTTTTTATATCCCCACTCGGATTTTTTTGCCGTTTCACAACCATCGACATAACCTTCCTGCGTGGCAGGCGGATAACCCATCAAATTATAGGTGGGCTTGGTGCTTGATGGTAACGGTCCCTCTGGCCGCTGAATCGGTTTTTGCCCGGGCTTAATTGGCTGCGGCCCTCCCGGCTCGAGCACCGCGCACCCGGCAAATGCAGATATGACAACGATTGAAACCCATACGCGAACGCGATTACCCATAAACATCACCATTCCTAAATTGCAAAACAAATGATCGATAAATTGTTAATGCCCGTAATGCCTGAATCACCTCGATTTTCCCGGTGTCCTGCATGTTAACGCCAGACTAAAGCACCGATTTCAACAATTTGCCCATTTCCGCCGGGTTACGCGTCACTTTGATGCCGCATTCTTCCATCACTGCAAGCTTTTCCTGCGCAGTGCCTTTGCCGCCGGAAATAATTGCACCGGCATGCCCCATGCGTTTTCCAGGCGGTGCGGTAACGCCGGCGATAAATCCGACCACGGGTTTATTCATATGATCTTTCACCCAGCGCGCGCATTCCTCTTCGTCGGATCCGCCGATTTCGCCGACCATGAGCACCGCGTCGGTTTCGTCGTCATCATTGAATAACTGCAACACATCGAGATGTTTCAGCCCATTGACCGGATCGCCGCCGATACCGATACAGGTCGACTGTCCCAGTCCCTGCGCCATTAACTGCGCAACGGCTTCATACGTTAACGTGCCTGAGCGCGACACCACGCCGATACGGCCTTTCTTATGAATATAACCGGGCATGATCCCGATTTTGATTTCATCGGGCGTGATAATACCGGGACAGTTCGGGCCGATCAAGCGGGTTTTTTTGCCCTGCATTTTATAGCGTGTGCGTATCATGTCGCGCACCGGAATGCCTTCGGTTATGCAGATCACCAGATCCAGCTCTGCCTCAACAGCTTCATCGATTGCCGCTGCGGCAAACGGCGGTGGCACATAAATCACCGAAACCGTCGCGCCGGTTGCTTCCTTGGCGTCCTTTACAGTACCAAATATCGGAATACCCTCGAAGTCTTCTCCGGGTTTGCGCGGATTGACACCGGCGACGAAACACTGATTGCCATTGGCGTACTCGCGGCACATACGGGTATGAAACTGACCGGTTTTTCCGGTTATCCCTTGCGTCATCACACGGCTGTTCTGGTTAATCAGGATGGACATCTGAAAATCGCTCCTTCATTGCAAAAAAGAGTTTTAAATTTAAAGACTGTTTGTTTGAAAAAGTCCGACTCAGACGTTTCCGGTTGTAGCGTTGACAACTTTCTGCGCGGCATCGGCCATGTTTTCAGCGGAAATAATCGTCAACCCCGAATCAGCCAATATCTGTTTGCCGAGTTTGACATTGGTGCCTTCGAGGCGTACCACCAGCGGTACCGTTAATTGAACTTCGCGCGCTGCCTGCACAACACCTTCCGCGATCACATCGCATTTCATAATGCCGCCGAAAATATTCACCAGAATCGCTTCGAGTTTGGGATTTTTCAACATCAGTTTGAATGCTTCGGTGACTTTTTCGGCCGTCGCGCCGCCGCCGACATCGAGAAAATTTGCCGGATTGCCGCCGTACAACTTGATGATGTCCATTGTCGCCATTGCCAGCCCGGCGCCATTGACCAGGCAGCCGATGTTGCCGTCGAGCGGGATATACGACAAATCATGTTCCGACGCTTCGACCTCAACCGGATCTTCTTCATCGAGATCGCGCAATTCGACAATTTCGGGATGGCGGAACAACGCATTATCATCGAAATTCATTTTCGCATCGAGTGCGAGCACATGGTTATCCGCGGTCAGCGTCAGTGGGTTGATTTCCGCGAGCGACGCATCGTTTTCGTCAAACGCCTGGTACAGGCCTTTGAGCAACTGCCTGGCCTCATCATGTCCGGCATCGGGGATACCGACTTTGGCTGCGATAGTCAGCGCTTCGTTATCGGTCAAGCCAGCAATCGGATCGATAAAAATCTTGTGTATTTTCTCCGGCGTTTCGGCAGCCACCTGTTCAATATCCATGCCGCCTTCGGAGCTGGCCATCAGGCACACGCGCTGACTGCCGCGGTCTACCACCATGCCAACATAATACTCTTTGGCGATATCGACCCCTTCCTCGATAAACAACCGGCGCACCGTCTGGCCTTCAGGCCCGGTTTGATGCGTCACCAGCCGCATTCCGAGCATTTCTCCAGCGAACTCGCGTACTTCTTCAAGCGATTTGGCAATCTTAACGCCGCCACCCTTGCCGCGCCCGCCGGCATAAATCTGCGCCTTGACTACCCACACATCGCCACCGAGTTCCCGTGCTGCATTGACCGCTTCGTCTGCACTGAAACAGGCAATGCCTCTGGGAGTCGTTACGCCATAGTTTCGCAAAATTTCCTTGGCCTGATATTCATGAATTTTCATTGCATCGTTTCCAGCTAGATAGATTAGGTACCAATGACAAGGTAACAGTATATATCATTATGAGAGTCTGTTATTTTTTCTCACCACTTTTACTAAATAGAAGTGTCTGAGTTTTATAAACTTTACACTATTGAGAAATATATCGACCTAAATAAATAACGGGCCTAGATATTGAAGCAAATTCTTCCTATAAAGACTGGTATGGAGAGAATAAAGAATATTTTGATATTTCTGAAACAACAATTGCGAAAGACGCAATAAACATGGCGGAGCAATGGTTAGTGATGCTTACCATGTTGAAATGCACGTAACTCAAAAATTTACAGAATCAGGGCAAATAACTAATCAATACAACATATTGAAAGTTTTAGATTTTAAGCCAGCATCGCGTCAAGGATCATTATTTTAAACTAAACAATAAAGTCTGGTTTAATTTCAAACTGAGACACTACCCCATTTTCTGAAAATTTGATTCGGCATTAAAAAAATGTGAGAAGAAACGATAAGAATTATAATTTTTTAGTGTACTGTTGTTCAATCCCGCGATCGATCGATCCTGAAATTGGCCAAGAAAGGCAAATGGTCTGACACATCGACCCGGAACGCTTCGCGGCCAATATCCATTGCCCAGTGCATAGGAAATATGCGCAGGCTTCCACGGATATATTCAGTGCTGTAATTTCGGCTGATCGCAAATCCATCCAGCAAATTCGCTCTACCTTTGGGCAGGATATGCGAATATCTGTCCTGCAAATCCCACGAAGATATAAAATCCATTAAATCGTCACCACCCAAATGGTGGAAGTTTGAAACATCCTGACCTGGAATCATGTTGAAGTCGCCCACGAGCAAGATGTCTTCCCTGCTGGCTGCACGCTGCTGAGTGATATAGGCGCCGATGACCTTGCATTGGTCATCCCTGAATTTCTGCTCGGTCATGCCACGGCCTGATTTCAAGTGCACGGCAATTAATTGGAAATCAAAGTTGCCAATTTTTACATCGGCAATAAAAGCCTTGCGTTTCTCGGAATTACCCATGTCAGATCCCTCCAGCAAACGTGGATTGTCGACAGTTATCCCGTCTTTATACAGCAGTCCAATCTTGAGCTTGCTGGTCTGTGGAATAATTGAGACATGATAATTGATGCCTTTTTTTTGTAGCCGCTGCTGCAAGCCTTGAATGGCGTTCTCGGGGTTTAATTCGATTAATGCGACAACTTCAGCATCCAGCAACCCGAGTCCTTCAGCCTGCCGGTCAAGCCGGTCATCGGTCAAACCATGAAAACCTGCCAGATTCCAGCAGGCAATTTTTGCCGTTGATTGGGTAAATGCAGTCATCGATTTTATCATCCTATATTGTTAATTGTTGTCCTTTGCAGCACTCTAAATTTGCGAACGCAACTCAACGGTATTTCCCTCAGGATCATGAATGTATATCGAGCTGCCGATACCCTGGGCGCCATACCTTTCTACAAATTTTCCGGCGTTGATACCACATGCCAGCAAATGTTTTAGGATTTCATCTTCGGTCACAGGCTTGAGTTGAAGGCAAAAATGATCAACATTGTTCCCCGTCCGATTAGGCGCCTCACCGCCTAATCGTCCCAGACGGCTATCAACGGTAACCAGATCAATCAATGCATTTCCTGCACGTAGCTGAGTTAATCCGGTTTCAACAGACGTTGCCCTTTCGATTTTACAACCCAATACTTTGCAGTAAAAATCCAGCATTTCCTGCAATTTTCCTGTTCTCAAAACGATATGATCAATCCCGGCTACTTCAAGCATGATATTTTCACCTATCCACGATAATTCGAACCGATTTTAATTAAATTCGTGTACACCTATTTGATTATACGTGCATCCTTCAACCTTCCGGAAGTGTGATGCCTAAGTTGCTTAACAAGTGGTAATAAGCAAGGACCGTCAGAATACCAAGTCCGGCGACAAGCAGAATTCTGTATGATAGCCCATGCTGGTGATGGCGTGTTCTTTGGGCATGTGTTGTCACATCCATCATTTCATCTCCGAACCAGATGGAAAGCGCCGTACCAGCGGCCGAAATGATCAGAATACTCCAGTATGGCCATGGCACTGTCAGTATTTTGTACAGAAGTTCTGTGAGTACTGTATCTGCATAATTTTCTGGTACAAAACTCAGTGCTGCGACATTGATTACGATTGCAAACACCCATACAATCAATTGCGTGACAAGCATCCGGGTCCCGAATAACAGCCGAACCGGAAACGCGACAATAAACCCCCCATCAGCAACAGGCGTGCAAAGCACGAAGAAACTCCAACTGAGCAACACCAGCCAAGCCCCAGTGGCAGCATCGAACTTCCAACTCATGTAGATATAATAAACAACGAGAATAACAGTAAGGCCGAGGAATCGCAGCAGACTCTCCAAATGGGTTTGATGTTTTGGAGAAAACCTTTCGACGTTTTTTTTCATGGGCTTCTTAATCTCCCGTTCTCATGTAAATGAAGAACATGGTCAGTGTTCTCAAAAAATTTTTATGTTGATTGGCTGCTTTTCAGAAATAAACAAAGTACGCTTTCAATTTGATATTGCCGCGTTCAGTAAACTTGTCAGTAAATTAAACTGACTGGCCGCTTCATAATAATATATGGTCTTTAGTCGGTTTGATGGGTCCGGGGCGATCCGGGCAATTAATCAGTTCAAGCCGGTTTATCTCAATGTTACGAGAAATCGCTAGCAAAGGTAAATTATTAGGTTGTTTATCAAATGGATTTTCAATTTCATTACCAATGGCATCAAGGCCGAAAAAAGCATGCGATATCAGGAATACAACAACCGGTGTCGCAACACCGGCTGTTTCAATCAAGCCAAATGGGAGAAAAAAACAATAAAAAGCAACGATGCGGCGTATCAATACATTATAAGTAAACGGTATCGGCATGTTTTTTATCCGTTCGCAAGCTCCCAGGATATTGGAAAGCTCGACCAGTTGCGCATCAACAAATGGAAGGTTCAGTTCATGAAGCCAGCGTCGGTTACGTGCATAAGCAAGATCATGTCCCAATTGCTGTAAAATTGTCAAAGGGCGGTGGCTGGATTTAAGAACAGCGCTTAAATCCTCTGGCGACAGAAATTTTTGGATTTCACCGGCCGGATCTTCGTCACGCAGGTGACAACGCATCGCATGAACAAATGCAATGACGCGCCGGACAAAAACTTCCCTGAAACGATCCAGTTCTTTATCATCATGCTTCGAATCAATCAGGGAATAGGCTTGGCGCGCCAGACTGCGTGAGGTGTTAACGAGCGACCCCCAGAGTTTACGTCCTTCCCAGAATCGATCGTATGCGGCATTGTTCCGGAATCCCGGAAATATACTCAATGCGACACCGATCAACGTAAATGGCGTGGTCGTCAATGTATTATACCCCTGAAGATTATAGTGCACTTCGATATACGTTACGATTACTGCGACCAGTGTCACCACTAAGATGCGCGGCCAGATCTCCTCGAAACTGCTGCCTCTGAAATGAAGCAGAAATCGTAACCAGCTCATTCTTCCTTTAACAATGAAATTGGCGCCATCTTGCAAGTTTAGTAAAAAAGAAGTTACACACACAAATACCGGGTTAGCAATCAAGCGTTCCATCCATCAGATCATCGGTTAAAGCCCCGCCATGGTGTTATGCAATAAGGTGCTGTGTACACAGAAAAAAACTATTCTCTAATTAAGTGCCTAACGTTGTTGCAGGAAGCGCCCAGTGGGGTGAGCTTTTCGGTATCCAAGAACTGTGTTATGCCATTTGGCAAAAAAATGACTTTTCCTGAAAAGTACGCCTTTTCTGGCGTCATCTCAAGGACAACAGAAATAATTCACCCATTGATAATACCCTTATCCCTAACTCATCTCCATCACGTTGTGATGCTCTGCACGGCGAATCTGTTGAAAACCAAGTTTCTGATACAGCCGATAAGCGCCCTGATTGGCGTGCAACACACGTAAACGCAATGGAAGACACATCTTACGCGCCTGGAGAATGAGCTGCATGATAACTTCGGTGCCTATTCCCTGGCATTGATATTGCGGTTCGATCTGGATCTCGTCCAGCCACAGATAATCGTCCTGCCGTTCTACTATGAACATGCCAACAGGATCATCCTGTATCAGGATTACATCGATTTTTTTTGTTTCCCAGGCTTCCAGAAACAGACCCAGTTCTTCGTCATCATCCCAGTAGCCGAATTCATTGATAATCAGTTCACGATAAACGGTATGATGCAAATCCAGCAGCCAGTCATAATCTGACTGTTCAACGGGTCGAATCCGGATGGTCATCGGTGAATGGGTCATTTCTCCAGTTTTAATCTAAAAATAAATTGTTGCACGCTGATCAAATTTACACTTGTTTCTCTAAAGCTGGTAAATTCTAGAATAACCAAAGGGGCTGTTAACAATGATTAAATTATTTCTGTTGTTACTGAAATGCCGCCAGGCAAGGCATGAGAAGCGAAGTTTGTTCATTCCAAATGAGCGACGAATAACGCGGCATGGTACCATTTCAGGGACAACCCGCAGGGCTGGACTCATTTTTGACCCTCAGCTGCGTTATCATTCGCTCATGTAGAGTTACTACATCACGCTCACTCTGTCTTGCTGAAGTCCAAAGGGTCACCAGCAGAAGCATTTACTCACTGTTAACATTCCCTCCTATTTTATACGTATTTCTCACGCGCTTAAAAGGAGCATATACGATGAATTCCACGCAGATCGATCAAAAAGCACAAGCTGGGCTCATTGATAAAATGCGTCAAGCAGTAGGTTTTGGCAGGGTTGAGAAAAGTTTCCTTGAAATTGACTCACCACCCGAAGACCGGGGAAATCGCCTTTGTATCAGTGTCAGTGATATTCATTTAACCGACGGCAGCGTGGGTTTTCAGAATTTAAGCAATTCCACCTGGAATGCATTTTATGACACTATTAAGCAACGTTGTATACGTTATGCAATCGATGAATTTGTCTTTGTGCTTGACGGCGACATTGTAGACATGGTCCGCAGCAGCAAATGGGTCGCGCATGAACCGCCTATCTATCCATGGGAACGGAACAGAAAGAAAGAATTTTCCGCAGTCGTCAATGCCATTATTAAAGACATCGTCGAAAACCAGCATGCGTTCTTTTTCAAATGGCTGCGTGAATTGGAAAGCAAACTCAAGCAGGAAAGCCAATTGAGTACCATTAAAACCAAAGTTGTGATCATGATCGGCAATCACGATAAGGAATTGTTTTGTGACACTGAAGCGTTAAACTATTTTTATGAAAAAGCACTCGGGCGCAATGTCAGTCAGATTCCGGATGACGAGCGTAAAATGCTGGGGCGTATGTACGGCGATGAAACATTATTTCAGGATCCAAATCAGCCCCCTTTTCTACCCTTTTATTATGGTGATACCGGCTTCAGGTTTTTTACCACGCATGGACAGTGGCGCGACGAAGCAAACTGCCGGAGTATCAAGGCTCAGGATGGCAAGCCAGGCTGGAAAACCGCCAATGGTTGGCAAATCGAAACCTGGCAACAATTACAATTTTCACCCTTTTTCGAGCCTTGTTTCGGTGATTCGGTTGCCGCCGGCGTATTATCCACTTTTATTTACAAAACCAAGAAAAAACTCAATGACGCCAACTATGACGACCCGCGACTGAACAGTATCCTTGACGAGCTGGATCTTTACCGTCCGACCTATGGCGCGGTGAACAGAATACTCAATGAAGCCGCAAATATGCGCGCACAAAAAAAGGAACAAAAAATTATCGATACCATCGAAACAACTTTATACGAATGCATTATTGACTGGCTCAGCTGGGATTTTACCTATCAGTCCTCTCCTGCTTTACGCAGAAAAGGACTCAAACTTGCCAAACGGTTTCTGGAAATCATGGAGTCAGTCGGTCATGGGCTGGAAATCAAATCGATCGCTGGTTTGATGCGCATATTGGCACTTTTTGACAATTTGCAAAAACCCAGCGTCAAACTGTCAAAAATGAAAAAATTTCCGAGCTTCATGCCAATGTACCGGCATTACAATTTTCAAATCCACGGTGAAGGCCATACCCATCAGCCACTACAGGAAGAACCCGATATTGGTGCCGATCATCCCGCGACCTATATCAATTTCGGTACCTGGCGTGATCAGATTATCCCCAGAAAAAAGAATGGCTACCGCCGACGCAGCGTGTTGCGCGCTTTATTCATTCTGGACATCATCAATTATAATGAAAAAACCAAACACATGTTACCGCGCACTTTTGATTATTTTGTCGAAGATATCGTCCATTGGAGTGATGCCAAAGACGCTATGAATCAAAGCGGACATTCCGAACCGCGCACCTGACATGTTGGCAATTAAAAAGTTTCAACGCAACAGGACTGTAATCGATGGCTGAAATGATACCTGACCAACTCCCGCGGCGCGCATCCCGGGGCGAAGAGAGACTATTCAACATTCTCAAACGGTTGCCGGATGATTATATCGTGTATTACGAGCCGATTATCGAGAATCGTTATCCTGATTTCATTGTCATCTGTCCGGACATGGGATTGATGGTTATTGAAGTCAAGGGTTGGTATCCTAAAGATATTATTGCAGCCGACAGTCACCTTGTGTTGGTTAAAGGACAGCACGGGGACACGCGACATGTCCATCCAGTAAGACAGGCCAGAGAATATATGCTGGCCCTTATGGATCAATGCAGACGACATACAGCCAGCAAACGTCTGCTGACGAGAAACAGCCT
The DNA here is from genome assembly GCA_031316255.1 of Nitrosomonas sp. NCBI lineage: Bacteria > Pseudomonadati > Pseudomonadota > Betaproteobacteria > Nitrosomonadales > Nitrosomonadaceae > Nitrosomonas > Nitrosomonas sp. The sequence goes on along the minus strand of JALDQW010000001.1, from coordinate 3,087,996 downwards.
GCACCAAAACAAATTTATTTTCCCGTTCGGGCATTTTGCTGTTCTGTCCAACATCACTTCGGACAATTTAGCCAGTCACCCTTCTGGAATCCTGACCTCAATTTTTCCACCAAACAAAAATATAACGCGGGAATTCCTCATAGCATGGTCTGAAAACCCGGCTTTATCCGAAAATGATGTGTGCAAACTGCTACATGAAAAGTTTTATCCATTCTGGAAGATTCCACGACTGACAGAAGAACAAGTCGACGCACTGCGATCTGCAATTCATCCGGAAATTATCATTTCTTCGTCTATCGCTTCAACAACCAACCAACCGGATACCGCCGCGAAAACGTCTGACCTGAAAGTGCTCGATCTTAAACAGGAACAAAATGCACGCAAAATAGGCGACGGCCATCGCGTTATCTTTGGCGTTGCCGGATCGGGAAAAACCGTTCTGCTGATTTCAAAAGCACGCCTGATAAGCACCCAGCGTCCCGATAATCAGGTATTGTTGCTGTGCTATAACGTTTCTTTATCGATTTATTTGAAGTCTTGTCTTGTCGATTGTCCGAATATTAAAGTGACCCATTTTGATGGCTGGTCAAAACATAACACTATCACCCGCAAGCCGAACGAATCCAGCGAATCGCTTGGCAACAGGCTGTTGCAAACTCTCGAACAGGGTAATGGTGAAGCACACAAGTATCAAGTCGTTATGATTGACGAATCGCAGGATTTTGACGCAACCTGGTTCAGATGCGCTTTGGCGGCGATGGAAGACCCCAATGACGGCGACCTGATTATTGTCGCCGATGGCAGCCAGGGGCTTTATGCAACACGAGCCATTTCCTGGTCGGATATTGGGATTCAGGCACGTGGCCGTACAATCTACAAAAAATTTGATCTTGACAGAAACTACCGTAATTCAAGAGAAATTATTGATCTGGCGGCATTATTTGCCAGCAAAATTCTTCCGGAAGAAAAGGAAAGACAACAAGAAGATGATGGCATGCAGTGTATTCATGTCGATCCTGAAAAATGCCAGCGCACTACCGGAATCAAGCCGGTTCTGATGAAATCAGATAACCGTTACACTGAAAACACACATGTCATTATGACCATAAAGCAACTGCTCGACGGCGAGTGGTTTGGTCATACAATCGAACCATTGGATCCGGTTTATGATCCGCAGGCAATCGGCATTCTCTACCCCTATATCAGCAAGTCTAACCAGGATATATTTTCTGCTCTGTTAAAAAACTTGGAAGAATTATGTCCCGTTGTCTGGGTTAATCAAAACCGCGAATCCAGAAAAAGAATTTCCGAACCTGGAATAAAGGTTCAAACAATACATTCAGCAAAAGGTCTTCAATACAAGGCTGTTATAGTGCTATGGGCGGATCAGCTCCCGGCGTCTTTCGGAAACCACGATGAAGCTTCTGACAGACGTTTGCTTTATGTTGCCTTGACACGCGCAATTGATTATTTAGCCATCAGTGCTTCGTCAGCATCCCGATTTGTGGATGAGATTGGTCAATCGATCGCCGTGAACCGGGTATAACTGGCTGATTGCGCTGTTTAGAAAGGCTTTTTAGCTGCCAGCAATTGTTTATCCAGACAATCAAAATAAACGACGGCATCCGGCGCCGCTTGATTACGCTGCGCCTGCCATAACATTTCAGCCAGGCATTCCATGACCTGATGCGCCGCATCGTGTTCATTTCCGGTTTGCGCCTGTAACTGCAGGAAACGCTCGCAGATGCCAACCGGCTGATTGATTGACAGTTGTTCTTTGATCGCAATATGCATACTCATATGCAGAAATGGATTGGTATCACCCATTTCAGGCAAATAGTCCTTATCGCGGTAACGTTCTTCATCTTCCAGTATGTTATGGTATTCCGGGTGAAGCAATATAACGTCCAGCGCCATTTGCTCAATCCCCGCCAGTATTTCCTGTTGACGGTATTTACGCCATGCATCAAAAAATAACTGACGCGCCTGATTTCGGGATGGTTTAAACATGTGATTGTTAAAAATAGTCGTTATGTTGTAGATTGCTATCGGAACAGGTAGTTACGCCGTTTTTTCCTTGAATTCACATAATGGATAAATGACACAGCGTCCACATTCCGGTTTTCTCGCCTTACAAACATACCGGCCATGCAAAATCAGCCAGTGATGCGCATCGTGTCTGAATTCCTTTGGCACCACCTTGAGTAGTTTTAATTCCACTTCCATGACATTCTTGCCGCGGGCAAGCCCGGTACGATTGGCAACACGGAAAATATGTGTGTCAACAGCGATTGTAGGCTCGCCAAAAGCCGTGTTTAAAATGACATTGGCGGTTTTGCGGCCAACACCCGGTAACTTTTCCAACTGTTCGCGTGTACGCGGCACTTCACCTTGATACTGATCAATAAGTAACGTGCAAGTAGCCAAAATATTTTTAGCTTTTGTTTTATAGAGGCCAATGCTTTTAATGTAATCAAGCAATGCGGCTTCACCCAGTTCAAGTATTTGCGACGGTGTGTTTGCCTGAACGAAGAGTTTTCGCGTAGCCAGATTTACACTTTTGTCGGTTGCTTGCGCGGACAGCATGACCGCAATTAAAAGCTCAAACGGCGTCCGGTATTCCAGCTCGGTTGTCGGGTTGGGATTCACCGATTTCAAAGATGCAAACAGCTCACGCCGCTGGATTGAATTCATGGGCTTTTAAGTTAATCGTTGTCATTTATCTGCTGTGCACGCATGGCAGCCGCACGCTTGAGTGCAGCCTGCACGACAGCCTGTTTGCGTTCCATCTTTGACGGGGTTTGGCCACCTGATTTAAAGGAATAGTCTGCCTTGGTTTTTTTTCGTGATACCAATTTCTTTTGCTCAAGCCTTTGCAGCCTGAATTGATACCGCATGCGCGCCCTGTCAGCCCGTTTTCTGTTTTCAACAGATGTGGCATCAACATTTTCAGCCAGTCCGGTAACCGGAATCATGCTGATACAATCCATCGGACATGGCGCAACACATAATTCACATCCGGTACATTCATCGGTGATCACTGTGTGCATTTGCTTTGCCGCGCCGACTATCGCATCCACCGGACACGCACGAATACAAAAAGTACACCCAATACAGCGATTCTCATCAATCACAGCTACTGCCCGGGGTTTAGGGAGACCATGACGGGTATTTAACGGTTTGGGTTCGATACCGAGCAGCTTGGCAATTTTGTGGATTACATCGGCATCACCCGGCGGACATTGGTTGATATCCGCTTGCCCTTCTGCAATAGCTGCTGCATAAGGCTCGCAACCTGAAAAACCACATTGCCTGCAATGAGTTTGCGGCAATATGGCATCGATTTCCTTTATGCGTTCTCTTAAGCCGTGTTCAGTGAGCTTGTCTGTGCTCATGACTATATTTTATATTTCTTTTCTGGCTTTTTAGTGTACCTGTCAGGGGTGGTTATAGTCACATAAAAAGTGGTTCTAGATTGGAATTGTATATTACAAGGATAAATTACAAGCACTCAAGAATTAATGTTGGTTAACAGCAAGTTTCTTATTACAAATTAATTTTTCTAAAATTGCGAACAACTGTTCACGATTAAAAGGTTTACCTAGATGATCGTCCATACCCGCTTTTCTCGCTTTTTCGTAATCACCTTTTACGGTATTAGCAGTCAACGCAATAATCGGTATTGTTTCATAACGTTGAATTCCGCGGATAATTCGTGTCGCTTCATAACCATCCATTTCCGGCATTGAAATATCCATTAGAATACAATCGAAATCAGATTCAGAAAGTATTTCAATAGCTTGCACCCCGTTTCGGGCTCTTGATACAACCAATCCTGCATTTGTCAAAATCGCATCACCGATTTCCAGATTCACTTCATTATCATCGACCAAGAGCACTCTGCTACCCGCCAAACTATTGTCAACTTCTAATTTTACACTGTCAGACGTGTTTAATTCTATCGCTTTGACATCATTTTTCAATACCGCTTTTAATGTGTTAAATAAATTGAATTGAGTCACAGGTTTTTCAAGAATCTCGTCAATATCATAATTATTAATGATGTCATCAGTCAGTACAGAACCATTTGAGACCATAACAATGACTTTAGGTGAAGTTTGAGCGGACGATTTACTTCGCAGCTGCTCTAAAAAATCGGTAACCGGCAAATCCTTAATATCCCACTCAACGCATAACAGATCAAAATTTTCCTGATTATTTTCAATCTGTTCCAATGCTGCGTCACTGGTTGCGCATAACGTTGGGTTGATGCCTAACTGTTGTAAACAGTTTTGCATCATTGCAAGAAATGTTGGATTGTCATCCAATACCAATATGCTTTTACCCTGAAGGTGATCTGGCAATAATTGAGGTTGATTCAAGACGTTTTTGGGTATACCGAAAACTGCCTTAAAACAAAATTCACTGCCAATTTTTTCTTTGCTTTTTACCCATATTTCACCCTGCATTCCTTCTATGAGTTTTCTGCAAATTGACAACCCCAAACCAGTACCACCAAATTTCCGGGTCGTAGAAGCATCCGCTTGGTTAAACTCAGTAAATAGTTTATTAATGTGTTCTTCGGATAGTCCGATTCCGGTATCCTTAACAGAAAACTGAAGGACAACCTGATCAGCCTGATTATCTATTTGTTGTATAGAAAGTAGTACTTCCCCAGTACTTGTAAATTTTATGGCGTTACTCATCAAGTTCGTAATAACCTGCTTTAAGCGTAACGGATCGCCTACTAACCATGTGGGTGTTCCAGGCTGAACATTAATAATCAATTCAACTGGTTTTCCTTTGAGTTGCCTGGTGGTGCACGAAACCAATTCATCAAGGGACTCATTCAGGTCAAAAACTATCGATTCAAAATCCAGTTTTCCAGCTTCTATCTTTGAAAAATCAAGTATATCGTTAATAATGGCGAGTAAGGATTTCGATGAAGTTTCAATTTTTTGCAGATAATCGCGCGCTGTAGGACTATGATCTTGCTTTAACAATAAATCGTTTAAACCGATTATGGCATGCATAGGTGTTCGGATTTCGTGACTCATATTGGCCAAAAATTGGCTTTTAGCCAGGCTTGCCTGCTCTGCTTCTTCCTTTGCTTGAATGAGTTTGTTTTGATATTCTATTCGCTCAGAAATATTTTCAGCGACCGCGATAAAAACAGGTGGTTTTTCACTGTGCATAAATTGCAGCCTGACTTCCACAGGATAACGAGAATGATCTTTCCGCTTAAATTCAGTTTCAAAAATATCCACATCAATTTGCATATCTTGACGTAGGTTTTGCGTATGTTCAATGAAATTCTTTTGATGGCTATCGGGCAACAAATCCAGAAAGTTTATTGTATGCAAATCGTCAATCTCGTACCCAAGATTTTTACGCCCTCCTAAATTGACAATATTCAATTGATATGTAGAGGGTTCGAAAATATAAATTTCGCTGGATGATTTATCGAGAATTCGCCCAAAATAACCTTCAATTTCGGAAAAAGAAGCGTAAATTCTCTGACGCATATGATTGATTGATTCGACTAGCGTATCCAGTTCGTCAGAATCGTTCCGGTTTCTTCTATTAGGCCGCTCAAGTATTAATGGATTGCTTAGCTTTTCTTTATCTAAGGTAGAAGCGTACATACTAATATTTATAAGATGCTGGCCAACTATTTTGTAAAATAGAGTGAGCATAATCAAGCTAATAACAATCGCTTTCAGCGTTTCTGTCAATATGATGGTTTTAAAGTGCTCGATTATCTGTTGGTCAATCAAGTTATGATCATAGGCGACTATTAGCGTGCCTAAACTAACTGTATTGCCTCTGTAACTAAAAGTTAATGGTACTTTTCTGGACAAAATATCGAGCGGTATTTTTTGCCCTTTTTGAAAAAGTGCCTTTCCATCTTTTTCTATCTCAATATAACTGACCGAAGATAGCGCATAAATCCCTTCACCAAGTAATCCAATCTGATCATAGTCAGCAATCCACAAGCTGTTTTCAATACTATTCTTATAACTCAAAACGATTTGATTTAGCGACCCCTGTTTTTGTTCAACAATCTGTTTATACTCCAGTTTCATTAAAAAGAAGGTGCTAATAAATGTAAACAAAATACTGAACAAAAAAATGTAAACCATCATTTTAAAGCTCACACTAAAAGAATACCTTCTATTGGTATTTTTCTGTGTGCAAAAGTCCCTTTGCAGCCATGCCATAAAATGAGCAACCAGCAGGATGATGAACAGTAAAATCAGTATTGATAGCACGAGTAATCCAATCTCTGACCCGGCAGACTCAAAACTGGTCAATGGATTATCGGATACAAATATGGTTGCAGTCATCCCCGTATAATGCATACTGAATATCGCAATTCCCATGAAAAATGCGATAGAAACTTTTGATTTTTGATTCGTTTTAAATCTGTTGTTGGCAATTTTTAACCATAAGGCTGTTACTGATATGGTTATCGCTATCAAGACTGAAGCAATAAACAGATTGGGTTTGTAATAGTACGCACCTCCATCTATGTGCATGGCAGCCATACCTGTAAAATGCATTGCTGCTATTCCAATGCCCATCGCCAAACCACCAATAACTATTTTGTGTGGCGATACAGGTTGAGTATTCGCATAAGAAAAACTAAACCAGGCACTAGAAACTGCCAATACAAAAGAAAGAACTGTTAAATCGGTATCATAAGAAACAGGCAAAGGAAGTTCGAGCGCCAGCATAGCGGTAAAATGCATGGACCAAATCCCGCTGCCCATTGTAAAAGCACATATGCCGGTTGCAAAACGTTTGGCGGAAAGAGAAAACCCATCTCTCCAAATTGTGAAGTTAAATGCAACATACGAACCCAAGACGGCAACACAATAAGATAAGACTACAAGCCAAATATTATGCGTTACAGGAATGATGTTACTCTGACTCGGTAAATCAAACATAAATGTTAACCAGTAAAACCTTTTCTAGTCGGAGTTATAACTTTTATTTTCTAATGTTGTGCATAGAATTCGCATTTGAATCAATATTCATGCTCTTGAGTTATATTTTTTTCTTGTTTTAATTCATGTATTGCATGCGCAATTGTGTTGATTAAATGTTTTTGCGTTTTATGAAGATACAGGTACATTGGCTGAATTTCCAATGGGGGCGCTAGAAACTTTATTCCCTGTAATTTTTTATCATGTATTATTTTTTTTCCAACCTCATAATCCACAATGATAATATCCGCTCTATTTTGTTCCAGAAGATCAAATAACTGAACGGGTCGATGGACTTTTGTCAAAAAAGCAACGTCACCCACCTTTTCTTCCACTATTTTCGCACCTAAAATTATTCCCACACTATAAGGCGCCAAACTTTCCCATCCCTTAATTTGAATATCCATTTTTGTAACGGCATAAAACTGAAACTCACTGATACTTTCCGGAACGCGCACCAGATTTTTATATTTTTTCTCCATACCTTCTACCCGCACAAAAGTCCCGTCATCTATCCCTGAGTTTGCATTGAGAAGCGCCCGTTCCGGTGAATGTTCGATAATTTCCAAAGGAATATCGAGTTTTTTGAAAGCAGCTTGAATGATAGAAGTATTTTTGGCAGGCTGTCCTGTTACTGTATTTAGAACTATTGGTGTGCGTGAGCTGACAGGTTGTTCAGAATGTTTTTGTTGCAAATCCTCTCCCAACACTAGGAATGAAGAAAAAAACATACTCAGGATAATCAATAATATACAAACGGTTTGTTGGATTAATATTCTAAACATCGATTGGCTCCTTAAATCTTCCAGGGCTCGAAGATCCATGTTAATTGTAGCGAGATTCGGTCACCCAGTGTACTTACCGTCTCATGCACATTTTGCGTTACCAATGCATTTGCCTGAGGATTATAGATTGAACTTGGATTTGGTGCGGATCCCTTTCGATGTATGTAATTAAAAGTAAGCCGAAGCTTGGGTGTAAAATGGTAATGGGCGCCAACGGTAAATGATTGGAAAATACGTTCGTCTTGAGGCGTCCAGGGGCCTGATTGTTTATAGAGCAAATTATTTCTTCCATATCTGAAATCAAACTGCCATTTTTCACCAAGGAAAAACCCATAATCTATCGTTAGACCGCGTGCCATATTGCCTTTTTCCGCAGCAAAGCGAAGCGCATTGCCCGGTATTCCACCCAAGGGGTTCACAAATAACATACCGTCTGCAAACATGAGCTCAACCGACAGCTTCTGTCTGAACCCCATCAGCTCTCCGAGCGCTTTCATACCAAAACCGTAACGTGTACGGTTATATTCTTTTTTTTGAGGATCAGATGAAAAAAAACGATCACCAGTTTGGTACCAAGCAAAAAATTTGGCCCCATTCTTGCGAGGGCCGTGCCCACCAGGTAGATCACGATTCGCAGAAGCATAAAAATTCAAATCAAAGTTCTTGTCGATTTGCATATCATTAAAACCAATAGCGCCACCGTTTCCAGCCATGAACGCATAAGAAAGCTCCCACTTATCTTTCTGGAAAAAATCAAATAACTGGATCCCCCAGTCCCGCCCGGCTCCAAACCCAAACGCTTTAGAAACCGGAGTTCCAATGGTTGTGAAATCGTTGGGAGCGTTTCCAGCCAATGCCGGAGAAAGATTTCCCGATGGGAATCGTTCCAGCATTTCTCGGGCTATAAAATCGGTAAACTCGATGTAATCAAATACATGGATGGCTTGAAACAACTCTTCTGGCCCCGGTTTTTTGAAGAGCCCCATGCGTAATCTTGCTCCAGGGATATGATTAAAGGTTAAACTCAAATCGGTCACAGCAAGAACTTGATCTCTTTCCCCGAATGGTTTGTGCGTAATTTGGTTGGATCCGAACTCAGTCAACAAGAAATAATTAATTTTCGAAAAAAAACTGTTAGATTCAGTTTTTTGTATCCGCCCTCTAAAACCAAGACGTGCACGACGAACATGCAGCATACTTTGTTCATCAAAAAACGGAGATATCGTGTTTTGAGCAATCAATTTTCCATTGTCACCCTCTCTTGCCCCCTGTAGGTTAGAAAGCTTCTCGCCAAAATCTTCTGTATAGGACGGCTGAACAAACCCCCATAAAAGTGCACGTCTGTTTGGTGGTTCAGTTCCCTGTAGTTTTAGCCAGTTTGCTGCATTCGCACTCATGGATACATGACAAAGAATCCACAAAAAAAATAATTCTCTTAAAAAAAGACGTTTTTTGAACAAATTTTTGAAATATGGCTTGGGGTTACTCATTCATTTAGATAGATATAATTACTTGTTTATTCGAGATATCTTATCAAACCTTTTTTTTGATAAATCGACAAACAACCCAGTGATAAGCTGCCATTTTTGTTCATTTCAGAATGGGATTAAGGGGATACATCTCAATGCCGCTTATACTTAAACCTTGTCTGTTTTATTGCTTGCTGGTTAACAAATCAAAGAAAACCAATGCACATGGGTGAAAACCCGGGCTGGGGCTATGAGTCCAAACATTATAATATTTCAGAGTTTGACATTTACGATTAAAGGACATGAATGTATGGAGAAAGGTAGATGAATTGTTCAGAACAAACCTATTCTAAAAAAATATGCGGAATACCCAGCGTAATGATTTTCGATGAGGTGCATGATTATGCCTTCGCCTTTTTCATTCAGTGATATTTCTTTTGTAGATTTTACCGATTCAAACTCGGTTGATCCGCTCATCCTGGGTTCCCGCTGGCTGGATCCTGTCATCACATATAGCTTCCCTGACAAGAATGCGAGTTGGTTTGCCGATCCATTTTTAGGTTATGGCCCCGGAGAAGAACCGTGGAGTCCTTCTTATACACCACTTTCATCGTCAAACCAGTCAGATTTCAATAACGCACTTCAACAATGGGAAAATGTCGCGGATATTGAATTCGATGTCATCGAAGAAACCTCGAACAAAGTGGGTGATATTCGGGTTGCCTATACTGAAATCAGAGAATTGGATGACGCAGAAGCATGGGCCTACTTACCGACGCATGGGGTGTGGGGAGGTGACATCTGGATTAATAAATCAAGCAGTAGCGCAAGCTACGAATGGACAGCGGGCAGTTTCTCATTCCTGACCATTTTGCATGAAATTGGACACGCACTCGGCCTGGCACATCCTTTCGAAGACCCTGCATTCCCAATTGCAGACGACTCCATATCAGCGACAATCATGAGTTATTCTGCGCTCCCTGGAGATCAGAATTCAATTTTCGATTTTTACCCGACCACACCGATGCCGCTCGATATAAAAGCCATTCAACATATCTATGGCGCAAACAAAACCTTTAATTCAGGCGACGATATTTATCAATATGCGGATGGCGAAACCTATCATGAAACGATATGGGATAGTGATGGCATTGATACAATCAGTTATACAGGTGATCAAGTTGCGCTGATCCAACTGGAAGAAGGCCAGGGATCATTTATTGGCGAACCTGTTTATGGCACAAACAGTTCTGAAAGCATTAAAGTTCCCAACATCTGGATCGCCTATGACACCGTGATCGAAAACGCGAGCGGGGGACGCAACGACGATACACTTTCAGGCAACCAATATGACAATTATTTATCCGGTAATGAGGGAAATGATCGCTTTATCGGCTTTGCAGGCAATGATACTTTTCAGGGCGGCAGCGGAATTGATGAAGTATTATTTTATGGTAACAGAAAAGAATACACATTACAGAAAACCGAAGATGGAATTTTGGTTACTCATCAATCTGGAGATAAAGACCAGGACAAACTTATCGAGATTGAACGGTTATTATTTGACGATACCGGTATAGCACTTGACATTGACGGTGATGCTGGACAAGTCGCCAAGCTTATCGGTGCCGTCTTTGGCGCTTCTGCTGTTCAGAATAGGGACTTGATCAAAACCGGTCTGTTTTTCACTGGCAACGGTATCAGCAATAAACAACTCACATCAGTCGCACTTGAAGCTTCAGGCGCACATACCCACAATGAAATCGTTACACTGCTATGGTACAATTTACTCGGCAGCAATCCAACACCTGAACAACAACAACCATATATTGATCTGCTCAGTAGCAATAGCATGTCGCCTGAAGCTTTGGTGTCACTGGCTGCAAACTCATCCATGAACGCAAACAATATCGATCTTGCTGGCTTGGGCTTAAACGGTATCGAATTTAGCTTGTAATGGCATGAGTCTATTGATTTCGAAGCGTTACACTATGTCGATTTGACTGCTAAATACGCCTTTACGAATTAATGCCGAAACATCCATCATCAACGCAACACTGCAATGTACAAAAACACCCATCCAGATATTACGACTTTTTAAACTCATATAACCTAAAACCACGCCAGCAAAAATAGCGGCAATTGTTTCCGGCATCGGCTTGCCGAAATGAATCATACAGTATGGCACTGTCATGAAAAAAATGGCATAAAAACCAAACCGATGCTTGGTGCCATGCAGTATAAATCCACGGAAAAAGAATTCTAGTGCAACAAATTGCAGAAAATAAAAGATTTCCCAAATAAAAAATTTTGGAAAAAGATTCTCACCCGGAGCAACTTTATAAAATGGATATGTTTTCAAGAAACTTTCCGATGCCGAAAAATAAATCACCAGTGGCACCATGACAGCCAACATCAATAGATATAAATGATAGTATTTAAAAGCCCCCTTAAAACTTAGACCATAATCCGAAAAACTTTCCCTGAATATCCATTTGATGCAGATCGCAGGCAAAACACAATAGAAAAAAATTATCACCGACGCCCAATAAAGCGGCTTATAAAACTCGGCATCGGGGTGAACTGTCATCAATTCCCGTAGCTGCCTCGCCAGATCGATAAAGCCCAGATCCCGGAGCAGCGAAACAAGAAATCTGACATCCCCAAAATAGTACGAGCTGGTTAGAACCAGCATCGTTACGATACAAACAAGGATTACCTTATAATCGACTTTCGTTAAATTATTTTGTAAAAACTTGTACGAGTAAGCTTCAGTTCTAGCAAAGCTACTAAACAAAATCAATAAATTCTTTTTAATAAACATCTTATTGATCTACACACAACAAACCATAGAAAAACAGACGAATAACAGATATCAATCCCAACTGTTAATATTCACTAGAATATTTTTTAAACCAATAACAGGGTCTCCTACCTGTTTTATACCCCACAGCCACTATTGTTTAAAACGTTAAGTTCGGTAGCAGCTGAATTACCATTACCTAATATTATTAGTCGCTGATGTTTTGCCTGACGATAAACAACGATATTTTATTCGATTTTTCCGAATTATCAATATGCGTTATAGGGTTTTGTTGGACGCATATTGAATTTTCATCTTTTAATATTTTCCTAAAATTACGAGCTAATCAATATATCATCAAAAAGAAATTGTATTGATTAGGTATTTGAAATAGCGCCAAAACCCATCGAAATCAGTGCGGAGTATTGCCAATGACAGATTGCTTACTCAAAGCCAATTTGATATTCGCTGATAGTTGCAGTGGAAATATAATTCGAAAAGTCGTACCTTCTCCGAGCTTGCTTTCAACATTGATTTGCCACCCATAGTGATTACAGATTCGTTTGACAATTGGCAGTCCAATTCCAAGTCCGTCTACATGTTTGGCTCCACGAAAGAAGCGTTCAAATAACAATGGTTTGAATTCAGGCTCAATGCCTATTCCGGTATCGGTTATCGACAAACTTCCATTACTGTATTCCACGCGAATATAACCTTCATCTGTATACTGAATCGCATTACGCAACAAATTTGTAAGCGCCGTATGCAATGCTTGACGATTTAACTGAATAATTACGTTCGGATCGATATTGACAATCAATTTCAGCTTTTTTCGATGTAATTCGGGATATAGTGGTTCTATTGCATCATTTACACATTCTGCTATCGCAACAGACTCCATTACTCCCAGTGCCTGCTCACGCGCAAGAAACAACAAGGCTTGTAACTGTTCGCCCATTCGGGTCGTAGCGCCTTCTATCCGTTTAATACGCAAACGTACTTTATCTGACAGTCCCGGTTCAGACTCCAATAATTCACAACTGGTTAATATCGTTGTAATTGGTGTTCTGAGTTCATGACTGATATTCGCAGTGAATTCCTGTTCTCTTTGCAGCATACGACGAATCCTGTTTTGATAATCATCCAATGCGTGTGCAAGTTGCGCCACTTCCTCATCCATGTCTGGTCGCATTAGGGGTTGACCTTGAACATCACCTGGAGCGAGCAATCTGACTCTTTCCGCAAGGTCAGTTACTTGCTTGACAAGTATTCCAGCTAATACATAACCAACAACAAATGCGATTGCAACAACAGCAACCCAGGATAACAAAATCAGCAATCGTAATTCGCTTAACCGCTGATTGTGTAAAGTAATACGGTAGGCAACCAGAAATTTCACATTATCTACGGTTTGGGCTAGAACATGAATGTCCTCGAAATCATAGTAAATCCTGTGATAACCAGTATTTAATCCACGAAAATAGGACGGAATCTGCAATTCATCATCGATATCACGAATAACATAGCTTTTTAGATTTGAGCCGATATGGGAATAAATGTCTGAGTGCTTTCGATAACGATGAACAAGATGATCCATTTCCATCTTGATCACTTGTTTGATATGTGCTTCCTCAATATTGTCGGAGGCAACGTATAAAATTATCCCTAGCGCACCTACTGTAACAATGCAGAAATTTGCCAGTGCATTAGCAACGCGCAGGCGCAAGCCATGTTTAATCCTGAGTTTGAGCACGAGAAATTAGGCAATACCCAATACCATGGATTGTTTCAATGGGATCATAACCGCAAGTCCGCAGCAACGCTCGCCGTAAAACATGCATATGGCTACGCAACGTATCACTGGTTTCCTGCATTTCTTCCCAGGCTTCGGATTCGAGCTCTTTGCGACTAAATACGCGCCCCGGTTCACTCATCATGAGCGCCAGCAAACGAATACATTTGGGCGGCAATTTAATTTCCTTATCTTCAAAACGAATTGAAAACGTTTTTGGATCATAAGACAGGTTATCTACTTCCAACATTCGGCTCGCGACTCGCCCGGAATAACGTTTGTGTAATGCGGTAAGTCGGGCCTCAACCTCCTTGAGTGCAAATGGCTTAATCAGATAATCATCTGCACCGTGTTCAAAACCAATCAACTTGTCGTCGAGTGTGTCTCGTGCTGTCAGCATCAGTATAGGCGTATCTAGTTGAGATTCCTGTCTTAATTTTTGACATAAGGCAATTCCACTCATCCCAGGTAAACCGAGATCAAGCAAAATTGCATCGAATTTTTGTGTTACTGCCAAATGAAGTCCTAGCGCACCATCTGCAGCTGCATCTACGCTATGCCCCCGTGATTCAAGAAACTCGTAAAGATTGGCAGCTATGGCCAAATCATCCTCAACAATCAATATATGCACTGTATTACCTTTTTACAACGAATTACGAGTACTCTATCCATCTGTTATTGTTGGGTGCCGCATTGTCATCACATTATGCTCCACAACGCAGTACACAGGAAAGAATTTCCTTACTTTCTTGCCATGTACTTTGGCGAGCTCACTGTACCCGGTAATATCAAATTAATAGCGTACTAGACATCCAACCATAACAATCCAAGATTTATAATCGTTAATGAAATTTGCGGCTCAATGTATGCACGGCTTCAACCAGTACAGCCGCATTTTCAGGTGGTGTAAACTGGGATATTCCATGTCCCAGATTAAATACATGACCACTGCCGTCTCCATAACTTGCAAGAATTTTTTCAACCTCTTTAGTAATCACTTCGGGCGAAGAAAACAATACCGAAGGATCGAGATTGCCCTGCAGCGCCACCTTATCACCAACCCGGCGGCGGGCATCACCAATATCTATCGTCCAGTCCAGACCCACTGCGTCGCAACCAATATCAGCAATCGTTTCAAGCCACAATCCACCGCCCTTGGTGAAAACAATACTGGGTATACGCGCACCACTCTGTTCCTTTTTAAGGCCATTCACGACTTGATGCATATAACGAAGTGAAAATTCCCGATAAGCTGCGTGAGACAATGCACCGCCCCAGGTATCAAAAATCATAACTGCTTGTGCTCCCGATTCAATTTGAGCATTCAGATAAGTTGTGACCGCCTGGGCATTCTTGTCCAGAATCTGATGCAATAATTCGGGTTCTTTATACAACATCGTCTTTATTTCACGGAAGTCAGTTCCACCGCGCCCTTCAACCATGTAGCATGCCAGGGTAAAAGGACTACCGGAGAAACCGATCAAAGGCACGCGATTGTCAAGCGCTTTTCGAATTTCCGAAACAGCATCCATGACATAACGTAACTCAGTACCCGGATCGGGTATTCTCAGGGCATTGATATCCGCTTCATTTCGCAGAGGTCTTTCAAACATCGGCCCCTCGCCTTGTGCAAAATAGAGTCCTAACCCCATTGCATCCGGTATAGTTAAAATATCTGAAAATAAGATCGCTGCATCCAGAGGAAACCGTTCCAATGGCTGCAAAGTTACTTCCGTGGCGAGTGCAGGTGTTTTACACAATGTCAAAAAATCACCCGCACGAGCACGGGTTTGATTATATTCGGATAAATACCGCCCTGCTTGGCGCATAAGCCATACGGGTGTATATTCAACCGGTTGCTTCAATAAAGCACGTAAAAATGTATCGTTTTTGGGAATCGTCATTAATAAGCCTACACACTGTTTGTTTCTTGTTATTTTGAAAGGCTATTCTCTTAGCAGACTGTCAGACACTATCCGTGACCATCCGAGTTTTTGTTGCCATTTAAATGGTATAAAACAGGTCTGGAATGCGCATTTGTTCATATATGCCATATCCTTGTTTTTGCTGCATCAAAGACGGCCTCAGATTTTTTCAACGGCCTTTGTGTACTAACCTAACTTTTTATCAAAGTCGCTATATTACCAGTGAATAGCAGCGACGTACATTGACAATTTAACCAGTCATTCGCAGCAACTAGCGATAAAGCACTCTACTGGCCGACCTGGATTTGCATTGATAGGGAACAGTTGTTTTTTACAACCGAACAGATTTTCTGTTTTTCTGTCTAAATATGGTTTATTACGGCTGGTAAATGTGTTCCAATCCTAACTGCAAATAATTTGGAATGTTCCTGTCAAATCGTCCTTTCAATAGTTGGCGCCCTGATACTGATATTAAAAGATATAAATAAGCGTAAGCATGAATAACTTCATTGATCGACAACTACACCAACAAAATCCTGGACATTTGGCCATTTTATTTCATGTGCAAACTACATGTGTGGTACTGGCCGGAATTATCGCTTTAATTACACTATGTGGCTGGCTTAGCCCTTCGGTCGCTTCGATATTGCCCGAAGGTTGGTTGCTTATGAAACAAAATACAGCGCTGTGTATTGTGATTGGCGCATTAACCATTTTATTAATTCAAAAAGAATATAGTACGATAACAATCCAAATATGCGGAATTACTATAATTTTTTTAGCAACAGTTTCGTTGTACGGCCACATAAGCAAACAGACGCTTTTACTTGAAACATTCTTGATGCAAAATAATTATGCAGAATTATCAGGCAGGATGTCAGTCCATGCCGCAATTTTTTTTAATTTGTTGGGTTTTTCTTTTATTACTTTAAAAAAAGAACAAAATCATCGCAATGATATTCGTGACATCCTAACCCTGCTGCTCATTGGTATGGTTTTGGTAATTTTTTCAGGTTATTTTTTTTCGGCAACAAGTTTATACGGCCATTCGAGAGAAATTCTGGTTTCTTCACAGACATTTATTTGCATGTGTTTGTTGACGTTTGCAAATTTTGTCCGGGGCATTTATGGCGGGATTTTTTCATTATTTCTCGGTAATGGCATTGGAGGCTACACCGCAAGGGTTGCATTGCCATGGGCGTTAATTGGTCCATTTGCAATCATTAGCGCCATCAACTATTTTTCGGCTCCACATAACATTTCGCAAGAAATTCAAATCGCACTATCAGCGACCCTGCTATCACTCATGTTCTTTTTCATTATTCTTTGGTTATCGAACAAAATCAGTTACCTGGAAAATAACTTACACAAGCAGGCGCTAACCGATGAAATGACCGGACTATATAATCAGCGCGCTTTTAGCATATTGGGCAAGCAATCCTTTTTAGAAAGTCTTCGAAATAACACTCAATTAGTTTTGCTGTATTTTGATCTGGATGGACTAAAACGGATAAATGACACGCTCGGACATCAAATCGGATCGGAATTGATTGTTGAATTCGCAAATTTATTGAAAGCAAACTTCCGCCGCAGTGAAATGATAGCACGTGTAGGGGGCGATGAATTTGTGGTTTTAAGCAAGAAAAATGAAGTAGAAAAGGCACTCCTGCGACTGGCTGATGCAGTCAATGCTGCCAACAGTAAACACAACAGGCCTTACAAAATAAATTACAGTCAAGGAAAAATCATTGGAAAAGCGAAAGACTTTGAATCTCTTGATGATCTTCTGACACAAGCTGATGCGTCAATGTACGAGAATAAAAAAGCAAAAAAAGTATGAACTCTTATGATTTTTGATCACTTCCAGCACAAAGCCTCAATCGTTTCGATTCTTCTCAGACACCAGACTTCATAACAAAACTTAAAGCTACAACATTTCAACCAATTCGTATTGAGTGTCGGTCTCATCCAAGCAATCCGAATCACCTTTGGCCAGTTCCATCTCGCCGATGATCGCTACAATCCGGCTATCAGGGATCATGCCATCAGCGACATCATCAATATCGTCTGGAAAGCGCTCTGTATTCATTGCAGGATACCTCCGCAATTACTGATTAATGAGACGACATTAAAACGTAAATTTTGCAATTCACAAAGTAAAGACAAACCGAAATTTACCCCATAATTCATGAATTTATTGTATCTCTTTGGTTAAATCCCCTTTTTCCGCCTCAATTAATGGCGTACCGAATGGCGCCGTTCAGTGCAAGATCCCGTGCACGGCAGACCCAGTGCGCGGCACAAACTACAGCAACTTCGTCAGTGTCGCAACAACACCAATTGTCACCACAATCATCGCTCCTAGTTTAATAATAAGACGATATTCGAGTTCTCGCAGGTCAGTTTTCGTAGCAACCTCGGCTTCAATATGCGCATCCCGGAAAGCTTCAGCAATCGCTTCAGCTTGTTCTTCCGAAATTCCTGCTTCTCGAAGGCGACGAATAAACTTATGTGTATCAAAAGATATAGTAGGCATTCGTTTAATTTATTTCTAAAACCTTACTGTCACTTTGCGTTCAAGCAAATAAATTTATTTGAAAATTCAAACCAATTATAAATGTGAATTGCATAATAACCGACATAATCTATTGAATCAATTATATCAATTATATGGATGTCCTTTATTTGTTTTATTTGTCTTGAATATGACAAGCGAGAATGTAGCTATGCAAGACCAGACCCAGTGCACTTGCTCAGACCCCGTGTACTTGCTTGCTACAGCCTGGCTCAGTCCAATCAACCGATCTGCCTGACGCAACAATAGTACGCCGCCATCCGATGTGATATCTCCGCCTTCAAAATTGACTTCAACCACGCACTTTTTTACTTCTGGAAAATTAAACGATCTCTGGGTACAATCTGTCACTGGCAATTCCTCTCTTTTATGCAGCTTAGATAACTGAATTATAAAAGATTTAAGGGGAATTGCCTCCTCCTTTCATGCAATATTCAAGCTAAGCGGATTGCCGCATGAATAGTGGTGGCCAAGGGCAGAATCGAACCAATTATTCAGTATTTTGTATTTGTCGATAAGGAGCGCCCTAAAAAACATGACATAAAACTTTTTAATGATAATTAAAATTCATTTTTTATTCCATGGTAAGTTTTATCGTCAACTGAGCGACAAATAATTTAAATGCTAAAATGTTAAATATCAAAAATTCTGAGAATGATTTCATAATCTATACAGTGGTTATTCTTCTGTTAGTCTCTGGTATTGGTCTTGCTGGATTAGGTGCCTACATCAGTGAAACTCATCCTAAGCTTTCTCCTTTATTGCTAGCTGTCGGGGGTACATTTTTTGGAGGTGTATTTACGTTAATTTTGAGTTTTTACCGACGAATGAATGTTTTGGATTTGTTGCGTCGAAGTTTGGATGCGACATTTCGTTCAACAGAATTGGAAATTGATAAATATAGAAAAAAATTCTATCAATATCATCTTACAGAAACCAAAAATGATGGATGGCAATGGATGTATGTTGGACTTAATTTTACTCATTCTGATGAGGTTGGAACACTCAAGTGTAGAGCAAAACAAGTAACAGATGAAGACAAACCGTACCCAGGTAATGTAGAGGCGGGGGTCAGAAGAAACCGCTTTATTGTTCTAAGAGATCCTGATAGCGGTGAACCTACAGTTGTAGCTATATTTCCGTACATGGGAAAGGGTATTTCGCCTTATCATAGCGGAATTTGTGTCATGGAGACATGGTTAGAAAATCCGGTAGTTACTAGGGTTATCTTAGGAGAAGAACCTATTAATAACTGGGACAAACTGGGAAAAGTATCTCCAGAAATTGCTAAGGAGTGTGAAAAAATTTGGAAAACTAATTTTAAGTCTAGTATAGAACCTTTAAAAGAAGGAATGTCCACAAGAGCAAGTGAGCAAAACAGCGCCCAACATTAAATCGAATTCAACAGCCCTATACAAACGCAACAGATTTCCCGGAGCAATTCCGACCAGACATAGACCAGAAGAAATTTTTAAGAAGTAAGTGTATTAGGCTGATAGCCGCATGAATAGTGGTGGCCAAGGGCGGAATCGAACCACCGACACAAGGATTTTCAGTCCTCTGCTCTACCAACTGAGCTACTTGGCCTGTTTGAGGTTGCGAGATAACTTATTGGCGCGCCCGGCAGGATTCGAACCCACGACCCCTTGGTTCGTAGCCAAGTACTCTATCCAACTGAGCTACGGGCGCTGAATAAGCTTAATACAATCTGTTTTTCCAGGCTGTTATCTCACAGACGCAGGATTATAACAGATTGAAGCAGGTAGCGGGCTGCGAACTTTATTTTTTCATCCGACGCCATGAAACACTTTGGAACGCGGATTGCATTCCGTTTGTTTTGCTACTGATTGTCTCGCTTGTTTGCGTCGGGATAATGGTTTATTTAATCTGACTTGTCAAGCGTCAATGCATGTACTTTTAACAACACATAGCGTTATCCGTATTTTAATCGAAGCATGTTGCATTCCTGTCGTTGCTTATTGCAAAGTCGCGACGGCGAATTTCCACACGGGCGCGCTATCCTGCTAATATTGCAGGAACCAGTATTTCCGGCAAGGCAAGCAGCAATCGGTGATGTAAATGCCGGTAAATGCACATAATTAGAGATATCCAAAAACCGGTTCCCTTGAAAAATAATCTGCAGTCACCCAACTTTACTGAAGGCGTCACCCGTCGCGAAATCTGGTCGTGGGCGATGTTTGATTTCGCCAACTCAGGGTATACGACCGTTGTCATCACCGCAATTTTCAACGCTTATTTTGTCGCCGTTGTCGCCAACAAAGAAGATTGGGGAACGCTGGCATGGACGGCATCGCTCGCCGTTTCCTACTTGCTCATTATCCTGACAGCGCCTGCACTCGGCGCTTATGCCGATGCCTATGCCGTAAAAAAACCGTTGCTACTCATAACAACGGCAGGTTGCGTTGTGTTGACTGCATTGCTTTACTTTGCCGGGCCTGGAGATTTTTGGCTGGCTGTTGTGCTGATTATTCTGACCAATTTCTTTTTCGGCAGCGGCGAAAATCTGATTGCGGCATTTTTGCCGGAATTGGCCAAAAGCAAAGCTCTTGGCAAAGTATCCGGTTGGGGATGGGGACTGGGTTATTTAGGCGGATTGTTTACGCTGGGCTGCTGTCTCGCTTATATTACCTGGGCGCAAGCGCAAGGTCACGACATCAGCCAGTATGTGCCGGTTACGATGGTAATTACAGCCGCGATCTTTGCTATCGCCAGCCTGCCGACGTTTCTGTATCTTAAGGAGCGCGCAAAACCCCAGCCGCACCGATTTGGCCGCCGAATTGTTTATGAATCATTTTTACGATTAAAAGATACGTTCATACATGTGCGTCATTATCAGGATTTAATGCGTTTTCTCATTTGTCTGGTTTTCTATCAGGCCGGCATTCAGGCCGTTATCGCACTGGCCGCGATATACGCCCAGCAGGCTATGGGATTCGATACCCGGGAAACACTGAAGCTGATACTCCTTGTCAATATCACCGCGGCATTGGGCGCATTTGCGTTCGGACACGTCCAGGATAAACTGGGACATCTCCCCACCATTGCATTAACCCTTGTTGGCTGGATCATCATGATACTGTTCACCTGGTTTGCTGAAGACCACGCAATGTTTTGGGTTGCCGCCAATATTGCCGGTTTATGTCTTGGCGCTTCTCAGTCTGCGGGTCGTGCGCTTATCGGATTATTCAGCCCGGGCTCGCGCCGTGGCGAATTTTTTGGACTCTGGGGACTGGCGGTCAAGCTGTCTTCCATTCTAGGTCCCCTCACCTACGGATGGGTCAGCTGGATCTCCAACGGAGACCACCGTCTTGCCATGCTGATCACCGGCAGTTATTTTATAATCGGCCTGCTCATCTTGATGCGCATCAATGTGGCCAGAGGCCAGCAGGCTGCACTACATGATCCATCCTGATCAGTCGTAAGATGCATGTGTACCTGAAATTGTAGTCCGAACACTTCCGCAATCAACCATCATATTTTTCTATTGCTATAGCCAGCATGAGTGCTAAACTCAAATTCCATAATAACCATGGAACAACTTTTAAAAACCACCTATCAAAGGAACTTGGGCCGGATACGATTATCATATCGACATGAAATTTATCTTCATTATTATTACCCTGTCGCTCCTGTTTCCGGTCAATACGGTCGCCCACGAACTGCCGGACCTCGGAGACGTTTCGCAGGCAACCATTACACCCCGAGAAGAACGCCTGCTCGGATTGCAAATTATGCGACAAATTCGCGCCGATCCGAGTTATCTTGACGATCCCGAAATCACCAGTTATCTGAACGGCCTTGGGCACAAATTAATTTCAAGCTCAAGCGAGGCTCGCCCGGGACAATCATTTGAATTTTTCGCGCTACAGGATTCCACCATTAATGCGTTTGCCTTACCCGGCGGGTTTATGGGATTTAACAGCGGTCTGATTATCGCCGCTCAAAGCGAATCCGAACTCGCCGGTGTAATGGCGCACGAAATTGCGCATGTCACACAAAAGCACCTGGCGCGCATGATTGCGGGCCAAAAATACAGCATGATCACATCCATTGCCGCCCTTGCAATTGCAATTCTGGCTTCCCGCTCAAACCCGCAAGCAGGCCAGGCCATTATTGCCGCCACACAGGCGGGCGCAATACAATCACAGCTCAACTTCACTCGCAAGCATGAAAAAGAGGCTGACCGTGTCGGCCTGAATATATTGCTGGACGCTGGTTTTGATCCACAAGGCATGTCAGCTTTTTTTGAACGCCTGCAAAAAGCCAGCCGTTTCTATGAGAATGGCGCGCCTTCGTATCTGCGCACGCACCCGTTGACCTTTGAACGGATTGCAGATATACAAAACCGCACACATGAAATGCCCTACCGGCAAGTACCCGACAGCACCGATTTCCTGCTCGTACGTGCAAAACTACGTGCGCTGCAGGGCAAGCCCAGAGAAGCAGTCAGTCAATTCAGGGCGCGCCTGGAAGACAAACGCTATATCAATGAAGCGGTAGAGCGTTACGGCTATACTCTCGCCCTGCTGCGCGACAAGAAATACAAGGAAGCCGATGATGAACTGGCGTACTTATATACGCTGATCCAGTCCGACGCCAAGCAGGACCTGCTGCTAAAAGATCATCGACTGGGAAAAACCATCCAGGTCAAGCAGAAAGGCTTGCAGGCCGGCGCCATGATCGAAACATTGGCGGCGGCGGTCAAACTCGCCAATGAACAAACAGATGACGCCTTGAAAATTTATCGCACTGCACTCAGAATTTACCCGCAGCATAAAGCACTCATACATGGCTACGCCAACGCCCTGCTGCAAAATCACCAAATCGACACTGCACTTGAGTTGATTAATCGTGAACTGCAATTTCAACCCAACGATATCCAGTTATACCAGTTGCAGGCACGCGCCTATGCACTTCAGGACAAACTGATGCTGAAGCACCGCGCACAAGCCGAGGTTTACATTCTGCAGGGTTATTATGATTCTGCAATTGAGCAACTGAAAATTGCGCTCAAACATGATAATGGTGATTTTTACCAGCTATCGACAGTCGAGGCGCGACTGCGTCAATTGCAGAAAATAATGGCGGAAGAAAAAGAGAATTAAACCCGGCTTGTTAAGCTGGCAACGCCGTTCAATCGATATCCGTGAAAAGATCCGTAGACGAACGAAGTAATTTTACGGCATCGCGATTGCATTACTGGTCTGCAAGCTGTTGATCCGTTTCCTGATAAATAGTGTAATCGATTTCACCTCAAATTTTTTTCTGATTTTGTGCACAATTTTTTGTTTAAAATACCGGTATGTTGGAAACAAATCGATTACCCATGTCAATGGAATCTCTGCCGAAATCAAATGCTCCAATAAATGATCCATGGCTGGATAAAATCATTACATACTCTTCTGGAATTCTGAACAAGATGCGGATATTTTTACTGGCGACACTGCTGCTGTTTACCTTCGGTGCTTTCGCAAGCGAGATTAGCGTACCGATGAAGCTTGATTACCGGTTTCTTCATCGTATACTTTTGGAGCAGGTTTACACCGCTGGCGGTAATAAAGCACTGCTGATTGACGATAAGGCCAGTTGCAGCAAACTTGTTCTCTCAGATCCGCAAATCAGTCATGATGAAGGACGGATCAGAACCGTCTCTACGGTTAATGCGATGTTCGGGCGTAAAATTGCGGGACGCTGCATAAAAACTCCAGAGTGGCGTGGGCTTATTGAAATTTTCCAGCAACCTGCCATCGTTACCGGACAACCCGTCATAGAGTTTCAGGTGGTTGACTCGAATTTGTTAAACAAGGGAGGTGAAAAACCGCTGTTAACCGGCGCACTGTGGGATCTTGTTATGCAACATGTTCACTCCAGTCTCGGGGCACTGAGGGTTGATCTTGCCGTTCCATTGAAGGATATCCAGACGTTCGTGCCACTATTGCTCACAACATCCGGCTCCGACATTGCTAACCGCACACTTGAGTCAGTCATGTTTTCTGGCGTGGAAGCCACCAATACCGGAATCGTGCTGACTTTGCAATTTCAAGTGCCCGACAAGGACACCGACCAATCGGTTAACTTTTCTACAGAACCACCGCTGACAACTGCCGAAGCGTTGCGATGGGAATCAGCATGGCAGCGTTGGGATGCGTTCCTGACCTTTGTCGTCAAGCAGGTGGCGGAAGATAACGAACAAGGTAATTTGCGCAAAGAACTGCTTCAGGTTCTGCTGGATGGCCGTTATGATCTCTCCGAAGCCTTAACCAGTTGGAATGGAGGGGCAGTTGATCCGGTACGGGGATTGTTTCTCAAAAGTTGGAGGAGGCTCTCGCCGATTCTGCGGCAGATGGAAACCACTTTGCCGGGTACGGCAGCAATCCGTTACCTGAGTTTTGTAACTGCCGCAGATGCCCTGACGGCGATGGATCAGATGAGTGAACAGATAGGCTATGAGATATCCGCCGATGGCTTACGCCGTATGGCGCGTATGCTTTCACCCGGATTTGAGGAAGATCCGTTGATTTACCGCCTTGATGTGGACATGGAATTGCGAAAACTGTTTGACTTTGGGCCGCCCTTGCCTGCGCCCAGCCAGGCACCAGATATTAATAGCGGCACATGGTTTTTTTTTGCTCGGGCATGGGCTGCAGACAAACCTGAAATCGCTTTAATCAAAAAACTTAACGGCTGGGCGCCAGATACCAGTGATATCGAATCCTATCTGCCAGTAGTGGGCGATCTGCTCGATTATGTTGCAGATAAAACGATCAGCAGCAAACATCTGCCCGAGGGTTATCATAATTTCTTCCGGGATTTAGCGCTTGCCACAGCCTGGCAGGAAAGCTGCTGGCGACAGTTCGTGAAAAAAAACGGCCAGCTGGAACCGCTCATGTCACCGGGTGGATCTATCGGCATTATGCAGATTAATCCAAGTGTATGGCGCGGTTTTTATGACCTTTCGAGTCTGCGAAACGATGTCAGTTACAATGCCATGGCGGGAAACGAGATCCTGCATCACTATTTTACCGACCATGTTCTCCCCAAAAGCGAAAACCAGGAAAAAAGAAACTTCGATTCTCTGGCCCGCCTGACCTATGCGACGTATAGCGCAGGCCCCGGTTTTTTATATCGATACCGCAACGGTTCTATCTCCAAAGACATTCATGAAATCGCGACGACATTCTGGGAAAAATACCATGCCATGAAAACAAGCGGCCCCTCAGCAGTGGCCAGCTGTTACGGATTGCCTTGAATGGACATCTATAGCGTGTCAGGCGCCCTTTCTTGAACGAAATAAACATTATTTTTTATAATTAAACCACCAATGCATATGCATTCGGACTTTCCACTTTAAAATGACGTGCTCAATTCACATAAGCTAAGGAGAATAATGCCTTGAAATTACATCTTGCCAACTTTAATCAACAGAATATTTTCTCGGGTTATGGAGACGGTTATGTCATGGTCAACAAAGTACGCCATGAACAGAATCTGATTGTTTTTCCCGATGAAATAATCGAACAATGGCCCGTAGAATCGGTTGCAGAACTTAACCTTGCGCATTTCGATCACGTCCTGCCGCGCAAACCGGAAATTATTCTGCTCGGTACCGGCGTTCAACTCAGTTTTCCGGATTACGCCTTGATGGCTAAGATCATACAGTTTGGCATCGGTTTTGAAGTCATGGATACGCAGGCTGCCTGCCGCACCTATAATATTCTGGTCGAGGAAGACCGCCGGGTGGCTGCGGCAATAATTTTGTAACGGTTTAAAAATTACCCACGTTTAATCAAATTCGTCATGACCGCAGCACATGAAATTCAACCGAAACCGGGCCAATAATGACTGTCCGGTAAAGGTCGTTTACCAAATATTGCCTGTCCTACGCGTACGACCGTCGCGCCCTCCTCTATCGCGAGTTCAAAATCACCGGACATGCCCATGGACAGCTCGTCAAACGATAAACCGGCCGGCGCACTCTGACGCAACCGTGCCTGCAAATCGCGCATTCTGACAAAACAGGCGCGCACACGATCCAGGTCGGTTGAGAAAATTGCCAGTGTCATCAGGCCCCTGATCCGCAGTGACGAATAATTTGGCAGTTGCTTGACAAAATCCTCCACATCCTCCGGTGGCAGGCCGAATTTACTGACTTCCCCGGAGCTATTGACCTGTACGTAAACATCCATTCCACGACCTGCAGCCTGCAAGCGTTTATCGAGTTCGGCAGCGACTTTAAGGCTGTCGAGCGCCTGAAATTCGTGCGCAAAACGCGTAATGTATTTGACCTTGTTGGTTTGCAGGTGGCCGATGATGCACCATTTGATATCGAGATCGCTCAGCAATTCCGATTTCTCACGGGCTTCCTGAATCTTGTTTTCACCCATTTCATGACACCCGGCGGCATACGCAATACGCAGCCGCTCCGCCGGAACAGTCTTGGTGACCGGCAACAGGCGCACGGAAGACGGATTACGCCCTGCCTTAACGCAGGCATCGACAATCTTTTGTTGAATCATTGCCAGATTGTCCTTGATTTCGTTCTGTTGCTGCTCTGCCGATGGCGCTGCTTCCAATTTATTCTCCTAAGTACATGTTGTTGCCTGATGAAAAACCATTCTCCAGTGATCCCCGAATCGTTGCCATATTGAGCTTCGAATCGAACCTTTGCCGTTTTCTTCCAACTGATTCGCCTTTACAGCACGGTATATGGCGATGACCGTATCACTCGATAATCGTTTAATGCGAAAATCCTGTAATGCCCATTGCTGATGAGGGTCTTTTTTCAACAACCAGCCCACCACATTCTGCCTGGCGCTGATCTGTCCATTGCCGCCGATTTCTTCAAAGGTTTCATCGAGCAGTTCATCAATTGCTGCAGGATCGACACGCCAGTCCATATGCAGTAATTTTAACTCTAATTGCCTGATCTGTTCGGCCAGTTCATCCATTCTGATAATATCTTTATTTAACTTTCATCCCTGGTTGCGCGCCATCATCCGGGTTGAGAATATACAATTCCTTGCCGCCATTTCCTGCTGCAAGCACCATGCCTTCGGACAGGCCAAATTTCATTTTACGCGGTGCAAGATTGGCAACCATGACCGTCATCCGCCCTTTCAGTTGTTCCGGCTCATAAGCCGATTTGATTCCAGCAAAAACCATGCGCTGTTCACTGCCGATATCGAGTGTCAGTTTTAATAATTTGTCCGCGCCTTCAACATGCTCGGCGTTGATAATCATCGCCACGCGCAAATCGATTTTGCCGAAATCGTCAATGGAAACTGTTTCTGCAATGGGCGCAATAACTACCGGCTGATCTGTTGTATTTGATTTAGCTGAACCGGCCTGTTCGGCTGTAAGGCTTTGTTTATTCGCTTCTACCAGGGCATCAATTTGCTTGCCATCGATCCGCGTCAACAAATGCTGATAAGTATTTATCGCATGCCCCGCAGGCAGTAGCAGTTGCGATACCGGTTCATCCGCCTGGAGAATCGGCCAGGTCAACCCGCCGCAATTTAAAAAACCCTCAACCTGGCGAATCGTTTCCGGCAGAATCGATTTCAGATAGCGCGCCAATAAATAGAATAACTGTATACCCAAGCTGCAGATCAGCTGCAAATCAGCATTTTTGTCCGTATTCTTGGCAATTTCCCAGGGCGCCATTTCATGGATAATCTCATTGGCCTCATCGGCAAATTTCATAATCTGACGCACGGCCAATGAAAAATCCCGTTCCTCGAATGCTTTTTCAATCGCATCGGGGCGCCAGCTTGCGAATCGTTCATCGACCAATTGCTGCATGGCCTGATAGCCTTCTCCATCTACCAGCGTGCCGTCGAACCGTTTGGTTATGAATCCGGCGCAACGGCTGGCAATATTGATGAATTTTCCAACCAGATCGGAATTGACGCGCGCGACAAAATCTTCCAGGTTGAGGTCGATATCTTCCATGCTGCCGTTCAGTTTCGCGGCATAGTAATAACGCAGCCATTCCGGATTCAGGCCCTGTTTTAAATAGCTGTTGGCAGTAATAAAGGTACCGCGCGACTTGCTCATTTTCTCGCCATTCACGGTCAGGAAACCATGCGCAAAAATCTGTGTCGGCGTGCGGTAGCCCGAATGTTCGAGCATGGCAGGCCAGAACAACGCATGGAAATACAAAATATCCTTGCCGATGAAGTGAAAGAGTTCGGTTTCCGTTTTCTTGTGCCAGTATGCGTCGAAATCGATGTTTTCCCGTGTGCATAAATGCTTGAAACTGCCCATGTAACCAATCGGCGCATCAAGCCAGACATAAAAATACTTGCCCGGCGCATCGGGAATTTCAAACCCGAAGTACGGCGCGTCGCGCGAAATATCCCAGTCAGACAGTTTGTTTTCTCCGGCGTCGCCAAGCCATTCGTGCATTTTATTGGCCGCTTCCGTTTGCAGATGACCCGCGCGCGTCCAACGGCGCAGAAAATCCACACAGCGCTCGTCTGACAAACTGAAAAAATAATGTTCTGACGATTTTTTAATCGGTATGGCGCCTGAAACAGCGGAATAAGGATTTTTCAACTCAGTCGGCGCGTATGCAGCGCCACAGACTTCACAGGAATCGCCATACTGGTCTTTGGCTGAGCACTTGGGACATTCTCCTTTGACATAGCGGTCCGGTAAAAACATGTTTTTCTGGGGATCGTATAACTGCTCTATACCACGCGCCTTGATCAGCCCCGCGGTTTTCAACTTGCCATAAATATCTTCCGAATAATGCCGCGTTTCATCCGAATGCGTACTGTAATAATTATCGAAATGGATATTAAAGCCGGTGAAATCATCGTAATGTTCATCATGCACACGGGCAATCAGCGCTTCTGGTGTAATCCCTTCCTTTTCAGCGCGCAGCATGATCGGCGTGCCGTGCGTATCGTCAGCACAGACATAATAAATCTCGTGCCCGCGCATTTTCTGAAAACGTACCCAGATATCTGTCTGGATATACTCGACCAGGTGACCCAAATGTATGCTGCCATTCGCATAGGGGAGCGCAGAGGTAACCAGAATTTTTCTTTTATTCATTCGTTCCTGTTTTTACTTGATTTGCATAATCGTCTATTTTAACAAATTGTGTGCATCCCCTGATATTTGTTACCATGACATTTTCATTTGATTTCTGCACCGCAGTCTAAGTACGGTAGCAGTACTGAGGAGTTTTGTAGTGAGCATTTCCGAGCAGCAAATCCAGTCTACACTGAGCAATTTGACTGACCCCACTACCGGCAAAGATTATGTCTCCACCGGTTCTGTGCGCAATATTCAATTCGATGGCGATACCGCTTTCATTGAAATCGAACTGGGCTACCCGGCCAACAGTGTCAAATCTGATGTTCAGCAACAAATTGAAACCACCTTACAGACAATTCCGGACATCGGAAAAATAAACGTAACCGTTACCAGCAAAATTGCCCCGCACGGTGTGCAAGGCGGCGTCAAGCTGATCCCCGGTATTAAAAATATTATCGCCGTCGCTTCGGGCAAAGGTGGCGTAGGTAAATCGGCAACTGCCGTTAATCTGGCGTTGGCATTATCCGCCGAAGGCGCTCAAGTCGGTATTCTCGACGCGGATATTTACGGCCCGTCACAGCCGCAAATGCTCGGTATTACGCAACAACCCGAATCACTTGACGGTAAATCCATGGAGCCCGTCATGGCGCATGGCATTCAGGCGATGTCCATTGGGTTGCTCATTGATGTCGAAACACCGATGGTATGGCGTGGTCCGATGGTCACCCAGGCACTGCAACAATTATTACACGACACCAACTGGAAAGATGTTGATTACTTGATTGTCGATTTGCCGCCGGGAACCGGTGACATTCAATTGACACTGGCGCAGAAAATACCGGTCACAGGCGCCGTGATCGTTACCACGCCCCAGGACATTGCCTTGCTTGATGCACGCAAGGGACTCAAAATGTTCGAAAAGGTCGGCATTCCAATTTTTGGCGTCATCGAAAATATGAGCACGCACACCTGTTCAAACTGCGGACATACCGAACCGATATTTGGCACCGGTGGCGGGGAAAAAATGTGTCAGGACTATAACGTCGATTTTCTGGGCGCATTGCCGCTGGATATAACAATTCGTGAACAAACGGATATCGGCGTACCCAGTGTCGTCTCCGACCCTGACGGAAAAATTGCCGAAACCTATCGCATGATCGCGCGTAAAATTGCCGCGAAAGTCGCAGAAGCGGCGGAAGATCATTCTGAAGTATTCGCCAAAATTGTAATGGAAGACGACTGATGACCATTAAATCAGACAAATGGATACGGCGCATGGCGGTTGAACAAGGCATGATAGAGCCTTTTGAACCTGGCCAGATCCGCCAAAAGGATAATCACCGCATCGTCTCCTATGGCACATCGAGTTATGGCTATGATATCCGCTGCTCAGATGAATTCAAACTGTTCACCAATATCAACACCACCATTGTCGACCCAAAGAATTTTGATTCGAATTCATTTATCGATGTCAAAAACGACATCTGCATCATTCCGCCCAATTCATTTGCGTTGGCGCGCACCGTGGAATATTTCCGTATCCCCCGCAATGTCCTCACCATTTGCCTCGGCAAATCAACGTATGCTCGCTGCGGCATT
Organism: Nitrosomonas sp.; assembly: GCA_031316255.1. Taxonomy (NCBI): domain Bacteria; kingdom Pseudomonadati; phylum Pseudomonadota; class Betaproteobacteria; order Nitrosomonadales; family Nitrosomonadaceae; genus Nitrosomonas; species Nitrosomonas sp. Next base: position 3,056,992 of record JALDQW010000001.1, on the reverse strand, counting down.
ATCGTCAATGTCACCCCGTTTGAACCCGAATGGGAAGGTTATGTTACACTCGAGTTCTCTAACACCACCCCGCTTCCGGCTAAAATTTACGCCAATGAAGGTGTCGCTCAGGTGATTTTTTTTGAATCTGACGAACAGTGCGAAGTGTCGTATAAAGACAGGGGCGGAAAATACCAACACCAGAGTGGCGTTACCTTGCCTAAAATATAAATGAAAATAAATCTATTCAATATGCGCATAATGAAAACCAGGCTTCACACACTGTTGGCCGCTGTATTCCTGTCACTCTTTTTCACTGCAATAACAGCATTTGCAGGACAGCACCAAAGCGCCGAAAGCCATCCCCTGAGACAGATTGAAATTTCAGGAATAACCATTGCAACGCCATATGACAAAATTCCTGGTATCCTTGAAGCGCAAGGGTATACACGAGTCAGCAACACAATGTATACCAAGCAGGCACAGCTACAGAACCAGCGCAAAACAATTTTCAGAATAGAAGTTGAAGACACCGCCGCTTTTCGTGAAATCACCTATCATAGAAGCCTGAGCGGCGGACGCGTCAAATCATCCGTCGAGAAAGAACCGGTCCCTGAATTTGAACTTGATACGGCAAGTCGACTGTACCAACTGATCTGTGAAAACACTACCGACGAGGAAAAAATCGAACGGCGCTGCGAACCGTTTAAGCAATCCAGCATCAATGCCGGACATGGCCAGTTCATCCTAATAAACGACGATTTTGCTGTTCAACTCAGCGCAACAGCCGCAAATACGGCAATCGGAATAAAACAGACTTACAAATAACACCGGCAAACTGTTCAACGCGAAAAACATTTTTAACAGCAAAGTTGCCCGAAACCCGGTTCTGGTTTATGCTTTGCCCCCGTTTAAACGCATTTATCTGTTCGTAATGAAATCGGGCGGATACTTAAACCGGAGAAGTGACCGAGTGGCTGAAGGTGCACGCCTGGAAAGCGTGTGTACGGTTTATACCGTACCGCGGGTTCGAATCCCGCCTTCTCCGCCATCTTCATATCCGCACACATCCGCAGAAATCCACAAAACCCAATAAATAAATAGAGTTGCAATTATTTATTATCCGTATCAATCCGAAATAATCCACTTGCATCCACAATAAAATAGGGGTAACTTTGGGGGTAACTATTTTTACCCCTGCAAAAGTTACCCCACTATGGTTGAGAAATATAAAGACGCACGCTATAGAAACGCCAAGTCCGAAGGCAAGAAGATTACCAAGTTGTATGACGGCAATGGGCTTTTCCTTTGGGTGTATGAAGATGGCCGGAAGTATTGGCGGTTACGCTACAGAATACACGGAAAAGAGAAGTCTCTTTCACTGGGTGTTTATCCTGATGTCAGCCTCAGCGAAGCCAGAGAAAAGGCACAGGCCGGACGTAAGAAGATAGCGGATCATATCGACCCATCGCTGGACCGGAAAGTCCGCAAACAAAGAGAAAAACAAAAAGCGGAAAATAGTTTTGAAGCGGTTGCCAATGAATGGCGTTCGAAACAACTTCATACCTGGGTAGACAGCCATGCAAAAGATGTGAAGCGCAGGCTTGAAGGTAATGTTTTTCCTTATATCGGTATGCACCCGATTGACAAGATCGAAGCCCCTGAACTATTAAACATGGTCCGCATTATAGAAAACCGCGGTTCCTATGATCTGGCGCATAGAGTATTGCAGGTATGCGGGCAAGTATTCCGTTATGGTGTAGTAACTGGCCGCTGTAGCCGTGATCCAGCCGCCGATCTGAAAGGCGCATTGACGCCACACAAGAAAAAGAATCAGGCAGCGGTGAAGCATGAAGAATTGCCGGAACTGTTACGGGCAATATCAACCTATGAAACGATAGGCGACAGACAAACACAACTTGCATTGCAATTACTGGCCTTAACCTTTGTTCGCACCAATGAACTGATAGGCGCAACATGGCTTGAATTTGACTTGGATAATGCTTTATGGACAGTACCGGCTGAACGCATGAAAATGAGAAATGAACATATCGTTCCATTAACAAGCCAGGCATTAAGAATAATCGCCGAACTGAAAACCATTGCAGGGAATAGCCGTTACCTGCTACCTGGGCGCAATCCAAATAAACCAATCAGTAACAACACCCTACTTTTTGCACTCTACCGCCTGGGCTATAAGGGCAAGATGACCGGTCACGGATTCCGGGCTGTAGCTTCCACCATATTGAATGAATCGGGATTCAATCCTGATGCTATTGAGCGGCAATTAGCACACTGTGAAACTAATGAAGTCAGGGGCGCATACAACCGGGCAAAGTATTTGCCGGAACGTGTCAAAATGATGACATGGTGGAGTGATTACCTTGAAGGTTTAGAGAATGGTGCAAGTGTTATCCCATTATTCAAAAAATCCGGGTAAGTAGTTTTCCTATCCTCAAAATGAGGATTACTAATTTTTAGTAAGCGTTTTCACTTCAATTTTCTAACATAAATTCCTATCCCCTATTTTTTTGGTCGGGAAAGTCGGGAAAGTCGGGCGGATTCTCTAAAACCCCTATCATTGCTTGATTCCAGCTTGTCCGACTTTTTGGAATCGACATAAAAAAAGTCGGGATTTGCCCGACTTTTGATCTAATTCGAGCAATTTTGGGCATGTTGTCGCCCGAAAATGTAGCGCGGAAATCTTCCTGTTGCATGTTTGATCTGCGGTTGAAATAATACCCGTGAGCAAACTAATAGTTTTTTGGTAAGAAAATTTTATTTTAATCAGCATGGGTGATTTTTCTAGAAGGCTGAATGATCGTGTTCGTATCAAAGGATTGGAATGCGGTTATTGTTTAATTTGTGGACTTCACTGCAAGCTTCACAGGGATCACGTGCCGCCTCAAAAGTGTAATAACTTAAGTGATTATGAATTAAGAGTTTTACCTATCCTCACCGGGGGAAAAGGGAAATACACATCCTCTCAAGGTGGAACTCATTTTAAAACAATATGCAAAACTGTAAATAGCGGAGTAAAAATGTACCACTGAAGCGCACAAGATTTTGCGAATATCGCGGAATAAAAGTGTGCCAGTCTGATGCCTGTAAGCTGATGCGTTTAGCACCAAGTGAAAGGCGAAAGGATGTATTCAGTGGAACTATATGTAAAAATACGACGGGCGGTGATGGTTGAAGGCAAAAGCGAGCGAGAAGTCGCGCGTTATTTTGGTATTCACCGCGAGACTGTTAAGAAGATGTGTCAATATGCGGTACCGCCAGGTTACCGGCGCAAGAGTTCTCCTGCTTCACCAAAGCTAGCCGCTTTCACTGGCATTATAGATGCCATTCTTGAAGCTGATAAAACAGTTCATCCCAAACAACGTCATACGGCAACCCGGATATTGGAGCGATTGCGCGATGAACATGGATTCACTGGCGGCTATACCATTGTGCGTAATTATGTTTATAAAGCCAAGATTCAGCAGAAGGAGATGTTTATGCCGCTGGTCCATTTACCTGGCCACGCTCAGGTAGACTTTGGCGAAGCTGACGGTTATATTGGTGGCAAGCTGGTACGGTTTCATTATTTCTGTCTTGATCTGCCACATTCGGACGGCTGCTTTGTCAAAGCCTATCCGACGGAAGATACCGAATCCTTTCTGGATGGGCATGTTGCTGCATTTGCGTTTTTAGGTGGTGTGCCGCAATCTATTTTATATGACAATACCAGGCTCGCCGTCGCTAAAATACTGGGTGATGGCAAGCGTAAGCGGACTAAAGCATTCAGTGAACTGCAAAGTCATTATCTGTTTGAAGACAAATTTGGACGTCCAGGGCGGGGTAATGATAAAGGCAATGTTGAAGGCATGGTTGGTTTCAATCGTCGCCATTTCATGGTGCCGTTGCCGATAGCTGATAATTTTGATGCCTTGAACACCAGGTTGCTGGACGGTTGTATCAAACGCCAACAAGCTAAGCTACGTGGGCAAACTGAAACCATTGCTGAGCGTATGAAGCGTGATGCTGCTGCACTCATGGCATTGCCTGCAGCTGAGTTTGATGCATGCCACAAGATTTCGACTCGTGTATCTTCTCTGTCTCTGGTGCGCTATCGAACCAACGACTACTCGGTACCCACTCAGTACGGTCATCGGGAAGTGCTGGTCAAAGGTTACGTTGATCATGTTGATATTTGTCTGGGTGCGGACACCATTGCACGACATCAACGCAGCTATGGCCGGGAAGAATTCATCTATAACCCGCTGCATTATTTGGCATTGCTGGAACAAAAGCCGCGCGCATTGGATCAGGCGGCGCCCCTCCAGGATTGGGTGCTGCCCGAAGTATTTGATCGTTTGCGCCGATTGCTTGAAGCGCGGTTGGAACGGCGTGGTCGCAAGGAATATATCCAGGTTTTGCGGCTACTGGAGAATTTTAGCCAAGCGCAAGTTGAACATGCGATAAAAAAAGCGATTGATTTGGGTTCAATTGGATTTGACGCGATCAAGCATCTGATTCTGTGTGCAATTGAACAACGGCCAGCGAAACTCGATCTGACGTGTTACCCCTATCTACCCAATGCCAATGTACTACCCACCGAACCTAGGACGTACTTAAGCCTGTTGCAAATATCCGAAGCAACTCAAAAACCTGTAATGGAGAGTCATTATGAATGAAACATCGATTTCCACGACAGTTACACCACAGGTTTTGCTGGAGAATCATTTCAAGGCATTGAAGCTTTCGACCTTTGCTCGTGAATATGAGAAGGTTGCAATCGAATGCGCAAATGAAGGTGTTGATTACGCGCGTTACTTATTACGGTTATGTGAGCTTGAGCGTATCGACCGTGAGCGACGCAATACTGAGCGGCGTATACGTATGGCAAAATTCCCGGTGATTAAAAGCCTGGATACCTTCGATTTCACTGCAATTCCAGAATTGAATAAATCGTTGGTATTAGAGCTGATGCGCTGCGAATGGATTGACAAGCGTGAAAATGTCATTGCATTGGGGCCTTCGGGCGTTGGCAAAACGCATACAGCGTTAGCTTTAGGGCTGGCCGCTTGTCAGAAAGGTTTGAGCGTTGTCTTTAAGACGGCCGCAGCTTTGGTACATGAATTGATGGAAGCGCGTGATGAGAAACGGTTGCGTCTATTGCAAAAACAGCTGGCTAACACCAAATTGTTGATCATCGACGAACTGGGTTATGTGCCATTTACTGCAGTAGGCGCAGAGCTCTTGTTTGAAGTGTTTAGTCGCCGTTACGAACATGGCGCCACCCTGGTCACATCGAATTTACCGTTTGACGAATGGACAAGTGTTCTGGGGTCAGAACGATTGACCGGCGCACTGCTGGATCGTTTGACCCACCATGTCCATATCCTGGAAATGAATGGTGAATCGTATCGCCTGGCTGCAAGTAAGAAGCGACAAAAACAATCAATGAATTCCACACTTATAGGAAAGGAGAACACCAAAAAAAATAATGAGTAGTTGGGGAATACACTGCGCTTTATTTCAACCCCGGAATATAAAAAATAAAAGCGCTAAACCCGAGGATTAATTCCTCTTTTTTATTAACTTTACTGGTACACTTTTAACGCGCTATCTGGTACATTTTTGCTCCGCTATTGACAAAATATTGTGCAATATTGGTGATTAAATATTAGGCAATGAAACCAAAAGCGGGGTAACTTTAGGGGTAACTTTAATGAGACTAAAAAATAATATATTGTATATAAACAATAAATTTCTTGAATGTGAATGACGCCTTCCCGCCATTATATTGTTATACATCAATAAGTTAAGCAACAAATACTTACCGTATTTTGGCATTTTGGCCATGTTTTGACATAGTATGGTCAGCATTTTGGTCAGTATTTAGCGGTGTTTTTTGCACAATTTTTGTGCACATTTATAAACCAATTTGATTATTTTTTTCAAAAGAAAAAAATAATCTTATCGCTGTAAAAATTGCACTGCTTTAATGCATGTGCGTTCAAAATCTGGGATGGTTATCAATTTATAGTTGATATCACCTATGCCCACGCACAAATGGCAACTCACATCCAGGTTCCGCTACCATGCATTTGGCCGGAATTCAAAACTGCCGATTCAACGGATAAAGGAAGCTCTATCTGAAATCAAATTGTTTGCTCGAAAAAATCCCCATTCTTCCAGCAGGAGGCGCAGTAATGCTACTGGCAAAACTGTCACCGGCATTGGTACATTAAAATCTGGCTTGCCAATGACGTAGAAAAAAGCCGTCACTCTTGACTACCCGAATCCAAGAACATCATATAAAACCAAATGATTTCACTCAGAGAGATTAACCTTCGACTAAATAACTCAACATAACACCCTACATTTAGCCAATAACTTCTACGAAATGTCAACTGCCGCCCGACAAAAAATCATTCATTACATAAATCATCCGAACACGCTCAAACCCGCAACACTACGCCACTTTTTTGTTCTCCGACTGCTGCGCGCTGCTCATGCAACGGTATGGACGTAATGGATCGGCACCGATGGTACCGACCAGGCTATTGAGATAATCTTCGCTGTTGACATAGGACAATTTTGCAATGGCATCGTCAAGACGGCTACTGATACCCAGTCTCTCGGCTTCGTCTTCATGCCCGGGCAAATGAGAAAAAGCCAAAAGGTTTTTCACATGTTTATCCCATAATACAATTTCCCGCTGTTGCTTTATTTCCAGCCGTTCACGGTACCAGTCGGACGACAGCAGCGATTCTCTGGTGAAGAGCTCACGGACACCGGAATCATGGACGGTTTTGCCGTTGAATTTTCCAGTTGCCATAATATGTATCAACGCATAAAGCGGTGGACAGGCGTCATCTACACTGCCATCGTCAATATATTGTTTTGCGACTTTTTGTTGGGCTTCTACAATATTATTAATGCCATCAACGAAGGAAGCCATGTCCTGGATTTCCGGCTTAAGTAATTCCTGGGTAAATACAGCCTGCGGGTTATCGAATATTTTACCCATGAATCTGTGAACGAAACGTTCGGTAATACGGTATCCCAAACGGCTGGCAAACACTGTTTGTCCATCATGGTCGAAATCTTCCAGCAGTTCCAGATACCCATTCTCTATGAGAAATTGAGGATCCCGCTCTCCTGCTGTAATACGCGCCCAAATTTCCGGGACCAACAAACTGATATCGTGCTCAACCAGCATATTCGCGCCAACATAGCCCGCTGAGCTAGAAAATCCGGCATAACCCGTCAAAATGAACGATACCAGAGCATTATTTAAATCAGCGGTTGGCCTTAAAGCGTTGAACGGCCCCTTGGTGAGCGCGCCTTCGCTACCTACACCTGTCGTTGACGGTGATTTTCCAGTCAAACTGCAGATATACTCCATAAAGAGTTCGGGTAACTCTTGATAGTGGATAGGATTATACACCGCCAGTGGCCGTATACCTGGTTCAGGCGGATTATTTCTGCGGCCAGACAGAACCGCATCAACCGGGTGACAAACGGTAACATTCATCGGTAGCTTGAGGTGCATCCGAGTGCTCATGTTAGCCACATACTTGCGCACCGGATTAATCAGGTCGGGGCGTGTTTGCAGATAACGCGGGTTTATTGAATGTTTCCCATCGATCAGACGGGAGTGCGCAGACGACACAACATAACCCTCTCCTTTATCATAAGCATCCTGCAACAAATCACGCATAGGTTGGGTAAAACTGCCGTGGGTCATAACGTCTTCGACAACTGCAGCTAAGCTCTCTCCTTTTAACGGCTCATAGTTGGCAATAAAGTTGCCCATTGCTGCCATGTCCTGCTCAGTTTGCTTGTCATAACCGGGGATACGGGCGTCGTCGGGTCTCTGGAAGAGTCGATACTCACAGTTCTTAACCAGTTTGACGCTGAGTCCTGTATGCTGCGCCGGGCGGCATTCTTCAAGGCAGTGGTCGGATACGACAACAGAAACGCTGATATCGTCTTCCATCTGAATTTTCTCGGCAGCGATAAAATCCTGCCTGACTTTAAATGTACGCCATTTTTTCTCTTGATCAAAACCCACGCGTAAATAAGAAGCGACCATTTTGCGATTGTTCAATTTAAGTTCATGACTAGGTGCGCCATCGACGATATCAACGGATAAATGTTTACAAAGGTCATTACCCCATTCTTTACGATAATATCGCTTGATCAGAAACAGTAATGAGAATATGCGCGGCGGTATCGATTCCAACCAGGTATTGAATTCATCGGTATAACTGGAAGACACGGTTAATACCTTGATGACGGAGCCCAGGCTGCGCTCCGGGCTGAGTAATTTACGTGTGGGATCTCTGTCTTCTGCTTCGAAGCCGGGCTTGAAGCGCTTAGAGTAATCCCGTTCACAGATCTCCAGTACACGTTGAAGATCTTGCTGTAGGTCATCGACAAACAGTGGGCCGTATATGACGGCATCATTAATGGATTTGGAGATTTCGGACTTGCCGCCGCCGGACACGGTACAGGGTTTGTGACAAAAAGTACCCAAAGGATCAGTGCCAATTAACCGCCAGTATGAAGAACCCGGATTTTTCTCCATTTCTATTTTGTAGCCATTGGGTTGCATGTATATTTTGCCCGGTTGTAAACGTATCTGTAGTTGCCGGTTGCCGTGATTCCAGGTAATTGTCTGCGCATTGAGATCCATGCGTAAATCCTGAGGTACGTAAATCACGCTAGGGAAGTTTTTATCAATGGCGTACCCTTCCGGTTTTATATCCATGACCTCGGCATATTTTTCACTGGCTTCACTAAAGCTATAACCCGGTTCGCGGGTGTGGCTGTCAATACCGAATTCTTCACCATGATTGCGGCGAGTGAATGCAAGCGCACCGCCTGCGTGTTCTTCTTCAGCAAGACCATAAAGGTTGGCGGCATAGCTGATTTGCGTTTTGACTTCTTTTTTGCAATAACCGTAATAATTATCTGCAACGATAGTGACAATGACGCCCTGCTCATCCCTGGCGGTTAATTTGAACGCCTGACCATCGTTGTATAATTCGCCTTCTTCTTGCCAGCACATCCCTTCTCGTTTTTGCCGTTCATTCGCTTCGTCGATATGTGGCAAACCAAGTTGTTTTTTTGTCAGTGTGACCAGATGAGGCGCAAGAATAACGCAACCCGTATGTCCACTCCAGTGAACAACGTCCAGGGCGGCATCAAACTCGGCAAGATTGGGATTACCGCCATTACCAAAAATACTTTCGACAAAATCCAGATTACTGACCAGATTACCTGGCGCAAAAAAACGGATTTCCATGGATTTTTCGGCATCAACACCGGGTATTTCAGGACACACTATTGGTCTGAGTAACAGCGAAACAAACATTCTCGCCGGTGTTTCCTGATTGGCTGAGAAAGGCAATTTCAGCAGATCTTTGGGCGGATTTAAAGCATGTTTAAGCATAATGGAAAACGATTTTTTGGGAACCGCTTTTTTGTCACCCGGTATCGGTAATCCACCCTCAGCGACATGAAAAGAACCTTTGGTCGTTCGCCTGTCGCTGGCCGGGTTATGCAATACACCCTGCTTAACGCGATAGCTGGATACGATTTCTGAATGAAATTCATCTTCGCCCATAGGTATTGAAAGTTCGCGGGCTATACCATGTCGATCCAGTACAAAGGTAACATTAGGTAATTTGGGAATGGAATCGACACCACTGTCACTGAGATATCGATCCAGAAATTGTTGGATTCGTTTATCAACCGGGCAGTGATAATCTGCCAGCAAACGATTTTTTTCACGGTAACTTTTTAACAGGTCGCGCGCCGTTTCGAGAAATTCACGGGTGCCTTGACCAGCACAAGTCGGCTGCCCTGAAGAAGCCAGTTTTAAATTGATATAGAGCTGTAACTTTCTACGCTCTTCTTCAACATCGATATCGTTATCAGTTAAACCCAGAGTGTTAAGCAGATTCATACATTGAGTACCTTTAATTCGACAGTAAAAATTTGTCGGACTTGTGTTGCTACGGTAAACATGCGCCCGAATACGGCTACATCGTTATACCCTATTAAATTTTTACAAGAAGCGTTTACACTCATCCAATCTCTACCAAATTAACCATATTTTCCATAAAGCAATACAAGATTGCCAGAAGCAGGGCTTCTGTTCAAGTGATATGGACTTGAATGATAATTTGGCGGTGAAAAACACAATATGTGGAGTTATTGCTAGTAAGCAACCCATAAAATTCGAACTTTACCCCGATTTCAATGCGCATGAATTGATATGTCGCAATCATCAGTCAGACACCATTATCTAAAATACTTCTGTTTAATTCTACTTTGTCAGATTCAAATGACCCCAAAAGTGTATCAAACTGATGTATAATAACACTTTGTTTAATAATTATTAATCACGATCATGTCGTGAAAATACTAAACGGTCACTCCAATTTGCCCTTCAGGGGCTTCCAGAAGCGCTTAGCGCACATTTATCGTTATTTTCATCATTTTTTGTATCGGCGACGCGCGATGCGTCAGCGACATTCTATGGCTACCTGCGTGGACTGTTTCAATCTGAACGAGCAAATATGTTACGCATGGGCGAAGTCAATGAAGTTGACCACCAGGCGATGCAACACATGCTGACATCAGACGCGATTGACTGGAATGGATTTGGCGAGCAGATTGCGATTGAGACGGATGCGTTGTTGGGTGGTTCTGCTGCTGTTTTGATTATCGATGAAAGCGCTTTTGCGAAGAAAGGCGAATCATCAGCAGGTGTTTCCCGACAATGGAATGGCCGTCTTGGTAAGGTAGACAATTGTCAGGTTGGTGTATTTGCCAGTTTGTGCCAAAACAGCATGGCCAGTTTGATTGATGCGCGCCTGTATTTGCCACAACATTGGATGAGCGATTCGGATCGTTGCAAGAAAGCAGCAATACCTGAGGCATGCCAGTATTATCAAAGCAAATGCGAGATTGCATTATCAATGATCGAAACAGCCAAACAACGCGGTGTGCGTTTTGGTTATGTCGGCATTGATGGCGGCTATGGCAAGGATCCTGCTTTCTTGCGTGGTGTTGATAAACTTGGCTGCACATTTGTCGCTGATGTTCACTGTCGGCAGATGGTTTATCTTGAAGACCCAAAACCGGGCATTCCTGCCTGGAATAGCCGTGGCAGGCAACCGAAACGCCTGAAAGCACAATCTGAGGCGATACGTGTTGATCAATGGGTATCAGAGCAGCCGGATGCAGTATGGCGGCGCATTAAACTGCGCGAAGGCGAGAAAGGTATGCTGGAAGCGGAATATCTTCATGCATTTGTATGGGTATGGGATGGCAGCGAGAAACAAGCGCATCGCTGGCACTTGCTGGCAAAGCGGGAGGTTGGCGCTAGCGAAATATCGCATTATAGCTTATCCAACGCGTCACTTGAAACACCGTTACAGCAACTGGCGCAAGTACAGGCGCAGCGTTTCTTCATTGAGCACAGCTTTCATGAAGCAAAAAGCGAATGTGGCATGGCTGATTATCAAGTGCGCCGGTGGGATGCATGGCATCATCACATGGCGCTAGTCATGCTGGCAACGCTATTCTTGGTCAAGCAAAAGATGCTTGGGCGCAAGCAATGGCCGATGTTATCCTTCAATGACCTGGTGACCGCATTAGCGCACATGCTGCCAAAAAGACAACTTACCACCGAGGATCTGGCAGATGTTATTCATAAGCGGCACCGGCGACGGCTCAGCGCTAAAAAGTCTTTTGCTAGGCGAAAAGTGGCTTTTGGGTAATCTGACAAAGTAGAATTAAGCTATGATATGTAAAAAGGTGTAGAAATGACTCAAAACATAGTTCTGGAATCTGAAATAAAGTGTCCTGAATGCGGTTTTAAGAAAACAGAAACAATGTCTACCGATTTTTGTCAATGGTTTTACGAATGTGAACAGTGTCGTACACTCTTGAAACCAACGACCGGTGATTGCTGCGTGTTTTGTTCCTATGGCTCAATTCCGTGTCCACCTATTCAGTGTTCAAAAAACATCAAAAACCGGAATTGTTGTAATGAAAAATAATTGCCACATCAATATACTACGTATATCGACTTTGAAGGGACTATCAGGTCAAATTCGGTTCAAGTAAATCTTCAAGCAGCGGTTACCAGCACTTTGCCAGCAGAAACACGAATCTTAATGCGCGCCCACTTCATGACTTCCGGCTGATGAGTGACTATGATGCAAGTCCTCTCCCGGCTGATTTCGCCAAGCGCATTGAGAATAATCCGCGCAGATTCTGCGTCGACGTTTGCAGTTGGCTCGTCAAGTATAATAATGGGCCGATCAAGCAGAAATACCCGCGCCAGAGCCAGACGCGCACGCTGTCCTCCGGAAAGATTGGCCGCGGCCTCACCGAGTGCGCTTGACAATTCGTCGGGCATTTCTGCTACAGTCTGCTTTAAGCCAACCTGCTCCAAAGCCTTCCAGATTGAATCATCTGAACACGGTGTACCCATGCTGAGAATTTCGCGCACACTGCCAGCCAGCAAGTGGATATCCTGCACCATGACCGCAAACTGTTCGCGTAATGAACGCAACCGGATACGGTCCACAGGTTTGCCATCAAGCAATATACAACCGCCATCAGGGTCATAAAGACGCAGCAACAACGACAATAATGTACTCTTTCCCGCCCCACTCCCACCAACCAGTGCACAGATACTACCAGCCGGAATGGTAAAGTTGACATGTTCCAGCACAGGTGGACGGGATTTATCCGCAGCAGCCTGCGGGTAAGTGAAACTAACATCGCGAAACTCGATCTGACCAGTGACCCGCTCGACATCCTCAGCCTGTTCATGATCCTGAACAGTCGGACGGAGAGCCAACAAGGCTAACAGCTGTTCGCCGCGAGTCAGGCCCTTGACCACTGTAGTCGCCAGAGAATTAATTTTCTCAACGGGTCGCATCAGTTGCGTCATATAAGCGATGCACACTGTCAAACTGCCGATGGTCAACACGTCTTCCAGCACCAGCAGCGCACCGCCTGCGGTAATCAGGGTCAGAGCGCCTGCTTTTACCGTCTGCAAAGTCCGCTCCATGCCTGAAGTTACCAAGACCTGCTGGACGCCAGCGGTTACACTGACCCGGTTAATGTCATTGAAGCGCTGACGCACATATTCTTCGTGGGATTGAACCTGGGCAGCAGCCAGACCGCGCATTGCCTCCTGGGCAAAACCGGCAACCTGGCCTTCAGCCTTACGCTTGGCGTGAGATGCCATGCGCATCGGCCGGGCAAAACGCATGGTCATGAAGATAATCACTAGCGTGATAACAGCAGCAACCAATCCCAGACGTGGCTCCATCAAACTCATGATAATCAGGGTAAATAAACCGCTGAACAGGAACTGCACGGCCTGGGGCATGGCACGCGTTAAAAGCTTGGAGATATAGCGAACGTCGTCGACGATACGAACACCCAGCTCCCCGCTGCGTTGATTAATATCAGTGCGCAACGTACCTGACAAAGCCTGAACATGGGCCAGTGCGCGTTGACGCAGATCAAGCATGAGCTGTTCATCGATACGGGCATTGATACGTGACTCCCATGCGATCAATTGCGCCCGCGCCCAGGCCAGAAGAATGGCCGCCAGTGCAAGTACAATCACCAGCGCAGACATGTTTGACTGTAACGGGCCGAGCATGTTGGCCCAATCCGGTGGAGTCCGCGTCACCAAAAGATCATCGATAATGATTTTGAGTGGCCATGGCGCCAGCAGTAACGCGCCAATTGAAAGCAGCGTACAGGTATAGGCGAGCAGCAAGCGGCCGCGTTGACGCCAGACATTAGGCCCAAACTCTGCCAGCAGCCGTCGAAGTAATGCCGGTGTTGAAATGTAAGGATCGCTCATGAGCGGGCTCCGGTCGTTTGTTTCGATTCCGCCAACAGATCATACTGCTCTACCGTATGCGCCAAATCCAGCAACACAGCCACTGTTTCTTGCAGCGCGGGCAACTGCTGGATATGAGCACGATAGGTTTTGGCGATCAGCTTGTTGCGAATGTGCCAGTTGAGGTTGGCAACATCGATCCGCCAATCAATATGACGGGCGTAAGCCAACAGAAAAATACGCGCCAGTTTTACATTGTCAGCACGTTCGCCGTCAATCTGTAACAGATCGACGACAAAATCAGCCAGATCCTGTGTCGGGTCGCCGCAGTGAAATTCATCAAAATCGAACAATGCAATACGGTTATCAGCCACACCAAGTTGGCGCAAGTGAAGATCATTGTGAATCAGGCAGTTTTCGGGCGCGATAGCCCGTCTGGCATCGTTTGCGACTTGTTCAGCAAGTGTCGACAGGCGATGCCTGTATTCGGGGAAAGCGCGCTCAAGCTTATCGAGTTTTTTGGCAATCTCCGTTATATGATGCTCATGGGCAAGCAGCTCACATTCGGCGCCAGAATCACGATGGAAACCGGCTAAGGCAATGGCAATGCGCTCCAGTAAAGGTAAAGGATTGCTGTTTTGCAGCGCCTCCGTCATTGGCGTCACGGACAGTCCTTGCTGCCAAATCAAATTGAACTGCGGCAACCAGCCGAGCGGGCGGCCTACCAGGAATCGGTCCGGTTCGTCGCAACCGGCCTGCCAATGATGCATAATGCGTTGAGATATAATCCGGGCCTGGTCATCGGCGAATGTCTTGCCATAGATCTCCGGCCAACACACGTCACCTTTACCATCGTTCAACCGGTACCGAATCATACAGCGTTGTTCTGGACGGTAATGAACCACTTCGGCCTGCGCCTCAAGTTTACCAGAAGGTGCAGCATCGGCAGATTCGAGCTGTTGCCAAGGTAACAGATCAAGTACAGTTTCACTGTTCATCAACCGGCTTAACCAGGGCATGGCCGGATCGGAAGGAAAACACCACAACAACATATCGTGGTCGGCCAGGTAATGAACCTGATGACGTTGCGATTCGAGCAATGATGCATGAACCGCGTTACCGCGGCCGTCCAGATAACCCTTGGCCAAAACGATGACGGGTGCTTTGCTGCTATCGAAGCTGAGCAGGTAGCTCACGCTGAGAAACGCCTTGCGCGTTGAAGCAGGTTTACGATAGGTCTTATATCGGGTGTACTGGATCTGACAGTCGGTAATCGCCACTCCGTCAAACAGCCGGTTACTGAGTAAACTGGACATGCATTTCTTGTCCAGCATCAGGGCCAGTTCGTCTGGCACCGTTGCATCGGAAAAAATCTTGGCACCCGTTTCTGAAAAAGTACGGGTAGTTAGGGACTTCAAATCTATTCCTCTAGTAGCCTGTATTCAGGCCGGTATCGTTCAGTAAATATGAATCATGCACATATTCTGCGGCATGCTTAACTGGGCATCCAGCCTTGTCGGTTTGGTTTATTGTCAAAGCTAAAAAACATTTTTTCATAAAAATGAAATCACGAAAAGTGAATCGGACCGGTTTTTTCGGAGGCTTTTTGGTTTGGGTCAGACCACAACAGCCGATTCTTCCCATTGGCAATAATAAGCCTTTTCAAATTCAGCCGGTGGAATATTTCCGATTGGCTCCAACAACCGGCGATTGTTGAACCAATCAACCCATTCCAGAGTGGCGATTTCGACTTCATTAATGCTGCGCCAGGGGCCGCGATGTCGAATGACTCCTGTTTTGTATAATCCGTTAATCGTCTCGGCCAGCGCATTGTCATAAGAATCACCGACACTGCCAACAGAGGCCTCAATATTGGCTTCGGCCAAGCGTTCCGTGTAGCGAATTGACAAATATTGACTCCCTCGGTCACTATGGTGAATTAGCCCTTCGAAATCTCGCCGCGCCACAATGCTTGCTCCAATGCGTCGAGCACCAATTATGAGTCTATCAGGCTACCAAAGGTGGGTTGAGGGTTGGGAGAATAACTCCTAAGCTACCTGTCCAAAAATTGGGGCCCACTTCTACCAAAGGTGGATCTCCGAATGCAAACAGTTTGTTGTAACTCTGTTTGTCGTCATCAAAAACGCCAGCAAAAAGTGGACAATGCCAATACTAAACCGGAATTTGACATTATCTCAACTTGCGATATATTTTGAGGGTCGTTTGGATGCGGCGCTGGATTTGTAAATTCATCACCGAGCTCATATCGCCGCTGAAAACGACCGTCGATTCGGTGATCGTTTGATGTGGCTCAACAAGGTAAGCGCATTCGGTGCTTTCGGTTGACACAGAATCATGAACACCCTCTTTTTAAGTTAAGGATATCAACATTGCATACCCCAAACGGTTTACTCCACTTTCTATGCGCGCTTGTTTTTTCAGCCGCCTGCGTTCCTTCTTCAACGTTTGCCACCGCCTTGCTCACGGAAAAAATGGAGCTGTACCTTCCATGGCTCGAATATAACGGACAAACCTGTTCCGCTCTGCTGAATCCGGAGAGTAACAATGGGCTGGTTTTTCAACTGGCGGGCTTTGATACTTGTGGAGATAACGTGCCTCCCGGTGCACTTGCCACTTTTGACGGAAATGATATCGCTGTCCCACTGGTCAGTTATCGAAATGAACTGTACAGCGCCACCTTAAATCACGAAGGCAACGGCAGCTTCCGGGTAACGCATGTGGCCAAACTGAGGATGCCCGAAGGCCGGGGCGCTGTTCTGTCGGTGGCGCTGGTTGAAACCAGGACTGTCGACCAGATTGTTGCCGAATACCCGCTTGCAGCTTTGGCAGGTCTCGAATTTCGTTACGACGTGGCGTTATACCGGGTCAGTTATCAGACGCTGGATGCCTTCGGCAATCTCACTGCCGCATCCGGCATCATCGGCGCACCATTGGGAATCCCTGCAGGCGCACCGCTGTTAAGTTTTCAGCACGGCACCATCAGTGACCGCGCCAGTGCGCCCAGTGTGAATCCGAAAAAAACCGGCGCCGACCTGGCATTGACTCTGATGGGTTCCAGAGGATATTTGACGGTCGTGCCGGACTATCTGGGATTCGGCGAGAGTACCGGGCTGCATCCGTTCATGCATGCCAAATCACTGGCCTGGTCGGTCATCGATCTCATCCGGGCTGCACGGTCGCTGGCTGCCGGCAACCGCTATCCACTTAACGGCCAATTGTTTTTGGCGGGCTATTCCGAAGGTGGTTATGCCACCATGGCGGCGCAACGCGAAATGGAAACACATCATGCCGATGAATTCACTATTACCGCCTCAGCGCCCATGGCGGGTGCATACGATTTGTCGGGAACAATGTTGCAACAGGTTTTATCGAACGATCCGCTGCCAAGGCCAATGAACTTTGCCTATTTACTGCTCGCCTATAACCATATCTACAGAATCAATTATGCGGTTCATAACCTGCTGGCCGGTGGTTTCGATACGGCCCTGCTTGAAGTGTTCGACGGCAGTCAGGACAGTGACGCCATTAACGCTTCACTTCCCAGCCTGCCCAGCGAACTGTTCTCAACCAATCTTCTGGCTGCACTCGAAAGCGATTCATTCCATCCATTTAGAACCGCGCTGGAAAATAACGATGTCTATCGCTGGAAACCCATCTCGCCAACCCGGCTCTATCATTGCCTCGACGACGACCGTGTGCCCTATGAAAACTCAAACGTTGCAATTGATTTCTTTACCGCAGCCGGTGCGAATGTTGAGCTGGAAACGCTTTTTTCCGGCAATCATATCGACTGCGCGGTGCCCGCCCTGCTCAATGGCAGCACCTGGTTTGATACGTTGGTTAAGTTTCCGTAACATGTAGAATCTATTCAAGAACTCGATCAAGAGATGCGCTATATGGCAAAATAGAACGAAAAACTGAAGCAAACGGTATTCGGCTGTACGTGACCAGATCAGTTAATGGGCGATTCCTATTTTCATCATTCATATACCTCACTAGCTAAACGCAACAACGCCGCGCCAAGTCTCAATCCGGCTTTACGAACCATTTTCAAATTTACGTCAAAAACAATTTTATCACCGGAAACTCTCATATTGAGCATAATGCCTTCCTGAATGGCGCCCGGATTATCGGCTAACGTTAGAATAGATTTATTTTCTAGTTGATTGATAATATTTCTCAAAGTAGCGATATAGTAACGGGAGATAAATACAACGTGACAATGTGCCAGATCATTAAAATCATTGATATCCTTAATTACGAGATTATGCTTGTTAATCTGTTTATGCCTTATATGATGCAAATAATCTCCATAAGAATGCTCGCCGTAGAAGCAAAGAACGAGATTGTCTTCTATATCATCAGGCCATGTCGTAAATGCTGCAAAATTATAGATAAAAGCAGTTTTTAATCTATACTCAGTTACTTCGTTCGCTAACACGAATTTAGTATGCATTAACAAAACAAGAATCAGCAACAAAACAGTTAGCGTTTTTGGAGCATCTTTCTCCAGATGGACACGCAATGGAGTTACTCTCCTAAATATATCTTCTGGCATAATTACTGATTAATTTGAACTTGTTTTGCTTTCTTTACACTAAACAACCAAGAATGCATTTGATCGGCATAAAAATTCAAAAATGGAAATCCAGTTTAAAGCGTACAGTCCGGCCAGGCTGAATAAAACTGTTTTGCCAGTTGCTTTCTGCAGCTGGATGCCTGTAATTTTCATTAAATAAATTATAGAGACTTAATGATGCCTGCAGCTCCTTAATCCATTTAACATCTGTCCATAAATTAAGATTGGAAAGCAAATAATCTTTAGTCTTTGTGCCGTCAAAAGTTTTTCGTTCACTGTTGTATTGCAATTCATAACCCGCCCGCAACCCGCTCATCAACGGAATCGGGAACGAAAAATTCACCTTGCCCAGAAAATAGGGTGAATTGACACGTTGCACACCTCCTTGCTCAGCATCTTGAAATCCTAAACTGCTACGAAGCCGGACTCCTTTATCCCATGTTTTATCAAACGATAACTCTGCTCCTCTGGCTATGACTTTGTTTTGATTCTGCTGATACTGAAGCAATTCAGTGATTGGATCGACGCCTAATGTAATGATGTTGTGCATACGCCATTCATAGATCGAAGCACGCAAATTCAAGTTATGTTGCGGGCGATAATCTGCCACAAATTCTGCCGTATCAATCCATTCACTATGCAATCCAGGATTGGCTACCTGAGAAGCACCATCATCAAACTCGCGCTCGAATGCATTCGGCGAACGGTGGGCACGGCCGTATAGCGCTTTCAATGTTGTTTTAGGTGTGGCTTGCCAAATCAATGCGCCACGTGGACTCAACCGGCTTCCAATCCATTTGTTGTAGTCATAACGCAATCCAATTGTTGCTGAAAGTGTATCCGTCATGCGCCATTCGTCCTGAAGAAATACACCGATGCGTACAACAGAGCTTCGGATATTGACATTTTGTTCAGGACTTATAAAATTTTGAAAAGTGGCTGTTTGTCTGATGCGCGTGTTGTTGTGATATTCAACACCCATGAGTAATTTATGGTGGGGCAGCGCAGTGGAAAGCAATCGTAATTCCCCGCCATGCCAATCGCTTGGGCCTTTAACCGTCAGTTTCTCATCACTAAAAAAAACCGGCTGGCGGAAACGGTATTGTCCTAGAAATACCCTACCAAATATATTAAGCGTATTGTTGGCAAGATTGTCGTCATACTGGATTTGTGCGCGCAAATGACGGTCGTTTACATTGACATCTGAGAATGGGTCACTAAAAAATGATGCAGTGGGGTCATCTTTGCGTCGATTACCGTACATAAAATCAAAAGCAAGTGGCCCTCGAGTAACACGCGCAAATGCCTGTTTGATATCTTCTCCATCCTGACGGCGCGCCACACCTGAAATACCGGCATCGCCAAACTCGAAGAAACGGTCTGCACCGCGCGCCTGTAAGCCTGAGAAAGAAGCAATCGCATTAGTGCCATTATCAAATTTTTTCCCGAAAGTAACGCGTTCCTGGAACATTCTTTCCTTGGTTTGATAGGAAGTTGACAACTCCACACCCTGCACATCGGAACCATTACGTGTAATGATGTTGACCACGCCCAGCATGGCATTTTGTCCATATATGGCACTGCTTGGCCCTGGAACAAATTCAATCCGGTCAATCATGTCGATATCCAGCGGCAGGTCACGTCCGACTGGCCCTTGATCGTAAGTGCCATCATTAATTCGGTTGCCGTTAATCATAATCAGGACGCGCGTATTGAAATCCCCTGGTATACCCAGTCCACGCGTTCCCAGGTATTCATATCGATAATCATAGGTCGCATGAATTCCAGGCAGGCTGGCCAATGCTTCATTAACAGTACGCCAGCCATATGTTCGTATATCGTTGCGAGTAATCACACTGGCAGAAGCGGCGACCTGTTCCTGTTTCTGTTCATATTTTGCAGCAGTCACAATTCTGATCTCCATCAATTGTTCCAAGCTCAAATCTTCCAACTGAGATGCCGTAGAAACGGGAGAATATATAATCAGGCTGACAAAGAAAAACAGTAAAACGAGAAAATTATATGAAAAGGGACTACTGAAATTTTTTCCATGCCTGGGAAAACTGTTAATAAAGAACATTATTTTAGAAAAGAGATATTATAAATTCAGACAAAGCCGACCTAAGAGAATTCATAGAAATGACACAAAACCCGGGATTATCAACTAATAATATGAATTCATAAAATATCATGTATTTGTATAAGAAAGATGGGCTCGCCTGAAAAAATGATCGCCTTGCCGCACACTCACCGGCATTCCCGCACACATGTAACAACATTGATTATCTGATCTGGTCAAGTAAAACCGAACACCTCAGTTAAGCAACTTTCACCTTTTTTGCAGCTTCTGTTTCATATCGGTTTGGACTTTTGTAATCCAGGTATGAATGCAGTCTCTGATTGTTATAAAACACAGCGATATACTGCAAAATGTCTTGCTGTGCGCCATAGCGGGTTTGGTAGTGTCGCCATTGGCAACGTTCCCGCTTGAGGCTGCCAAAGAAGCTTTCAGCCACCGCGTTGTCCCAACAATTTCCCAAGTGGCTCATGCTGCCAACAAAACCGTGTGTTTTTAGCAAGTTGCGGTATGCTTTGCTGGCATACTGTGTTCCACGATCCGAATGCACTATTAGCCCTTGTGGTGGTCGGCGCAGAGTAATGGCCATTCTCAACGCATCACATACCAGGCTCGCTTTCATCCGTGAACTCATGCTCCAGCCAACCACTTTTCTGGAAAACAGATCAATGACGATCGCCAGATACAACCAGCCTTCCTGTGTCCAGATGTAGGTTATGTCGCCAACGTAAGCTTGAGCGGCCTGGCAACAGTAAACTGACGATCCAGGTGATTCTCAAACACCGGTAACTGATGATTACTGCCGGTCGTCACTTTGTATTTTTTTCGGTGTCGTACCTCCACACCAGCCTCGCGCATGAGTTTCCTCGTCTTCCAGCGGCCAACAGGGTAACCCAATGCATTCAGTGCCCGTTTCATTCTGCGTCTGCCATAAGTGTAATCGCATGATTTGGCGATATTTCTTACTGCATCAATCAGTTGCTTGTGACCCAAATCATCGGGTCGATTCCTGCGACGCTGCTCACAGCCATAGTATGCACTGCGGCTGACACCCATTAGTCGACACATCGCGCCGACCGGATAGGTCTTCTTCTTTCGGGTGATGAACGAATATTTCACTTCGTTTCTTTCGCAAAGAAGACCGCCGCCTCCTTTAATATCTGGTGCTCCAGTTTGAGTTGCTTGACCTAGGATTTAAGGTTTCTAATTTCTTCCTGATCTGGTGTCAGCTTTCCATTGCCTCGGAATGCCTGTCCATTGTCATCAGCCTGACTTTCCTTGATCCACCTGCCGAGCATACCTGCATTAATTTCAAGGTTCCTGGCCACCTCTGCTATCGTCAATC
The DNA here is from genome assembly GCA_031316255.1 of Nitrosomonas sp. Classification (NCBI taxonomy): domain Bacteria; kingdom Pseudomonadati; phylum Pseudomonadota; class Betaproteobacteria; order Nitrosomonadales; family Nitrosomonadaceae; genus Nitrosomonas; species Nitrosomonas sp. The sequence continues at coordinate 3,035,109 of JALDQW010000001.1, read as the reverse complement.
CCTGATCTACAACCATACTAATGGCATCCAGTTTGAATTCTTTTGTGTATTGTCTTCTCGTTTCCATTTCTTCCTCCAATTAAGTCTATTCTCTCTTAACTGGAGTGTCCGGATCTATTAAACCACATCAATCGTATTCTTTAGCTTCATCTTACAAAAAGAACGCGTCTTGCAATTACACACAGGATAAAAACCCGCATAAATTCCATCCCAATTTGCATCTGTCATATCCGCCATCCTCAGGTGAATTAATCACCAGTGTTGCGTTGATCGACAACACGCATGACAACGATGTCTCATTGACGTTGCACTGCCCCCATCGTTCCGGAAGAATTTTTCGCATCTTCCTTTCTGATTGCATTAAAAATGGCAGGACCATCTGCTATGGGCGGTACTCGAAAACAAAGATGTTTACCGCTGGACGCCGGTGTCACTGACCCGGCTTTACCACTGCATCGACGACCGCGTGCCCTACTCAACGGCAGCGCCTGGTTTGATACGCTGGCCGAGTTGCCGTAAGCTTTTAAGAACCTGTCAAGAACGCGCTTAAGATTTCATTACCGCTTTAAAATCTCTAGTACTACATCACTTGATCTAAACCATGAATAAATTCTAAATATTATTCACAGTGATACGCATTACCCAAAAAAACGATTTTTTTATCGACACCCTGTATTTCAAACCGTGTTGTGTTGGAGCGTATGACATGCACGGCGTTGCCCCCCAGTTTGGCCGTTTCGGTTCTGAGATTATCTCTGGCGATAATGAGGCGTTCGGGGTATGTCAGGTCATTGTCGCTGTCCTGCGAAGCACCCGTAACATTACCAAGCAACTTGCAACCGGCAAGATCCTGTTCCTTGCCGATCATCAATAAAATGGAGTCAGAGGATTGTGATACGGGCGTTTCCGCCATTGCTGAATGACTGGCCGATAGCATGGCCAAAACGGCTATTTTGATCAGCAATCGGCTTTTAGTGATTTGATACATGATTCGCTCCAATATATTTATTATTATTTAATTCATTAAAGGTAAAATTCGACTTTCGGCGACCATTGAAACCGATTGACATTATCCGTTGTCACCTGGTGCTCCGAGATTTCAATGAAACAATCGAGAACGTGAAGTTCTTCCACATAAGCATTCCAGGAATTGATCGGTTTTCCTTCCCGCAGTGTGTTGATCAGTTCATCAACAGCGGTTTCATCGCCTGCAAGCGAGCAATGCACCCGATTGCGATCGTTGGCATCATTCGTTGCGCCCGCCTTGAGTTTTCGCTTTTGTGCGCCACGAATAAACGTCTGTCTGAACATGACATTCTGAACATTTCCGGTGACATAAAAGCTCAGTTTTTTCAACTTCCGATACCTTTGTTCATCCAAACCCTAAACGCATAGAAATCATTCCGATAGAAACGTAATCTTTTTGATAAACGCTTCAGAGTCCCCTTGTGTGTTGCTGGTGTTCTTCTGGAAAGCAAGCGCGGTAATCGGCGGCGTTTTATCCTGTTTGAACGTAGATTTAAACCGGTCATCCACTTCAAAATCCGTGGTAATGGTTTTACCGGATTGATCGCCCGACGCCACGCAGAAATACCGGCCGCCTTCGCGCCAGAGTTTACCGAGATACATTTTATCCTGCGTTTCCTTTTGTCCGATAAAGGGACTCAGAAAGTAAGGCGCCGACTTTATGCCCATAGGCAATCCACTGGACAGTTTTTCGGTTCCAAATGACAACATGACAGCAATGGGTACGCTGTTTATGCCGTTGTCCCAATCCGCACCTTCCGGATATTTATTCACGCCCCAGACAATTTCCACCCTTTTGGCGCCATGAATGAAATCCTGTTGCGCAAACCTGAGTCCAAATAATCCGGCCGTCTTGTCATCTGTACTGAGAACCAGCGCATCGTTTTCAAACCGTGGATTCAGTTTTCTGGCATTCAGCTCAAACTCGAAGCCCTGTTTTTCCAGCCAGGAAAGCGCATCGCCATCGGCCTGTCCGGTGAAGTCGATAACGCGAATAATGTTTCCGCCCGCGAGCACTGCAATCGCCGGCATATACAACAAGAAGAGTGCAAAAACGGTAAAGAAGAAACGATTGAAACGATTCATTATTTTAAGCACACATGTCATGATTTTTTCCTCTTGAAATTTTCGACAACAATCCATTGAAAATCCCAACGCGCCATGCAACAAGCAAGCGCTTGCATTTCGGCTTATTTTACTTCATTACACAATGATGATAAAAGGTATCAATCGAAACCGAGTATTGCTACGCGGTTGCAGGATGCCGGCAACGCCGTGTTAATCCTGCGTAATCGCAAACAATCGCTGATATTCCCTGATCGCGTAACGATCGGTCATGCCGGCAATATAATCCGCGATCGCCTGATGACCGTCGTGCTTGAATTTATGCTGGTACTTAACGGGAAGCAGACGGACATTGCCGCTGAAAGCGTCGAAAAGACTTTTGATGATATGCGACGCCTTATTGCTCATACGCATCACACGGTAGTGCAAATATAAATTGTCATACAAAAATTTTTTCAGTTCCTGCTGCTCTTTTTTGATCGGATCGCTGAAACCAATGAGTGGCGGAGACTCCCGCACAGCCTGTAGACTGTCCAGCTGCGCCCGTTGGATATTTTGAGTGCTGCGCTGCGTCAAGTCGGTCGCCAGCGAATTGATCATGCAGCGCACCGTCTCATGAATCAACCGGCGCTCACTCAGGTCCGGGTATTTCTCTTTTACGCAAGCCAAATGACGGGAAAAGATGCTGACACTTTGCAATTGCTCGAGCAAAATCAATCCCGAGCGCAGGCCATCATCGATATCATGGTTATTGTAGGCGATTTCATCGGCAAAATTGGCCAGTTGTGCTTCCAGCGACGGCCGCTTTTTCAAAACAAACCGTTCGCCGATCTCGCCCAGTTTTTGGGCATTCTTTTTTGACGCATGCTTGAGTATGCCTTCGCGAGTCTCGAAACACAGATTTAGCCCGTCAAACGCCGCATAGCGTTCTTCGAGTATATCTACCACGCGCAGCGATTGCAGGTTATGTTCGAACCCGCCATATTCCTTCATACAGGCATTTAACGCATCTTGACCGGCATGACCGAACGGGGTATGCCCCAGGTCATGCGCGAGAGTAATCGCCTCGACCAGATCTTCATTCAGTCGCAGATTACGGGCAATTGAACGTCCGATTTGCGCCACTTCCAAACTATGCGTTAAACGCGTCCGGAACAAATCCCCTTCGTGATTGACGAACACCTGTGTTTTATATTCCAGCCGCCGGAAAGCTTTTGAATGGATAATCCTGTCGCGGTCGCGCTGAAACTCGCTGCGCCCTGTCGGCGGCGTCTCAGCTACCACCCGCCCACGGGTATTGCGTTCGCATACGGCGTACGGCGCCAGTGTCATTAAGCTATTCATGCATCATGCAGGCATCCAGTGTTTCACTGATCAATGCAGGCGGAATATCGGCGCGCATTACCGCTTCACCAATGCGGTTCAACAGAATAAACCGTGTCTTCCCTGCAGAAACTTTTTTATCGAGCGCCATGAGTTCCAGGTATTTTTCCGCTTCGAATCTTGGTGCGGTCACTGGCAGACCGGTCTGCTGGAAAATTCTCTGGATACGTGCAACATCTGTTTCACTGATCAGCTTCATGCGCCGGGATAGATCGGCCGCCATCACGATTCCTGCAGCAACTGCCTCGCCGTGGAGCCAGACACCGTAACCCATTCCGTTTTCGATTGCATGACCGAAAGTATGCCCCAGATTCAGCAAGGCACGCACCCCGCTTTCTTTCTCATCTGCGGCGACAATTTCAGCCTTGTTTTCGCAGCTGCGTTGTATGGCTTCATTCAGAACCGCAGGGTCGCGCGATAGCAGGCGCTGCATATTCTTTTCCAGCCATTCGAAAAATACCGGGTCACGAATCAGGCCGTACTTAATGATTTCAGCAATGCCAGCGCGCAATTCGCGGTCGGGTAATGTGTCAAGCGTGGCGCTGTCAGCGAGTACCATGCGCGGCTGATAAAATGCACCGATCATATTTTTACCCAGGGTATGGTTAATTCCGGTTTTTCCGCCAACCGATGAGTCGACCTGTGCCAGCAGCGTTGTCGGTATCTGAATAAACGGCACGCCACGCAAATAGGTGGCGGCGGCAAAGCCGGTCAGATCGCCGATTACACCGCCGCCTAAAGCCAGCATGGTTGTGGTGCGCTCGCAATGGTTATCAAGCAGTGCATCAAAGATCAGATTCAGGGTTTTCCAGTTTTTGTTGGCTTCTCCATCGGGCAAAATAATGGGAATGGACTGGACACCATTTTTTTCCAGTGCAGCGCGCAACTTGTCCAGATAGAGTGGCGCAATCGTCGTGTTGCTGACTATTGCAACCCGTTTCTGCTTGAGGCAGGATATAATGAGTTCTGTCTGGTTTAAAATACCGTTACCGATATGAATGGGATAATTTTTTGTCTCTGATGATGATGAAAAATCGACCTTTATGGTGCGCATGAGATCCTGTGTATGAATGGATTGAGAAGATTTGAAAGAAACCAGTTTTTTGGCCAGTTCCTTTACCAGAATACGAATATTTTGCCTTGAAGTATCAACAATGATATGCGCAGATTCCTGATAAAGCGCGTCCCGCTGTTCAAAAAGTTCGGCTAATTTGCGACGCAAATCGCTGGTCTGCAACAATGGACGGTTTTTATCGTGGCGTGTCCGCCGGTACAAATCATTGACTGATGTGCGCAGATAAACAACGGTGCCACTTTGTCTCAATAACCTGCGATTCTCCTGGTTGAGTATCGCACCGCCACCGGTGGCCAGAACAACATTGTTTTTTCTGACCAGTTCCTGAAGCACCTGCGATTCCCGTTTACGAAAACCAGCTTCACCTTCAATTTCAAAAATAACGGGAATCTTGACGCCAGTGCGTTCCTGAATTTCATGGTCTGAGTCAAGAAATTGTTTGTTGGTAAAACCGGCCAGTGCTTTTCCAATTGTAGTTTTACCCGCACCCATCATTCCAACCAGAATGATATTGCATTCCCCCAAAGACAAGATAATCTTTTTATCAATGGCGGTTATGTTTTTATAAGCATTCATGGTCAAAATTCAACGGCTCGCTTTTCAGGAATATACCTTTATTATACAAATTACTGTATTGGTTTAAAGGATTCAGTTTTTTTGGCTGCTCCTGATGGCCTCGCAGGCTTGTAGGATAAAAATGAAACACCGGAAGGCGTCCATTTTTTCCACCGCATTCCTGACTGTGGCGTTGAATGTTTCGATACAAACCATGAAAAAAATAATGGCACAAAAATAGTGGCAACAAATGCAGCCAGTATCATACCGCCAAAAACACCTGTTCCCATGGACTGACGCGCAGCAGAACCCGCACCTGTAGCAATCACCAAAGGCACAACACCCAGAATGAATGCCATTGAAGTCATGACAATAGGCCGAAAACGCAGCCGTGCGGATTCAATTGCCGCACTTGTTGCATCCATACCTGCTTTCATTCTTTGATTGGCAAATTCAACCAATAATATCGCATTCTTCGCCGCCAGTCCGATTAATGTCACCATGCCGATCTGGAAATAAATATCATTGGGCATTTCACGTATCAATACCGCGATCAAAGCGCCTGCTGCCGCAAAAGGCACTGCCATGATAACCGCCAGCGGCAAAGCCCAGGTTTCAAACTGTGCGGCCAGAATCAAAAACACCATAATAATAGCCAGGCTGAACGCGAATATTGCCGCCGAACCGGTTCTTTTCTCTTGAAATGCTTTTCCAGTCCAGGCGACTTGATAACCATCCGGTAATACCTGCTCTGCAATCTGCTCCACGAGTTGTATTGCTTCGCCCGAGCTTAGTCCGGGAACACCGCTTCCAATAAGTTTTGCCGACAATAGTCCATTGAATCGCTCCAATTGTTCCGCGCCGATTACATGCTTTATTTGCACAAGTGCGGACAGGGGCACCATCAATCCGTTATTCGAACGCACATAAACTTTGCCGATATCATCCGGTTTCATACGGTATGCGGCATCGGCCTGCAACTGTACACGATAGGTACGTCCCGCTCGATTAAAATCGTTTACATAAAGCGATCCCATCGTGCTTTGCAGAGTTTCATAAATATCGGCAATCGCGACATCTTGAGAAATGGCCTTGGCTTCATCAACGGATACAAAAAACTGCGGCACCCTGGAACGATAAAACGAGTTAATCGAGGCAATCATCGGCTCATTCTGCAAGGCCGCCATGAAGTCATCGACAACCCTGGCCAGATGTTGCGGATCGGAACTTGTCCGGCTTTGCACATACAATTCAAAACCACCGGTACTGCCCAGACCGCGAATCGCAGGCGGATTAAACGCAATCGCCAGACCGTCAGTCTGCTTGGAACCCGCTTCAAAGAACTGCATAACCAGATCATCTGCAGTCGTTTCACGTTCCGACCACTCTTTCATCCGGGTAAACATTGTCGACACATTGGTTTTGTTCCCACCACCGATAAAGTCCAGTCCATTTACAGCGAACTGAAAGGCAACATCCGGATTCTTTGCAATCTCGGCACGGACTGCATCTGCGGTAGCAATCGTTCGGGATAGCGATGCACTGTCCGGCAAAATAACCGCTGCAATCACATAACCCTGATCTTCAGAAGGCACAAGACTGCCCGGTATAATCTTCAGCAAATAGCCAATGCCCGCGATAAACGCCACAAACACCAATACGCTGACTCCGACATTTTTGATTGCCGCGTCGACCATGCCAACATAAAAATTGCGAATTTTGTTGAAATAACGGTTAAACCAATCAAAGAATGCGACATGTCGTTGCGAAGACCGCAGCAGTATAGCGCATAACGCCGGCGACAATGTCAGCGCCACAATTCCCGATATAACCCCAGCTACGGCAACCGTTACCGCAAATTGACGGTATAACTCACCCGCCATTCCGCCGAGAAATGCAACCGGCACAAATACAGCCACCAACACCAGCGTCATGGCAACCACAGCGCTGGACACCTGTTGCATGGCTTTAATGGCCGCATTCATCGGAGACAGCTTTTCCTGCGTCATCAACCGTTCTACATTTTCCAGAACAACGATTGCATCATCGACAACAATACCGATTGACAACACCATGGCAAACAATGTCATGGTGTTAATCGAATAGCCGAGCAGCCATAGTCCGGCGAATGTACCGATTAATGAAATCGGTACAGCAATAATTGGAATCAGTGTGGCGCGCCAGGTCTGTAAAAAAAGGTAAACGACCAGTATCACCAGAATCATGGCTTCGCCCAGTGTCTTTACGACTTCCCAGATCGAGGCTTTGACAAACTGGCTGGTGTCATAGGGCAGTACATATTGCATGCCTTCCGGAAACAAGGGCTGAAGCGTTTCCATTTTATACTTGATTTCAGCGGCGGTATCGAGTGCATTGGCGCCGGTCTGCAAAAAGATGCCGATACCCACACCAGGCACACCATTGAGCATGTTCAGAATATTATATTCCTGCGCACCCAATTCAATACGTGCCACATCCTTCAAGTAAAGCACTCCGCGCGGGCCGTCGGCGCGCAAAATTATGTTGCCGAATTCCCCTGGCTCGGTCAAACGGCCTTTCGCAGTGACGGTATAAACCAGTTGCTGATCAGAAAGTGCGGGCTCCTGGCCGATCTTTCCAGCCGCATGTTGTGCATTCTGTGCACGTATTGCCGCAGCAATATCACTTGTGGTGATACCCAGCTGCGCCATTTTGTCGGGCTGCAGCCAGATCCGCATCGAATAGTCCTGTGCGCCGAAGATACGCGCCTCGCCGACCCCGCTCGTGCGTTTAAGTTCGTCAAGGAAATTATTGGTAATATAATTGCTCAGGAACAAAGGGGTATGATCTTTATTCGATGATGTCACTGCAAAAACAAGCAACAAATCATTGGCGCGTTTTTGAATGGTAATGCCGGAACGTCTAACTTCATCAGGCAAACGCGGCAATGCAATATTGACCCGGTTACTGATGTTGAATGTCGCAAGATCGATATCGGTTCCGATTTCAAAAGTTACGGTAATTGTTAGCCGGCCACTCGAGTCCGCACTCGAATTAAAATACAACAAATCATCCACGCCGCTGAGTTGTTCCTCAATCGGTGCCGCGACTGTTTTTATCAACGTCTCGGCGCTGGCACCCGGAAAAGTGGCTGTTACCTGAACCACCGGCGGTGTAATTTGCGGATATTGCGCAATCGGCAATTGCACCGCGGCCGCTATTCCCGCCAATACAATGATAATCGACAGTACAGAAGCAAATATGGGTCGGGTGATAAAAAAACGACTCATCTTGTGTTAACGTTTCCGTTTATTTTCAAGACATTGCATCATGGTCTGAATGACAGGATTTCTGTTGCATCAATCCGTTCAGGATTGACGGTCATGCCCGGGCTTAACCGGATCAGGTTATTTACTGCGACAATGTCCCCGGCTTGAAGTCCATCCAGAATAATCCAATCCTTGCCGATCCATTCGCCAACGGTTACCGGCCGCATCACGATTTCGTTGTTTTCATTGACCACATAAACATGTCTACCCAGGTCCGATGTCATTACTGCCACTTGCGGTAACAGAAAAACATTATCTGTATCGCCTGAAATAACGCGAATCCGCACAAATTGTCCCGGCAACAGTTTCTGTTCCGGATTGTCAAATGTCGCTCTTAATTGTTGAGTGCCGATTAACGGATCAATCTCGCTTGCGGCAAAATTTATTTTGCCGCTGATCGGATACTCGACACCATCCGGTAAAATCAGGATCACTTTGTCGATATTGTCCTCGGTCAACCGTCCATTAAATCGAACGAGTTCATTGTCTGAAAAGCTGAAGCGCACCCAAATGGGCGCCACTTGCGTCATGGTCGTTAATACACTGCTGTTGGCAGCAACCAGCAAGCCTTCGGATATTAACGAACGCCCGGCAATCCCGTTAATGGGCGCTCTGACTGTTGTATATGACAAGTCCAGCTCGGCTTGCTGCACACGCGCTTTTAGTGCATGCAGTGCGGCTTCGGTTAACATGAAATCAGCAACAGCGTTATCATACGATCGTTTACTGACAAAATTTTCGGCAACCAGTTTTTCCTGACGCTCTTTTTCGGTTTTTGCTGTCAGGACGCGTATACTTTGCTCAAGAAATTCCGCCTGAACTTCAGCCAATGCTGTCCGAAATGGCTCGGGGTCAATCAAATACAAGGAATCGCCCGCTTTGACGGCCATTCCTTCCTGGTAATACCGTTTCAGTACGATCCCGCCCACTCTTGGACGAATTTCAATTTCCTTGGCGCCTTCTGTTTGAGCGACTGTTTCAGCACTGATGCGAATATTGACCGGTTTCACTTGCAATACACCGACCGGCACTGCTTCAGCTGGTTTCTCATTCCTGTTATCCGAGGTTTCGCTGCCACAGGCAAATAAAAAAAAATGGATCACAAACGCCAATAATGGAACAAAACTTTTTTTCATCGTGGATGACTTGATATTGAGTATTTGTTTGTACAACAAAGAAGCGTTAGTCATAACTTAAATGTATCTTTTTTTGTAAAAAGATGCTTCCATCGCGCTGCCTAACGTATAGAAAAGGTTACATAAGGCTAATCGGGTTCTGTATAATGAGGCTATATATGGGGGTATTCAAATCATTTAATTCATGAGTACACAAGATATCAAATTTCGGTATCAAAATGATACAAATAAAACAATTTTTTAAAAACTTTATCACTTAATGGCATCTCTATAAATTCAGCGTTTTAAAAAAACAAGTCGGAAACAAAAAAGTTGACACGGCATATGAACGATCTGTGACGAAGCTATTTTTGTGAACAACGAAGCATTGTAACAAAATATGGTTTTTTAGAGGCGCTCTTAAGTAACAGGAAATATCAGGAAACTATTTATAGACCGGTGATTCGATGAAAAGGGCTTATCTTTATCTTGAACGCAGTCGATCCATTTTAAGAAAAATCAAATTTAAATTAGAATAAACTCAAAAAGGTGCGTAAAAATGCCTATCCGTTATTTTATGGCCGTTTTGGCTGTCTGTAGTATAACTTTTCCCGCGATTGCAAAGGCAAAATTAAAGTTGCCCGAAACGGTAAAAGTCAGTCCGGCAGCATTAAATGCTGAACCCATATGCGATCCCAAGATTTCTCCATCCTGGCGGAAAGCTCAGGTTATTGAAGGTGTTCAAATCGAAGCTTCAGAAAGTTGCAGTCCAGATAATCCATATTTGATTGCTGCAGCTGTCAAGGGCACCAACAATATTTCCATGGCTACATTGATGGAAACCGGTCTGTCGCCCGACGCCATTATTAAAACCGATGACATCGATGGCGATGGCGATCCCGATCGCATTACCATTAAACTTGAAGTCATCGAACTCAATGGCCGGACGCCCGATTTTGAGGGCGTTATCCCGACATACGATATAGCGCCTGGTATTCAGCCCGGCGCTTGGGTATTCGCCCCAAAAACTAGCGGCATGTCGACAGAAAATTTTGAAAGTATTCGAGCCAATTCATTGCTGCGCCTACCGTCTCCCGTAATTCGCGTTGAAGTCGGCGATATTGTGCAGATTGTTCTGGAAAACACGCATTATTTCCCACACACCATTCACCTGCACGGCGTTGACCACCCATTCTCACATCATGAGTATAATGGCGGCAAATACGGAAATGACGGTGTTCCGCAAACCAGCGAGATTAACCTGATGCCTGGAGAAAGACGTGTTTACGAATTTCAGCCCCGTCAGGCCGGCACCATGTTCTATCATTGCCATGTCCAAACGCACACTCATCTCGCCATGGGATTAGCCGGCATGATTATCGTAGAAGAAAACCGCCCCAATAACTGGTTACAAACTTTAAACGTCGGCGCTGGCCATGTCAGACATCCATCTGTGGCGGTAAAAGAACATTTTGATCAGGAATACGATCTTCACTATCATGCCATGGACAAGGAATTAACCAGCATTATCCAAAAATATAACGACCCGCGGTTAATTGCGCGTGACATGAACCGGCGATATGACCTGACCGATTCCACTGAAGATTATTACTTGCTCAATGGATTGTCTTTTCCCTATACCTTAAGGGAATCCATAATCGCTGTTGAACAGGACCAGAAAATAAAGCTTAGAATGCTCAACAGTGGCGGTGAATTTATTGCAATACACACCCACGGCCATAAAGCGACCATTACGCATTATGATGGCATAGAACAAAATCCTGTTGCTCAGATTACCCGGGACGTTTTTGATATGGCACCCGCTCAACGATTGGACTTGTTACTGAACACCACGGATGACGGTTTACACAATTATGGTCCCGGCGCCTGGCTTTTTCATGATCACCGTGAAAAAGGCATTACGACCGACGGCATGAGCGAAGGCGGCAGCATGAGTATGATTGCGTATAAACCTTATCTTGATGAAATCGGTTTACCCAAAGTCGCGCACGGTATCGACTTGTCTGTTTACTTTAACAAAGAATATTATGAAAGAAGAATACCTATCTGGCAGGATTTAGATGAAGAAGGCAGTTTGGGCGCACCAGGTGTCCGTACCGGTATGGATTCTGAGACACAAACCACTCTGCTCAATCTGATGTCCGGTTTCCTTTTTGGCATTCTGATTTACTTAATTATCGCCAGAAGACAACAGGCTAAAGCAGCCATGACAAGCGTCATATCCAAGCTTAAAGGCTCAAAAGGGAGTAAAGCGAATGACTAAGCATTTATTCATTGTATTTTACAGTGTGATAGCCCTCAGTTCCTACGCTTATGCGCAAGAGAACACCGATCACAGTAAACATCAGAATATGGAACATGATGATCACAGCGGCCATGACATGGGGCAACACGATCACAGCGATCATGACATGGCGCATCACGACCACAGTGGTCATGACCATAGCAGCGATGATCATAAAGGGATGGATCATGGACATGATCATGAGATGGGCATGCATAGCGAACACGACACGATGCATCATGACGACGATCATTCAGATCATGGAGACCACGATCACCATCATCATCATGACGGCCATATCATGGATCATGAAGGCACACATATCATGGGACAAAATTTTGACAAACTGCCTAGCAGCTGCTCGAGTATTTCGGAAGAAATCGAAATTACCGTGCGTGCCGGTGCAAAATATGCCAAAAAATTTCCAGGTACGACATTTGCTTTTGACCAACAGGAATGGCGCGTTAAACCCTGTTCCAAAATTACGTGGCATTTTATTAACGAAGACAATGTCCGCCACCAATTTATGATGCACGGCTTACCGCGTTACTTGTATCATCTTGGAATGTTCCATCTTGAAAATACGGGTCCAAGAACTGTCACAGGCACCATGATCGTACCGGCAGCCGATGAAACGTATCTCGTGCATTGCGACATCGCTCAACATATGGAAAAAGGCATGAAAGCCCAGCTCGTTGTCGGCAAGGGCGGTGAAGATATACCCAGCATTCCCGGGTTGACTCCTTACACTCTCAATGATAAATACGAGGTCGAAGATCTACCCACAGTCGTTGAAAAAGATGACAAAGGTAGAGAAAAGGAGCCGCTCACAAAACAAATTACGGATTTTTTCAATGATAATGTCCCGATTTCAGGCATGACATTGATTGGATTACTTTTCGGCATAATTTGTGCGCCATTGTTTGCCCGGATGATTGCGCTCAGGAAGAAAGACGAATCGGAAACAGCTTAATTCAAAAGATAATACTGCATTAAGTTGTACGTTATACATTGTTTTCAATTTAAACCACCCCATCTGCGGCAGTCTTTCTATTTTCTATAGTAAGACTGCCGCATATTAATATTTGATTGCAATAAAAAACCTCACCGGCCGTTAACAGGGAAAAACTATTAATTTGCCAATCTCATCGAAATTTTCCCTCATCTTTAATAGCACTTTCAAACACCGCTTCTCAAACAAAAAAACTTGCGTTACAATAACTAATATCTTCAAAATATCATATATCCATATGATTATTAATGTTATTTAGCTATGTTTCACTGAACATATATTGATTATTCAAGAGGGAGGTGGTATGGCGGAGTATTTGACCAAGTCAGCAGCACGTAACATATTTTATGGTGGTTCAATTTTTTTTCTTCTTCTTTTCACCATTCTCACCCTTCATAGCCATTACTATATCCAGAATGTTTCAACGGATGAATCGACCCTAACAGATGCGGTCGTCCGCGGAAAGCATGTATGGGAACGAAACTCCTGCATCAATTGCCATACCCTGCTCGGTGAAGGCGCTTATTTTGCGCCAGAATTAGGTAATGTCTGGTTCCGCTTCGGAGGGCGTGAAAATACAGAAGTCGCGCGCATGGGTTTAAAAGCCTGGATGCGCGCACAACCGACTGGTGCGCCAGGCCGAAGGCAAATGCCTCAGTTCAATCTAACCGAACAAGAACTCGATGACTTGATTGACTTTCTTGAATGGACAAGCCGCATCGACACGTTAGGATGGCCTCCTAACGATGCCGGTTAATGGATTCAACGATTTCATACAGTTTTCACAAGGAGGTTTCATCAATGAAATATCAAACCCAGCAGCTTGCCTATCCCTATTTTGTAGCCGCACTTGCTTTGTTTCTGGTTCAAGTCTTAGCCGGCGTGCTTGCTGGTACCGTCTATGTTTTTCCAAATTTTCTATCAGAAATCGTACCGTTTCATATCATTCGAATGATTCATACCAATGCGCTGTTGGTTTGGCTTTTGCTAGGCTATTTTGGTGCCAGCTATTTTCTGATCCCAGAAGAAAGTGAATGTGAAATACACAGTCCCAGACTCGCCTGGTTACAACTCGGCCTGTTTGTATTTGCAGCCCTGGCTGCGGTTGTTTCTTATCTATTTGGCATACATGAAGGTCGTGAATTTCTGGAACAACCGTTATGGGTCAAGATCGTCATGGCCATCGCTTTCATCGTATTTATTTACAATATCACCATGACCGTCCTCAAAGGCCGCAAAACAGTGGTCTCCATTGTTTTATTGCTTGGACTTTGGGGGGCATTGATCTTTTTTCTATTTGCTTTTTACAACCCTAACAACCTGGCGCTCGACAAACTGTACTGGTGGTGGGTTGTACATGTCTGGGTTGAAGGTGTATGGGAATTGATTATGGCTGCCATGCTGGCATTTCTGCTGATTAAATTAACCGGGGTTGATCGTGAAGTTATCGAAAAATGGCTTTATGTCATTGTCGGATTCTCATTGTTCAGCGGATTGCTGGGGACAGGTCATCATTACTACTGGATTGGCACACCGGAATACTGGCACTGGATCGGTGCGATTTTCTCAATTCTTGAAGTGGTTCCCTTTTTCGCAATGGTTTTATGGGCGTTTTATCTTGTATACCAAAGCGGACGGGAACATCCAAACAAAGCGGCCATGCTCTGGAGCCTTGGATGTCCGGTCATGGCTTTTTTTGGCGCCGGCGTACTGGGTCTCATGCACAGTTTTCCGTCGATTAATTTTTATACACACGGCACCCAATTAACAGCAGCGCATGGGCATCTTGCCTTTTATGGCGCCTACGTAATGTTGAATCTGGCATTCTTTACCTATGCCCTGCCCGCTTTACGAAAACTACAGCCGTTCAATCAGATTTTGAATATGTGGAGTTTCTGGTTGATGACCGGATCAATGATTTTTATGACGTCTACGCTAGCATTTGCCGGTGTTTTACAAACACATCTTCAGCGTGTCCTTGCAATGGGCTTTATGGAAATCCAGTCGCAAATCGAATTGTTCTACTGGTTCCGGTTAGGTTCAGGTCTCTTTTTTATGCTGGGTGCGCTATTGTTTCTCTATTCGGCACTCGGACCTGTGAGAGAACAAGTGACTACCGCTCCTCAAGCCAGATAATCAGTATCACTACGAATGAATCAAATGAAGTCACGACAAGAATTACATGCGCTGTCAGCAAAGGATGAAGTTCCCTTTTATAAACCAACTGGAAATGAATATGCATTATTTGAAACAGCGTATCATCAGCGATTGCCCCTACTGATCAAAGGACCTACAGGTTGCGGCAAGACCCGGTTTATTGCCCATATGGCTGACCGTCTAGGACGGCCTTTGTATACCGTTTCCTGTCACGATGACTTGACCGCCGCAGATTTGACGGGGCGCTATTTGCTTAAAGGTGGTGAGACTGTATGGGTTGATGGTCCGTTGACACGTGCGGTACGTAATGGCGGTATCTGTTATATGGATGAAGTGGTGGAAGCGCGCAAGGATGTAACGGTAGTGCTGCACCCATTGACTGATGACCGTCGGATTTTACCACTAGAACGTACGGGAGAAATACTGAAAGCACCGGATGAATTCATGTTGGTAGTTTCCTATAACCCTGGCTATCAGAATA
The DNA here is from genome assembly GCA_031316255.1 of Nitrosomonas sp. NCBI lineage: Bacteria > Pseudomonadati > Pseudomonadota > Betaproteobacteria > Nitrosomonadales > Nitrosomonadaceae > Nitrosomonas > Nitrosomonas sp. Next base: position 3,019,627 of record JALDQW010000001.1, on the reverse strand, counting down.
TCCTCAAATCATTAAAACCCAGTACGCGTCAACGATTTGTTTCTATCAGTTTTGATTTTCCGCCACCTGAAATAGAAATTGAAGTTATTGTTGGCGAGAGTGGCTTGTCTATGGAACGCTGTATTCCTCTGGTAAATCTTGCAAAACAGCTACGAAAATTGAAAGATGTGGATCTCGAAGAAGTTGTGTCAACCCGATCACTGGTCTATTGCGCTATCCTGATGAAAAGTGGGTTTGATCCTTTTCAGGCAGCAGAAGCTGCGCTGGTTGAACCCCTGTGCGATGATCAGGATGTCAAGGACGGCTTGCTTGAATTGATCCGCGCAACTTACGGTTAAAAAGTGAGCATTTTGGAATTTATTGAACTGGAAGAACAAATCGGTCATTTTTGGCACCGACTCGTTGGCGATGCCAGCAGTTATCCGAGTTATCAAGACGCCGCCGTATCACTGGATTCGATTCGTACTTCTCTCGGCGTTTATTTTCGTGGACTTGGCGGCACCTCCGGAATTGCGTTAACGGCAAGTGCACGACAGTCATCGAAGCACCGCCTTAAGCTATTGCTGCGGCTTGGAAGGGGACAAGAAGCAATGCCATTGATAGTGGGCAACAATGAGCGGATATTGCTGCCTGCGTCAATCGCCTATTTCCCATCAGCCATACTAAATCGACGTTTATACTTCTGGTTAGCGGCATTTTTCGCCGTTTCAGAAAAAACGTTTGGCAGCCAGCAACTAGATGATCCATTGCAAGCCGATCTGGTCTTTCTTCATCGCACTTATCGGACATGCTTAACCGTATGCAATCTCTTTCCCGGTCTTGCCAATGATTACCGCAGCCTGTGCAAGGCTCTTTGTGAACAACGGCCCAAACGCAAACTGCCCGAACAGGAAAATACCGTTGAGGAGGTTATCCTGGCTTTATTAGGCAACCCTTGTCCAAATCCTCAAAGCAAAACACTTTTGCAGGACATCACGCAATCCTCACCTGATTTTCAACACTGGCATGCGACACCACAGTATCAAACGTTTCTACCGGTACCATTGTGGGGAACAACGCATTCATCCACTGTATCGTCAAGTGTAGACCAAGATTTTTCGGAACAGGACAGTGGCCGCAGTGAAGAAACAAGTGAAAACCATAGAAAAAAAAGCCGAAGAGAAAAGTTTGAACAAAGCGAGCGAGACGATCCGTTGTTACTAAACCGCTTCGAAAAACTTTTCAGTTGGTCAGAAATGATCAATATTAATCGCGCAGTGCAGGATGACGATGAAAATTCTGCCAAAGACGCCGCGAAAGATAGCGAAGAAATTGCCCTCAGTCCGCACCAACATCCGGCCGCGACCAAACTTAAACTAGATCTAGATCTAGCACCCGGCGATGTCAACCCGGATGCGTTGATTTCAGAGCTGGCATATCCGGAATGGGACTACCGGCGCAAAGATTATCATGCCAATCAATGCCGGGTCATACTCCAGCAAGCCGAAGAAAACGACGAATTATGGACTCCTGATATTCAAACCAGACGCCACTTTCGCAAGATTCGGCGTCAATTTGAAGCTGTCAGACCCAAACGTAAGACTTTACGCAGTCAACTGGATGGCGTTGAACTGGATATGGATGCACTGGTGCGGACACAATGCGATTTTCTTGCAAACGGCGACTGCTCGGACCAGGTCTATATCAAAACGCACCGACAGGAACGTGATCTTGCAGTTGCTATTTTAGTGGATGTTTCCCTATCGACCGATAGCTGGACAAATAATCTTCGCATCCTCGATGTCGAAAAAGAAGCCCTGATTACACTGGCAACCGGCCTTGCCTCATGTCGGGATTCATTTGCCATTTATACCTTTACTTCTCGTAAAAGAAACTTCGTACGTATTGCCGCCGTAAAGAACTTTGATGAAGCATTCAATGACAAAACACTACGACGGATTTCTTCCTTGCGCCCCGGTTATTACACCAGAATCGGCCCAGCTTTGCGCCATACCCGTCACCTCTTGAGCGCAAGAGCTGAACGCAACCGTCTGATTCTGTTACTCAGTGATGGCAAGCCCAACGATCTGGACTATTATGAGGGTCGTTACGGTATAGAAGATACACGCCATGCTATTCAAGAAGCCCGTAGAACGGGTCTCGCAGTATTTGGAATCACCGTTGATCGTAAAGCGCAAGACTATTTCCCCTATTTGTTTGGCAGAGGTGGTTACGCTATTGTGAACCGGCCTGATCGTCTGTCTCACGTTTTACCTATAATCTATCAACAATTATTAGGATAAAATCAATCATTGCGATCATACACAAGCAAAGAAGCTAACAATAATGTCAATTGTCCTGAATCTATGACTATCTAAATTGTTTCAAATAAATTTTCTAGTCAACTAAACCTATCCTCATAATGATCTTTATTGTGCTTTTCCGCTTAATAAACCTTATTACAAAATACCAGGGCATTTATTGCCCTACTTCACAGCGCGATGCTATATGAGGTCTAGTATAATCAGGAAATCTGCGGCAATCGATCTCTTATCCGATGAAGAAACATTTATAAGGAGCTTTAAAAAATGTCATTAATGGACGACATTAAAAGAATACTTCGCGACACCCTGGTGCTCGACAATAAACAAGTCGATCAAATGGAAGCGACATCGCCATTACTTGGCGCTATTGCAGAACTTGATTCTGTTGGTGTCGTGTCAGTATTGACGGCGCTAGAGGATGAATTTGAAATCGTTGTAGAAGACGATGAAATCTCTGCCGAGGTATTCCAGACATTAGGAAGCCTTACCGAATTCTTGCAGCAAAAAATTGAATAAAAGTATTTTTATAGCAAGCCAACTTCGCTTAACCCTGCCGGATGTTGTTTTTATACCAATATCTGTGCAGGTGGAGGGTGTCCAAGAAATGCAATAGGACTTGTACTGAAACCATAAGCGCCTGACTGGTAAACAGCAATTAAATCACCCGGCTGTGCGGCCGCCAATTCCATTTGTTCAGCCAGAATATCCAGCGGCGTGCAAAGTGGGCCAACGACATTGACAACTTCCCGCTTGGAACCAACGACGCGATTAGCAACAACAACAGGAAAGTTTTTACGCAGAACCTGACCAAAATTACCACTTGCTGCAAGATGCTGGTGTAGTCCACCATTCGTCACGATATAGACCTCGCCCCGTGATATTTTACGATCAACAACTTCGCTGACATAAAGACCTGCTTCTCCTACCAGATAACGGCCAAGCTCGATTGCAACGCGTGCCGTCGGTAGTCTTGAAGCGACATCCTTGATTCTGGATTCCAAATTGTCCGCAATTGGACCGAGTTCCAGATGTTTATCACCTGGAAATAAAGGAATTCCAAATCCGCCACCTATATTAAGCACTGTAATCGGCTGCGGCACAAATTCAGCCAAACGAAAGCTAAGGTCTATTGTCTTATTTTGTGCTTCTATAATACTTTCAGGATTCAGGTTTTGCGAGCCACTGTAAATATGAAAACCACGAAAGTCCAGCTTTAGCTCTCCTAGCCTTTGCAACATAGCGGGCACGCGTTCTGAATCAACACCAAAGGGTTTGGGACCCCCACCCATTTTTACACCCGAGGATTTCAATTCGAATTCGGGATTTACCCGAATTAACACATGTGGCTGGATTCCCAATTGCTCACCAATCTTGGCCGCTCTTTCCATCTCATTCTCGGATTCAAGATTCAGTATCGCACCTGAAGAAATCGTCTGCTTCAACTCCCAATCCATTTTCCCCGGACCGGCAAAGCTGACATGGATTGGATCAATCCCGGTATCCAATGCAATCCTGAGTTCACCCGCAGAAGCCACATCAAGACCATCAACAAGAGAAGACATATGTTGAACGACAGCAGGCATTGGGTTAGCTTTTATCGCAAATTTTATGATTAACCCATCAGGCAGTGTATTTCGCAGTTGTTCCACCCTCTGGGTCATCAGTTTCCGGTCATATACATAAAACGGCGCGCCTCCAATTTCATTGGCAATGTTGGTGATAGGCCTGCCGCCTACTTGGAGACAATCATTGACCACTGGGAATTGATGCATTGGTGCATGCTTCGGATTTTTCATGCTATCAATAACTCCAAAGTTTGGTATGACTACACTTTATTACCATGATTTTAGCCATTCAAGGTTTAAACGCAACAGTTCGTCACGCGACACCTTTCTTGAGAATGAGTGGTCCGCATCTTGTATTTCATGACGCACCAGTCGTTCATCGTTCAAAAGATTCTGCCAAACAGGCGATGCTGCCACCATATCAAGAAACTCTTTCGCAATCCAGTCGTTACCACTCAATATCAACAATACTTGACCATCGAAACTACCCAAACCATACGCAAGCCTTGACGGCAAGGGCTGTTGATTCATGCTGTCAGATGAATTATTACGGACTGGATTAGAAAGATTTTTCGCCCTGAAAACTTTAATTATGTTATTCCATAATGAAACAAGCGAATTTCGAAACTCAAATTGCCCGGATAAAAGCTTTTTCCAAAATTTCTTATCGACTAGCCGGCTTTGGTAATAGTGTTTAACAATTGTTTTGGCCCGCCCTTCTTCTGTTCTTACCCACGGATTTGCAATACAAACCCCTTTGACACGTGTGTCAGTATGTGCATAGAATAATACGGCGGCCGCCGAATCACACTCCCCCCATAATACGACTTCCTCAATACTTGTACAGCTTGCCAGCAGTGCATCCACTGCAGCCTTGATGTCTTCATTCACATACTCGAAGCCACGATGTATTCCTTCGCTATCACCCATGCCCCTGTAGTCGAATCTCAGTGTTGCGTAACCTGATTTTTCCATGGTTCGCGCCATTGTCACAAATTGACGTTGCGCGCCTACCCGATATTGCGGCCCGTCAGCCACGATAAAAACTACACCCCGTCTCGGTGAAAACGTATCAGGAACATTGAGAATACCCAATAATTCGCAATCTTCGCACTTGAAGCTAATTGGGGTTTCCATCTATTTTTTCGTTAAATCGGTTTGTACCCAAGCGCTTGTCTGATCGATAAGTTCACCGGCAATAACACGCTCCCAGACTTGCCAGAAGGCAGGCCCCACGACTGTTTCGTAGTGAACTTGCGCCCCGGCATTCTTCCATTCTTGTTCAACCTTGGTCCTTGATCTTGCAGGATTCTGATCTTCCGAAGAGAGTACATCGAACCAATGCACTTCGACTTCTGGCAACATATAATAGTTTGACACCTTGGATGCTTCGAGGGTAGCGAGAAATGAAGCTGCTGTTTCGTAGCCTGATAACTCAATAGTTTCACCCGTATTGATTTGATTTCTTAAATTATCCATGCTCACTTTATTTTCACCCGCTAATGAAGCCGCAAATTCAATTCTGAGAATTTGCGTTAGTGCAGTTTGTCCGTTTAGAACGGGCTGCCAGAATAAAAGCCTGTGTGGCGGAGGCATGTTACTTGCAAGCTCAAGCGCAAGGAGCGCTCCATGCCGTACAGCCCAGAGCAAAATATTGTCGTAACCTTTTGCACTTATCCACTGTAAACCTGCTAGCAGATCTGCCTGATACACATCCCATGTACCCTCCTGATATTGACCTTCACTGTCCCCTGTTCCATAGAGATCAAGTAACAAGCATCCATACCCTAATCTAGAAAACTCACGAGCTTGAAGTGAAACCATCTGGCGGCATCGATTCATCTCTTCAGCAAATGGCTGAACATATAAGAAACAGCCTTTGACTTCAACACCGTATAGAGGAGGATGATACACTGCAAACAGTCTCCCGTTCGGGCCTTCAAGAAAAAAGGGCTCTGCCTTGACGTGGGATGCTGCAATCATTGATAGCTATTTTCTAAATACAATTAGAAGACGATAATTATTAGATCAAATCATTGATCACAGTATAACTGTAACAGGATTTGGCGGATTAGCGCAAAAAGGAAATAAACTTACTGTTTTACCCCGCGAAATATACATAATGCGATATATTTAGTCAAATCTTCTGAGTGTTCTGTAAAGAAGGCCAGCAAACACGTTCGAATCGATTTATTCCGCACCATATAAAAAATTGTGATGCATTCCCAGCATAATAATCCGCGAAGAGCCAATGCCTTGAACTATTCTTGAACAAAAACACAAGATTAGATTGTGTTCAAACATGAATACTCGCAATCAATTCCAGAAACTATAAGCCTATACGTTTAAGTAATATCTGCTATCAGCTTACTCAACCCAACAAACAGAATCAAACGTTAAATGCCTTATAAAAACTTAAATCCGGGAAACTGGGCCACGATTAACCCTTCCTGACAACACTTTAACTCTTGCTGCAAGTTCTTTTAAAGCAAAAGGCTTAATCAAGTAATCGTCCGCACCGGAATTAAATGCTTCCAATTTGCTATCGAGCGAATCTCTGGCAGTTAGCATGATTATCGGAACTGAACATTGTTCCTCTTGTCGAAGCCGCTGGCAAATTTTGCAGCCATCAATATCAGGCAAACCCAAGTCCAAAATGATGACATCGTAATGCTTAGTCAATGCCAAATGCAAACCAATTTTCCCTACACCGGCGACATCAACGGCATAACCCAAAGATTCCAGATAATCATAGATGCTGGCAGCAATATCTTGGTTATCTTCTATGATAAGCACATTCATCTGTATGCGCTCATAACAATTTTTGGTACCGGTAGGTTATACCAAAACATAAAAATATTTATAGTACCAAGCATTCTCAAAAAGTTACTTTTCTTATAGTATCCAATCACCAAACAACGCTTGCAGACTCTATTGCGTAAGTAACCAGGCTATTCAATCTGAAATTACTTGGATAGATTTTCAGCAAATCCGTCAAACCGAATCACTTTCTTCACATAATTAAATCCATATGTAGCAACGCATTATAGCCAATCAAATGTCAAAATTATGTAAAGTCCGATTTAAAATTCTCGGTATTATCAAAACTTCAGTTCACATCATGAGTACGCGAACAAATCAATGCTTCGACTTAAGGTTGGTTTGAATAAAAAAAGTAAGTTTCTCGATCCATTCATCGCGCATAAAAATGACCCCGTCATTATGGCCATTGGATAACATCAAGAAGTCTTTGGGGTTTGCTGCGGTATGAAACAGACGCTGACCATGAGAAAAAGGCACAATCTCATCATCCGGGCTATGCGCGATTAGTACCGGACAATTTACTGACTGTAAGTATTCCAGAGTGCTGTAATTAACCCGGGCAATCCATCGCACCGGTAAAAAAGGATATATCGTTACAGCCAGATCCGGCACCGAAGTAAAAGTGGAGGCCAACACCAACAGTGCAGAGTTTTTCTGCGCAGCCAGCCATGTGGCTATGGCACCACCCAATGATTCACCAAATAACACAATTTCTTGTGGCGCTATTCCTTTAACCTCGGTTAGATATTTCCAAGCCGCTATTGCGTCGCTATAGGTCCCGATTTCAGTCGGCGTACCGCTACTCTGGCCGTAGCCGCGATAATCAAAAATAAAAGTATTCAGCTTGAGCGCACTGAACATCTGCAAATAATCGAGGCGGTGTGAAATATTTCCGGCATTGCCATGAAAAAACAGTACAGTTCCTATTGCATCCGGAGCCGGTATAAACCAGCCGTGCAATGTTTCTTCATCGTTTGTTCTAATATTGATTGATTCATACCTAAGCCCAACTTGCTCGGGTGTTGCAACAATTTCACGGCCGGTTTGTGGAAAATAAATCAAATGCGACTGGGCAAAATAAACCAGCAGCACAATCGCCAAATATACAGTTGAAAACGCGATTATCAGGCTAAACAGTAATTTCATCTGCCATTTCCTATAATTTCTGCGACTAACTGTATATAAACACAACTAAGGCTGATGTAAATTAATGATGATATCGGCCCCTAGTCCTTCTGTCGTAAAAGCCGAATCACTAAATTTGGGCAGCCCCATAACAGGCTGAGGATTGTTGGACAAGCCGAAAGGCTCGCCCGGCAATAGATTCCAGCGTCGTTTTAATTTACGATCGGCGTCTCTATCATGATAAGCCGATACGGCATACGTACCATGCTGATCGAGATTAAAACAGACAATATGCCGCTCATCGGTTGCCGGAATACGAATATGCCGTTTCCTGCCATGTTTCATTAAGAAATGATTTGGATCGTTATACAAACCCAATGTGAGCATGCCGCCATAGCTGACGCCCGTTACCGTTACCCTAATTTGTGAAATATTTGGATTGCATTCGTCCGCCGTTTCATAGGGACGAATATCCAATTGCTGTGCAGCATCTAGCGCAGATGGACTTGTTAATCCGAGAAACAAAGTAGTGACTAAAGTAACAGCTAGCGTTCTATTATTTAAAACCATTATCACGATTGAGTGAATGAACAGAGTAACTTCCCTATTTTTCCCACACTCCGGCAAAAGGAAAATTTCGCCATATCTTATCAGATTAACGCCAGCTCGATAAAGCAGCAATACGCTTGTACAAATTTACTGTGTTAAATGATCACGATTACTTGATACACACAACTCTGACCTGATGAATATCGGTAATACCTTGCAGTACTTTCTCAATGCCATCCTGTTTTAGCGTACGCATACCTTCATCCAGTGCTGTTACTAGCATTTCCGCCACTCTTGAACGTTCCTGAATAAGCTTTTTCAAGGCATCCGATGCCGTGAGTAATTCATGTAAGCCAACACGCCCGCTGTACCCCGTTCCGGCACAATCATCACAGCCAACAGATTTATACAAAGTAATCTGACCTTTTTCGTCACCATACTGCTTCCTCCAACTGGCGAGTATTTCCTCATAAGCAGTGTCTGGATTTTCTTTGAAACGATTGATATTTTTTAACTCCTCACAGTATTCCGTCAGAAGCGATTTGAGTTCCCGATCGGTAGCCACATGGGGTTCTTTACACTTTTTACATAAACGCTTGGCCAATCGTTGCGCCAATACACCCAGTAGTGCATCCGCGAAATTAAATGGATCCATCCCCATATCCAATAAACGAATCACTGATTCCGGTGCGCTGTTCGTGTGCAACGTCGCAAAAACCAAGTGACCGGTTAATGATGCCTCAATGCCGATACTCGTTGTTTCTTTGTCACGCATTTCACCAACCATGATGATATCAGGATCTGCACGCAGAAATGATTTCATCACAACCGGAAATGTCAGGCCTGCTTTGACATTCATCTGAACCTGGCGCAATCCCTTCTGGGTTATCTCGACAGGATCTTCTGCTGTCCAGATTTTAGTTTCAGCACGATTAAGATATTTCAAAATGGAATGTAATGTCGTTGTTTTACCAGAACCGGTTGGGCCACACACAAAAAACAAACCATAAGGTTTACTAATAATCTGCTTCAACTCGTCCAGATTATGCGATGTAAACCCCATATTATCGAGCGGAATCGGTTCTCCAGCCGCCAAAATACGCATAACAACATCTTCGATTCCACCGGCTGACGGAATCGTGGCAACCCTGAGTTCGATATCCAGCGGCGCGTATTTTTTGAATTTGATTTTGCCGTCCTGTGGACGGCGTTTTTCTGAAATGTCCAGATCGCACATAATCTTGATACGGGTTATCAGAGGATTCCGGTAACTTGCCGGAATCTCGATATAAGGCATCAGCGAACCATCCTTTCGAAAACGAACTTTGGTCTTTTCCTTCCCCGGATAAGGTTCGATGTGAATATCGGATACGCCCATTTTGTAGGCATCAATAATAATCTTGTTGACCAGTTTGACCAGTTCGTTATCCGATGCAGCAGAAGCATCATCCAACTCATGTGTATCTTCAGTATCATCTTCCAGGCCAACGAGCATCTCATTAATATCGCCCGAATCGATTTCATCATGACTGCTGCCATAGAACAAATCAACCGTCCGTTTGAATTCACGCTTGGTCGTAACCGAATAAACGACTTTATATTTCGGAAAAATATTATTAACAATACGTAGCGACCTGATACGTTCGGGATCAAGTGTCAATACCACCAGCCCGTCTTTACCATCATCAATGGGAAGCCAGGCATTTGCTTCGACATAATCTCTTTTCAGATTACGTAATATATCTATTGGTTTTATCCGATCAGCTTTAAACGGCTCATACTTGACATCGAAGAACGACGCCAGCGCCTTACCAATCATAGGCACAGGAATCTGCAATTCATCGATTAAAACATCTTCCAGATCACAACCTTTTTTTCGTGCAGAGCGTGTTGCCAGCTCAAATTCGGCAGCAGAAATAATCGCATCGAAAATCAGAAAATCATATTTTGATTTAAGTAACTTGAACGTTTTTTGTCTCTGTTTTAGCGCAATCGCCAAAGTCCGGGTAACTTCTTCAGCGCCATCAACAACCATTGGAGAGAAAGGTTTGTTTTCTTTGTTGTTGATCACTTGCATAACACCCACTAATGCACTGTCATCTGCACTCAGAATGGGCGCCACCAGCATCTGTTTTGTTCGATAACCCGTACGTTTATCGACTTCCTGCAAAAAGGTCAAATTTTCGCTAAGTGCCTTTAATTCACGTTTATTATAAACATCTTCTATGTTTACCTTTTTTTTTCTCAATCCGACAAAACCTGCAATGCTATGTTCGCTGATAGCCAGTTTCAAATCCTGAAATGAATCAAGGCCGGTTTTCACTCTGGAGGTCAAGTACGACTTATCCTCACTCAAGGTATAAATTGTCAACCGGTCTGCATTGAATAGCCCACAAATATCTTTACTGACCTCCAGCATTATTTCATCAATGTCGCTGGCTGCATGGATTTTATTCGTGACAGCCTGCAGATTTTTTGAAAAATCAAGTCTGCTGGTAATATCGGAAGATTCTCCACCTTGGGATTCAACTGCGGTCATTGTTTCCATTAAACACCTCTCAAAGATACCCTAGAATTCGAATACCTGATTTCTTAATAGTCTACGTGGATTAAATTTTCCAGCACAGGATTTAATCTCACGCATCGTCAATTCATCTTCGCCCTGTTTCAAATGTGTAATATATATTTCTGCCTTGCGCTTAAGTTTTTCCAACTCGGCGCATAACAAGCTTGGACAAAGATGTTTTGACCGTATGGCAATATCCCTTTTCTTCTCGCAAAAGGCTACTTCAATAATCAAATACTCCAAATTTTCAATAGTATTTACGACAGACCAGAGCGCATCATTAGTTGTTGTATCTCCAGTAAAAACCAAACTGGCTCGGCCAGAATCGATTTGATAGCCTACTGCCGGCACAACATGATTGGCAGGCAACGGTGTAATCTTTCTCCCCCCCAAATCTGAAACCTCACCCTGCGATATCACTTTATATTGCATATAAGGATTATTAGTATCGGGTATTTTTGTAAAATCTGGCCAAATATGCCAGTTAAACATATGCTTGCATAAAATGTCGATAGTCTCTTGAGTCGCATGGATCGTTATGGGTTTCTGACGTATAAAACCTACTGTATCGACCAAGAAAGGGATATAAACAATATGATCAAGATGAGCATGTGTCACAAAAATGTGATCAATATTAACCAACTCTTCCAGCGATAATTTACCGACTCCGGTTCCCGCATCGATCAAAATATCGGAATCAATCAACATGGCTGTTGTATCTGAATCACTACCGATGCCACCACTACATCCTAATATTCTGAGCTTCACGTCTCGCTCCAAATTTTTACACTATTTAACGAGTAATACAGGTATCGACGATAATTGCATCACTTTATTAACCACTGAGCCAAGTAGCAAACTCTGTATTACACCATGCCCTCGCGCGCTGATAACAATCAAATTACAGTGCAGTTCTATCGCAAATCGCTCAATCATTTCCGCCGGGTCACCAACCGTAATATGATTTTCATACGGAATTTCAGCTTGGTCTAATATTTCGCATGCTGTCTGCAAGGACTTCATACCTTCTTCGTAGTGATACTGATGAATATCACTATGATTAATAAATAACGAAACATTACCATCAAGCGGAAATTGGACATTCAGTACATGAATTTCAGGTCTTTCGCGATACCAGGCCATCATTTCGATCGATTTTCTTGCCGCTTTAACAGAATAATCTGATCCATCAATGGGTAACAAAATTTTCAACATGTTTAATTTTTAGATTATTGTACACACCGGTACATTCTAACGCGATTTCTTTGTTTCATCGACAAGATCCACCACCGGTGCCATTCTGGCTTGCGTATGGGCAGCAAGTTTTTTACCGGTTACAACCACAACAATTACAGTTAAAATCGGTATCATCCATTGCAAATAAACGGCATTGTGGCTCACCCAATCTTTTGTAACCTGATCGGTTACCATCATGTCTCCAGCTATCCAGCCAAGTAACGCAGCACCGATTACGATTGTTATTGGATAACGGTCCATTAGCTTCATGACCAGCTTGCTACCCCATACGATAATGGGCACACTAATCACCAAACCGAAAATCACGAGACTCATACTGTCTTTTGCCGCTCCGGCTATCGCTATTACATTATCGAGGCTCATCACGGCATCTGCGACAATAATTGTTTTAATGGCCCCTGCCAGTGTTGTACTGGCCGCAACATCATGGGCGTTGCCTGCTGGCTCAGGTAGCAGCAACTTGATACCTATCCAAATTAATAAGCAGGCGCCCACAATTTTCAAATAAGGCACTGTCAGCAGATTCAATGCGAAAAAAATGAGAACAACGCGTAATGCAATGGCGCCAAACACACCCCAGAAAATACCCTGATTACGTTGTTTCTCTGGTAAATGACGACAAGCCAATGCAATTACAACTGCATTATCCCCACCCAATACAATATCTATTGCAATAATTTGTACTACAGCAATCCAGAATTGTGGACTCTCAAAGCCCATTTAAGTTTCACCTCTAGTCGCGATTTTATTAAAACAGAATAAATAACTGCGCATCATCTGGTCCAAAGCTACTAAGCACTGATAAATTGCAAAATTCTTTCTTTTTGTTGCAGGGCATCATTACGGCCCAGTTCGATTAAAGCTTTACAAAATTGTGCTTCAAACAACACATAGCTTAACAATGTCGAACCGTTAGGACTCATCGCACCTACTGCTCGATACAAGGAACGCATTGTAACCGGCAATGAATGCGCATAGCTTTGTGCAATTTCATTAATTTCTATACTGGGGTAAATTATCATCGAATCGATAGGCCTCAATCGAATATTATTTTCGTGCCGGGTCTCAGACGGGATTAATTTTAATGTCTCATTGATGCGCCGCAAACGCTCAAGATCTACATCGAGGCTGTCGACAAAAATACTGTTCATGGCATGTCCTGCGATTTGTGCAAATGAAGGATAATTCGTTGTGCTGACACGTTTTGGCGCATTGTCTTTCTCCTTATGCACGCCCAAAATCAGAACCTTATCTGCACCCAGATGAAGCGCCGGGCTAATTGGCGTCAACTGGCGCATTGAACCATCGCCAAAAAATTCACGGTGTAACTTAATCGGTGGAAAAAAAAACGGTATCGCGGAAGATGCCATCAGGTGCTGCACACTGATTTGAGTTGATACACCCACACGCTGCGCACGTTTCCAAGGAACAATATCGCGGGCAGCTTGATAAAATGTTACCGATTGCCCGGAAGTATATCCCCAGGCGGTAATACCCAGCGCATGCAACGATCCTGAACGAATACAATGATGAAGCATTCTTAATGGGACTCTATGCAATAACAACGACTGCAAGGGTGAGTTATCCAGCAGGGAGATTGCCGTATGACGGCCATAATTACTAGAAAACAGCGATCTTAAAAAGCGAAAACTATTTTTAAGCACACCCAGAAAATCAGATCGATACACCTGATCGACATGAAAATTGATCCACACATCCTCCAACAGGCGCACACCTTCCTGAAAATCATTCGCGGCGACGGCCAAACTGGCAGCATTAATGGCGCCTGCAGAGGTGCCACAAATTACTGGAAACGGATTTTCAGCGCCCTCCGGTAACATCTCGGCAATCGCGCACAACACACCAACCTGATATGCCGCTCGTGCGCCGCCGCCGGTCAAAACCAATCCAACTTTTGGTTTATCGTGATTAAACCTTGATTTTGTTCTTAACAACGAGCTAGACCTTTACTTTTTCCAATGCATCCTGCAAGGTATCTTCATTTAACTGATTCAACGACTTGGACAACATATTCGCTGTCTCAAATGCTTCCTTAGGTAATTTTCTGCTATCGAGGCAGGCAATAAATCTAGCTGCTGCACCAACCGCCTTCAATAAACTTTGCCGTTCGTTCATCAACATTTCAACTTCAGTACGCAACATGGAAATTTCCTGCTCCTTTAAAATAGTATGATGCATGATATTACCTTTAAATTGTAGATGTAGTTAAAATATATCTGTGAATATAGCAGAACCATAAATCATAGAAGTTTCGAACTCAGTGCTATTTATCACTCATTTTTCTAGAATTTCTAACATAATTACAGACGGAACACACGATGCATACTGACACCATACACAAATTATTTCCCGAAATTGAACCGTATCAGCAAGACGTGTTATCCGTCGATTCCTTACATTCCATCTACTGGGAACAGTCAGGCAATCCTGGTGGCGTTCCGGTTGTTTTTCTCCATGGCGGGCCGGGCGCTGGATCAACGCCCGCCCATCGCCGTTTTTTTGATCCGTTGTTTTACAGAATTATTATTCTTGATCAACGCGGCGCCGGTCGTTCAACACCGTTAGGTGAAATTCACAACAATACAACGCCGCTACTGATCAGCGATCTTGAGCAATTGAGAGAGCAACTTAAAATTGAAAAATGGCTGGTATTTGGCGGCTCCTGGGGCAGCACACTGGCGCTTGCATATGGCGAAGCGCATCCAGACCGCTGCCTGGGATTAATTTTACGCGGAATTTTTTTATGCCGAAAGCAGGAAATCGATTGGTTTTTGTATGGATTGCGTACATTATTTCCGGAAGCCTGGCGAAAATTCGTTGAACCGCTAGACGCAGCTGAGCGTAAAGACATCCTTGCCGCATACTATCAGCGCGTTATACATCCGGATCCCGCGATACATATGCCAGCTGCTCGCAGCTGGAGTATTTACGAAGGTTCCTGCTCAACCCTACTGCCCAGCCATGAAACTGTGGATTATTTTGCGGGAGATACCGTAGCACTGGGGCTTGCTCGTATGGAAGCACATTACTTCAGCCACGATATTTTCCTGCCGGAAAATGCACTGCTGGATAATGTGCATAAACTTCACCCTATTCCCGCTACTATCGTGCAAGGTCGCTACGACGCCGTTTGTCCAATTATTAGCGCGGATGATTTACATCACGCCTGGCCGCAGGCTGAATATATTATTATAGACGATGCAGGTCATTCGGTTTGGGAACCAGGCATCTTGAAAGCTTTAATTAAAACCACAGAAAAATTTAAAAAGCTTCTTCCACCTATTCTTTAGGTCAAATATAGTTGTTAATTTTCCCATTATCAATCGTTTCTTCTTAGGTTAATAATGGGAAATATTATATTTATACTATGGGTATGATAGGCAAGGAAGCATGTCCCAGTACAGAAGCTGTAGCCACATTCTGTACTGCCATTGCTTTAGCAATACGAATAGCGTCCTGATTATCACTGTTATCAGTGATTTCTCTCGCGGCCGAATCAAATGTCCACGTATCTACAATAAACATATCATACTGTGGTCCAAAGGTTTCACGGATTGCTGCACGGTTTACTGTAGTTCCAGGCCTTGTGTTTATTGCTATACCAAGTTCGTTGTGCGCATCGACCAATTCCTCATACTGTGCACCATTTGCTTGTGCGGCTTGCAATACCGTTGATCTATCATCAGAAAAAAAACCAGGACTCTGCAAACGTTGATTCGCGCGCTGTACTAACGCAGTTTTTTCATCTTGATTAATGCTGATACCTAATTGTTCTATCACGTCTGTAATATCATCGATCCGTTCCACGATATGCTGATAGATATTCTTAACTTTCGCACATGCGCCACAACCACAACTGCTATGGTTATCTCCGTGAACTGAAGTCTCAAAGCCTTTCTGTTTTAGTTTATTGATAATTTTAGAAGCAAGCTGTAATTCATTCTCCTCATTTTGTATCGAAGAATTTCCTAGATCACTACCGTACACCATACTGAGCGTTCCACCTGCTGCAGAAGGAGCCTCCAAGCGTTTACCATCAATCATCGTTCGCCCATCGACACAAATAACTGGAATACTACTGTGAACATTATAGTTAAACTCCCCACTCGCAATCCGTTTATACATTTCATCTAAAATGTTTTTATCAATATCAGATCGATTCGCTGGGCCAATATTTCCAATTCCTAAATTAAATTTACCAAGTGTATTAAAATTTAATTCCTGATCACTATTTTCCTGATTCATGGTTTTTTCACCAAATCCCAATATATCTTTGATTTTCTTAAACATGAACATGGTTCCCTGTTAATAACTCTAAGATTTTATGTTGTCAAACTAAATATTTCTAAGTAATTGCATAGTACATTTGCTCGATTCATTTGATGCCATCAATATAAAATAAGCCGCCTATAAAGAGAAGCGGCTTATTAAACTTTCTAATTTTTAGTAAGTGCAATAAATGTATTCAATGCAACAAGACTCTTAATATCACAATCATTCGAACAATTAATCTTGATTGTTACCGTTACACATTTATTTAATATGATATGGGGGGCCCTTCTACCCATTCACAATCCGAGAGCAAACACATCCCGCCAAACTCTTTTAATCTGGGGCGTAAAGCAGCCACAATCTTGTCTGCCTGATCTTGTTTACAAGCGAGAATCACGACGGCATTTTCTTCCTGCCATAGAACATCGTCGGGACTTCGGGTACCCCGTGAACCAAGTCCACCTGCTTTTTTGAGCACTGTATAGCCTCGTACAGATGTCTCCATTAATAGATGGATCAAATTCTCCAGTTCTTCTTCTGCAACAACGATTTCAATTCGCTTCATTGATATTGTGGAATTCATGTTTCTCCTCGTGTATAAAATTTTTTATGATTGGACTTGTCGAATAATAAAAATTAGTTCCAGAAATCAAATTTCTATTAATTACCACTTTTGCATTATCCGACAGTCCTTAATTATGAAATCCCCTTTTTTTCGACAAATAATATCACTTACAAAAAGTTAAAGAAATTTAAATATCGAAAATTAATTCAAGGTTGTAATTCAATTGGCTCGTCATAACTATTAAATACCATGCATAAACTTTGCCATTTCCCAGTAAATTGGCACCCCAACAAAGATATTAAAGGGAAAAGTTACCCCTAACGAAAGTCCAATCGATACTGCAGGATCTGCTTTTGGTACCGCAATACGCATCGCAGCGGGCGCAGCAATATAAGAAGAGCTAGCATAAAGTACTGCTAATATCATCGTACCACCAGGTGTCAAATCAAAGATCATACCCATAAATGCACCAAATGCACCGCAAGTAAGCGGAAATAGGATACCAAAGGCGACCATGAATAACCCTTTTTGTCTAATGATTGATAGACGGCTTGCAGCCAATAGTCCCATTTCCAACAGGAACAAAGCAAGTGCGCCTATAAAGAGATCGAAGAACAATTTATCCAGTGGCTCAACTTCTTTCACTATACCCATGTAGTATCCAATCGCAATACCACCGACCAGCAGATAAATACTCGAACCGGTAAATACTTCATGCAATAATTTACCCCATTGCGTTTTTCCACCGGCGGCACTGGCGCCCATTAATGCCAGAATCGTTCCGGTTGCTAGTGCTGGCACCTCCAGTAATGCCAGAAACAAAGGCATATACCCTTCGTAATATTCATTGATACCATCCATGAATGCTATACCCACAGCAAAAGTAACGGCACTGACCGAACCATAGTGCGCAGCAATAGCCCCGGAATCGGCTTGATTAAATTTACCGACAAATTTTAAAATAGGATATGCAACAAGTGGGATTAACGCCGCTGTTATAACAAGTGCTATACAGGCAGGTAAAACTTCCATAACCTCATATTTGGATAATGATAATCCGCCTTTGAGGCCAATTGCGATCAATAAATAAATACTTAAGCTTTTATACAATGCCTCAGGAATCTTCAGATCAGACCTGATTAATCCAGCTACGACCCCCATAATAAAAAATAGTACGACTGGTTGTATCGTCATTTAATGCTCCCCTTGATTTGATTTTTAGTTATAAATAAATTGCTTTTAAATGTGTTAAAGCCTAGCAATTCACCTGTTTCTGTTTCTGTTTCTGTTTCTGTTTCTGTTTGTCTTTATCTTATTTTTGAACTTGGATCATATAATAATGCTTGTCAAAATTTTGTGAAGATTGAAGAAAACTTTTAATGCGACAATTCAGAACATTGTATAAGCATGAAGTACACATTTTGATTTCCTGATAAGCGATTGATACGTGCACCATAAGCAATTATAGATCTCCCTTCATCCGTACAATGAAGTGGCTTCAGTTATTTGGACACCCGAATGGCAAAGTTAAGGAGTTATTTTCTGTATGATTATTTTTTATTTGAAAAGAGGAATACAGAAAATGAGTAAGAAACGCAGAAATCATTCACCGGAATTCAAATCAAAAGTCGTATTAGCGGCGATTAAGGGCGATCAGTCGCTGACTGAGCTCTCTCAGCAATATGGCGTCAACAGCAATCTGATCGTGAAGTAGAAGAAGCAGCTGATTGAGCAGAGCAGCGAAGTTTTTGCATCGGGTAACGGATTGGCGCCGGACAGGGAATCAGAAATTCAATCACTGCAAGCGAAGATTGGTCAATTGACCATGGAGAATGATTTTTTGTCCAAAGCGCTCGGTCGCTAGATCGGGCGCAGAGAAAAGACATGATTCAGAAAACACATCAGTTACCCAGAACGCGCCGCTGTGAATTATTGGGTATACCGCGATCAAGCAGTTACTATCAACCGCAACCGGTATCTGATGAAGACCAGGCGCTGATGCGATTGATTGATAAAATTCATCTGGAGAAACCATATCTTGGCTCTCGGCGTATTGTCGATGCACTGACGGAGCACGGGCACAAAACAGACCGCAAACGTGTACAACGTTTAATGCGGCTCATGGGCATACAGGCGATCCATCCTGGGCCAAAAACCTCGAAGCCACACCCGCAGCACAAAGTTTATCCATACCTGCTGCGAAACCTGGACATAAACCGCGCCAATCAAGTTTGGGCGAGTGACCTGACCTATCTGCCGATGGCATCCGGTTTTCTTTATTTGACGGTTATCATGGATTGGTATAGCCGCAAAGTGCTGAGTTGGCGGGTGTCAAACAGTCTGGATGTCAGCTTCTGTGTTGATGCACTTGAAGAAGCAATTTACCGTTATGGAACACCGGATATATCCAATACGGATCAGGGTTCACAGTATACCAGTGAGGCCTTCATCTTAGTATTAAAGAACAACGGCATTGATATCAGCATGGATGGCAAAGGGGCCTGGAGAGACAATGTGTTTGTCGAACGCTTGTGGCGCAGCGTCAAATACGAGGAAGTTTATCTCAATGTTTATGAATCAGTGTCCGAAGCCAGGCAATCACTGACAAAATATTTCCGGTTTTACAACGAAAAACGGAAACATCAGACATTGATGGCTACACCCGATCAGGTTTATTATGAGTCTACCAGGCTGCCAAAGGTGGGTTGATCGTTAAGAAAATAACTCCTAAGGTACTTGTCCAAAAATTGGAGTCCACTTCTCAATAGTCGGAAAATCGACACAACCGCGCAACTTGATGGCCTGTTCAATCCTTCGACCACTCCGGCTGCTGATTCCCGACTTCGCTGCTGATATTTCCTGTGTATGTCCTGTTTGACGACTCTTCATATAAATAGCTTCCTGTTTTGGTGTGATACATTTTCCAAGCAAGTTCTTTCTCCTAGTCAATAGGGTAAGAACTTATTCTGGCGTCCACACACAACCGGTCAAGCTAATTGTCGCCTGTCCGGACAGGTTAATTGTCGTCTCATACGACATGGCAATGGTCGACTAACAGGATTTAGAATTGTAGTAATCTTGGTTAAGCTGAACAACCTTTAGCATTGAGCCGGAGCATAATATTGTGCAATTGCTATTCGATAGACGGCGAGTCCGTTAATTGTGACCAGGACTGATCAATTTATTACATTAATTTCTTTAGCATGTTTGTTCAACGAGTCACAAAGCAATCTGCCGGATTTAAATCCAGTCTACCACAACATATTAAAAGTATTACATATTTTAATATTTATATATCCACAAAGATCTAATTTTACCTTTACTATACAAAACTCTTAATTGCCAAATTTAAAAATAAACCCAAAAACTATAATTATTCGCTGTATTACTTTTAAAAAAAGTAATTAAACTTCGTCCGAAAAATTTTGTGAAATTTCTGTAATTTTTTTGTGAATTTTTTGTGAATTTTTTGTAAAAATTTTGTTATAATTTTGTGAACTTTTTGTGAAGTCTTTAGTCTTATAGTTGTAACGAAATTTAATCTTTATTTAATTAACTTTTTTAAAAGGAAAAAATAATCATGGAAAATAATTTTTCAACTATTATTGCATTATCTATCGGCGCAGTGATTCTTGGTATTTTGTCGTTCATGGCATTTCCAGAAGCGAATTCAACTTTTGGACTTGTTCTGTTTGTCGGTTATTTGGCTTCTACAGTAATATATGGGCCAACCAGAAATTACATGATGCGTTATCTAACTAAAAAGCCCATTTCACAAGTTTAGTATAGATAACAAGTATTAATTAGATTCGGTTCCATGGCGCCAGTTCAACTCCCCTTGATAAATTCACATGGAACCGAATCATTTATCACCTTCAAGCAACGAACCATTTGAAGTGCCACATCAAAAAAGGTTTCCACTTATATCAAATGCGAAGTGAACTCTGCTTCGCGAAAGTGGGCAAGCTTTCTGTCTCAGAACAATAAGATTTCTTTTTTCGTATTTCGTTGCAAGGTTTTTGAACGCATCTCAGACAGAAAAGGCTGTAAGCTTTACAAATTATCCATTTAACTTGTATATCACCTTGTATTTGGCTTTGAGATAATCAATTAAATGGTTAGGGTTTAACGGCTCACCTGTTATTCGCAATACTAGCTCCTGAGGGGTATAGCGCCTACCCTGGCTATGAATTTTTTCATTCAGCCAGTGTTTGATTGGTTTAAAATCACCCGTCTCAATATTATTTGCGGTATCGGGCACTTCACTCACCATAGTCTTATAAAACTGGCATGCGTATATCGCGCCTAACGTATAGGAAGGAAAATACCCAAAAGCGCCACTGCTCCAATGAGAATCCTGCAAAACACCGAGTGTATCCGTCGGTGGCCTGATCCCCAAATAGGTGTCCATTTTCTCATTCCAGACTTCGGGCAAGTCATTAACCGCAATGCTGCCTTCGAACAGACCTTTTTCAATTTCAAAACGCAGGATTACATGCAATGGATAGGTTAATTCATCCGCTTCAACGCGTATAAACCCAGGTCTGCACGCATTAATCGCCTGGTAAAACGAATCTACTGTTGCCCTTTTCAGATTTCCGGGAAAGGCCTCGCATATTGTTTCAAAATAATATGTGCAGAATTCTCTGCTTTGCGCAATCATTCGTTCCCAAAATAATGACTGCGATTCATGAATACCCATGGTCAGCGATTCTGAAACGGGCAAATCTGCGAATTCCAATTGACGCCCCTGTTCATAAAGTGCATGGCCGGTCTCATGGATCACCGCATAGAGTGACTCGACAAAATCATTGTCGTTATACCGCGTTGTAATGCGCACATCGGTTGGATGACTGCCGCCGCAAAACGGATGCACAGACACATCCATACGCCCCATATCATACTTAAATCCGATATCCTTACTGATTTTGCGTGCCAGGGCTTCTTGTTTCTCAACCGGGAAATGACCTTGCAGGAAGGATATATCGGGCTGATACGAATGGTGTCTGATTTTATGAATAAGCGGTATCAAAACCGCTTTCAATTGATCGAATATAGCGGTAATTTCCGCTGCCGTTGTTCCGCGCTCAAATAAATCAATATTGGCATCATAAGGCGGCATATCCGGAAATGCACACGCAGCCCATTCTTTCTTTAATTTCAAAAATTGTTCAATTACCGGTGCAAAATCAGAAAATTTATTCTCCCTGCGTGCCTGCACCCAAATTGTATGGCCCCGTGAACCCAGTTCAGCCAATGCCCGTACCAAATCATTGGGTATCCGGGTCATTAAATCGAAATTCCTGCGCGCCTCCTGAATATTACACAACGCCATTGCAGTGAAATCTTCCGTGCCGTCATTTAATGCATCCAAGCACTCGCCTAAAGCCGGGTTAGTCGTGCGTTCGTGTATTACACCGGCAAGCGCGGCAATCTGCTTGGCGCGTGCATCTGCGGCGCCTGCCGGCATCATAACTTCCTGATCCCATGCAATTGTGCTCAGCACACCATTCAAACGCGATATTTCTTCAAGCCGCCTGACCAAATTCTGATAATTTTTATTCATTCTTGTATTTGAACCAAAGTTTTGAATTCTTGAAATCTAAAATGTGTAAATTTACACAAAAAAACAAAACCCAACATCATAATTATTCACGATGGCGATATCTATCAACGGCATGTTGCGGGGTTGTAAAGCTAAAAATCAACCGGTCTCTTGGCAACATGCATCGCAACAATCAATTAAAACCCATATTCAAGACCCGTCAGCGCCAACTCCTCCACACCCATCGCAGTGATATTAATTTCAGTCTCGGCTGCCAACAGCGCAAGTGAAACCTGGGTCTGCTCACCTGAGTCGATCAAGCCCACGAAACGGGCCAGCGCATGATCGGAAGGTGCTCTACCCAACAAATTTTTATATAAAAGCGTCACTTCAGCTTCATTACTGTACCCCGTACCAAGTCTTATATTCAGCGCAAGTTCCATTAACTCGGAATAACTCATGCCGCTATCCAACAAATCCAAACCGATTCCAATGATATTTTTTCGCGCGATGCCCGCTTCACCCAATAGTACACCGATAGTTTTGACAATCTGGCCAGCGTTCCCATCCAGATCATAAGCAATTCCCTTGTCGATAAATTTGATTCGTTCTATACCGGTCAGGCTATCGATTTCTCCTGTTTCACCGTTTTCGATAAGCCAGGTTTGATCGGCAGTATCGATGAAAAAATTTTTCATTGAATCCAGATAAATCGAAGTGTCAAGCCCGTCACCGCCGATCAACTGATCATTACCACCTTTTCCGATCAAAAAATCATTGCCCTGACCACCGTCAAGAATATTATCGTAGTCATTACCCTGCAATGTGTTTGACAATGCATTTCCGGTTGCATTAGCCGGTCCATCACCAAACAGATTGATCCGCTCGACATGATCAATATTTTCCAGGGAATAAGAAGCCGGCGCCCAGATTAAATCGTTACCTTCATCCGGTAATTCAATGACTTGATCTTGTGGTGAATCTATCACGTAAATATCATCCCCCGGGCCGCCATACATGGTATCGTTTCCCGTCCGGTATAATGCGTTCCAGTCAAAACGATCGTCACCGTCGCCACCATATAGTTCGTCGTTACCTTCACCCCCGTTGAGCTCGTTGTCTACAGCATTTCCCATCAGGATATCGTTACCCTGCCCGCCATTGATATTTTCAATAACAGTATTGTATGCAATGGCAAGATTCTGGTTGGTAAAAACATGTCCATCCCAACGTTCCGGACCCAAAAAACTCCAATTGCCCGAATTAAGATCAATCAAGGCATCAGTAACCTGATTTGACCAGTCAATCGTGTCTATTCCTCCGCCATCCCAGATCGTTTCAAAAACGGGCAAATCGACTTCCCATTGATAAACGGTATCATCACTACGCGTATTCCAATTAGCACCATACACATATTGCAACGCAGCAATATCATTTATCATCGGCGTTGTCGGGTATAAAATGTCACGTTGGCTATTCAGGGAATCGCCGACAAAATCCCGCAAGCTCATCACTGAATAAGGCAACGCATCGATAGAAGCGTCGGCAATAATTCGCCCTTCATGTGGATGATCCAGTCCTAACGCATGACCGGTTTCACGTAAAAAAGTAGTATAGGTCCAGTTGCCTTTAACAGGTGACAACAATTGAATCGATATCGGCAACCAGACATCACCGCCACGGATTGATGAATCCGGTTGATAGGAAATGCTTTCATTAATTCCCGGCAAGGTTGAAAAACGTATGTCACCTGAAACCGTTTCATTGTCTGTGACTTCTGATAGACGAATATTGGCTACCTCAGACCAGGCCTGCAGAGTGTTACGGAATCCGTTTATTTGAAACGGTGTTAACGGTTTCCAGCCCGAATGCCAAGGTTCACCGGAACCATCAACAGGCCCGTATCCTTTGTCGACATCGGTTGAATAGCTGGATAAATCCGTACGAAAACTGTAACTGATATTCGCACCGCTACCGACACCGACATTCCATTTATACGTTCCGAGCAAACTATCAATTGCATTGTTACCGGATAACGCAATCGTGTTATCCGTAATTGAATATTCCAGTCCTGTTTTCTTAAGGCCGGAAATATCTATATTTTGTTGATTAAACGTTGACCTTGCCGCCAGCAAGATCAATGCGGTTTTTGTAAATGCGCCGGATTCAACTTTATTGAGCCAGAATGACAACTCATCGAATGTCGGTTCATTTCCGGTCAGATTCTGGTAAAGCAACCGGATCACATCCGCATCTGTGGCATCCTCTCCGCGCATGATTTCCAGTGCAAGATCCGCCAACGCCTCATCACTAAAACCACTATCGAGTAATGCAAGAAAATTACCTATGGTGACTTCGGACAACACAGCATTTTTACCGAAAACAGCGCCAACAATCTTTGCCACTGTACCGGCGTTTCCTGTCAGATCGAAAGCAATTTTTTTGTCTTCGAACTGGATACGTTCAACATTTTTTAGTGTGTCAATACCATCTGGACCTGCAACAATAAATGAGCCTGGCTTTAGGACCGTAGTGATCTTATAGTCCTCCAAGAACCCCGAGAACAAAACGGTATCAACACCTTCATTGCCATCGATTACGTCATCTCCACCAAAACCACGTAATATATTGTTATGGGTATTGCCCATAATCTTATCGTTTCCAGCAAAAATGACTTCCTGATCCAGATTGGCGCTTTCAATGGTTGAAGTAACTAAAATTTCGCCGGTGATGCGCTGCAAGAGCGTGTTAGTGGCCGTATGATAGATCGACTGTTCGGTTATTTGTCCACTGGTACCGCCAACATTTCTGACATGCTGTTTAACGGTAAATCCCTTGGAGTAATCGATTGTAAATTCACCGGATTGCCCAGGTAACAAACTTCCCGTCCAACTTGACCTGATATCAGATATATCACCAAGGAGAGTTTGATTGGTTTGTTCGGAAACTGCATCATTATTCGAATTATCTAAACCATATTCGTGAAACGCATCAAAAATCTCTAGATTTATGCCCATCTCGGTTTCCTTGGCAGCCAGATCTGCCCGTTTCTTACATTAAAACAAGCACTTTTCAGTGCAACTCAAGGACTGTCCGAAAATAGTCGCATTGAGGAAAAGTCATTTTTTAGACAGATTTTCGAATCTTTACAGTGAGTTGTTATTTTATTTAACGAAAATTATCATGAGATGTAGCAAAAATCGCTTCTCTGTAGTAAAGCAATCTATCCTCGAACAGTCACATCGCTATCTTAAAGCGTTAAATAACTGAAACAACTGGACTTAAGTACATCAAGATATTCACTGAGCGATGAACATAACTGGTGTATGCCCGGAGAAGAAAGCGCTATGACCTATTGACAAAGATTTGGGCAGATTGATCAACAATATAAGGAATCACCGACTGAGAGATAGCCATTTTCCAACCCGGATTTCCCCATTTGACAAACTTCTAATGGGGAAATCCGGGTGCATACACACATCACATTCCAGTTTTCTGTGAAGCCGGACAGCGTTCAATCGCCGTGTTGATTAAGATAAACTTCACGTTCAGCGAACGGCACCTGTAGTGCGGTCATGAGTTTACTGCCGATATTTTTCAGATAATTGGCAATAAAATGTTCCTGCACGCTCTCATGATCGATATTATCCCAAAAACCCTCCACCTTCTGTGAGTCAACCTGGTGTTGTTCAAGATACACATACGCAATCCCTTTTAACAGTATCGTTTCGTCGCCCATATGCGTGTATCTGCCATGCAACGCACTTAATAAAGTTACCGGCGGCAGTAAAGGCACGACATCATTTTCATTCACAATACGGGTTAATGGTAGGGTATGGTAACGTTGCACTCCTTTATTATTGGTAAACTTCGGCTGACCGAAATTAATCATTTTCTGCACCTCAAAACCATCTTCGTGCAAATAAATCATCAGTATGGCAGCAATCGCCGCACCAAGGGAATGGCCTGTCAGGCGAATGGAATAGTCTTTTCTTAGGTGCGGAAGAATATCGTTGTAAATCTTATAGGCATCTTCATCAAACCCCTTGTGCAGATAAATATCAAGTTTTTCGTTTTTTGATTGGGTATATTCAACATCTTCCTTGATATTTTTCAGATTGGCGGTTCCTCGAACACTGATGACCTGAAGTTTATTACCGTCGTCCTGTTCAAGAAAGTATTGCACCCGAGTATTTCCAACCTGGACAACACGCACGGTATCTGGAAACGCTGCCCGGATTTCGGCCTCGGTATTGTAAGCAGCACTGGCACGTTTTGCATACCACTGGACTTCATCAAAATCGATTGCCTTGGCTACTTCCTGCGCTTGAGACCCAGCCTCTCTCTGTGCCACGGTATCTTTCTGATTCGCACTGCAACCGGCAAATACCATTAACGACGCAATCATTGAAACAAACAGTCCTGATTGATTCTTTGGCATGAAAAACCCTCTTAATCTTGATAGAAAAGGAAACCTGTTCTTGCGCTGCAAAATCTTTCACATCCCTGCTTCTTTACAATTCGACTGACAGTAACATAATGCACACCAAATTTATCTGCAATGTCTCATTGTCTCATCATGTAATCCCATCGTTATACTTTACTGCGATCCGCAAGTGGCATACGCAAACATTAGGCTGTTCCAAGCTATTCAAATCGATACTTGCGACATAGCGACTGCCATAAATGTCTTGATCTCGATTACGGATCACTGGTAACCGTTTCTTTAACCGCCTAATGAGCAGAATGATTGATTGAATCATTGCTGTTTGTCGTTTTTCAACAGTCTATTCCGCTCATGTTCATATTCCTGATACGGCATCGGTTTTTTAGTCTGATTCGGATCGATGCCAGGATTAACATTCATTTCTCTTGTATTTAGCCCTTCATAAATGTTACCGTAAACTCGTTCCTGACTGGCACATCCAGTCAGAAAAAGGAATGGAATGCTTAAGACTATCACTGAAACGATGTGCACAATTTTCCCCTTTATGTCGCGAATGCACTGACTTGTAAATCACGGTATCAAAGAATCAGCGCCCAGCCGTAATTGATTATCCGTAACAGTATATTGAATGACGCCAAAGCGCAACATTGCAAAGGCGTTCGCTCCAGCACTCTTTCCAACTGATAATACGGACATTGCGTTCTTTGAGCGTGATGCAATAAGGCACAGGAAGGATTCTTGCCACTTCAAGTACTGCAACGCGAGTGCAAAATGCCAAGGCAATGCCCAGCGGGCGCGCCGGGTAACGCCCTTTTACCATCCGGTTGTGTAACCAAAATTGCATACCTTCTTAAAAAATTCGGTCAATAAATAAATCCGTATTGCCAGAGGCTGGAAATACGGTTTATTAAAATATGATCTCAATCGCAGACACGGAAAACCGTTTCAATCGCTTTACTGTGTTAGCACATCAAAATGCTTTTTCCGGCGCAATTATTGCTTAGTCACCACCACACCCACCACTGCATCCGCTGGAATCACCCAATACGTCGAAAATTTCACCGCTGCTGGAAGCGTCTTCCGAATCGCCGGAACAACCGGAAGCGCATCCAATGTGGGCGGCACAATTCCCGCTGCCATGGTTTGGCGATGACTTGTCCGCGCAATTGAGCGAGTATTTGAAACCATCATGAATATTCAGTTTGCTATCGATAGCAAAAAGCAAAGGCAGGTATGGCGGCGTTTCGGGATTGATTTTCTCTTTTGCGCAGGGCATCGAATACCAGATTGATGTCGGTACTGGTCAAATGCGGTTATCGTTTACTGACTTTCTGAGTCAGGCTTGAAGGGAATCTGTAGGCTGCGATAAAAGCGAGCCGCCTTAATTCTACTTTGTCAGATTCAAATGACCCCAAAAGTGTATCAAACTGATGTATAATAACACTTTGTTTAATAATTATTAATCACGATCATGTCGTGAAAATACTAAACGGTCACTCCAATTTGCCCTTCAGGGGCTTCCAGAAGCGCTTAGCGCACATTTATCGTTATTTTCATCATTTTTTGTATCGGCGACGCGCGATGCGTCAGCGACATTCTATGGCTACCTGCGTGGACTGTTTCAATCTGAACGAGCAAATATGTTACGCATGGGCGAAGTCAATGAAGTTGACCACCAGGCGATGCAACACATGCTGACATCAGACGCGATTGACTGGAATGGATTTGGCGAGCAGATTGCGATTGAGACGGATGCGTTGTTGGGTGGTTCTGCTGCTGTTTTGATTATCGATGAAAGCGCTTTTGCGAAGAAAGGCGAATCATCAGCAGGTGTTTCCCGACAATGGAATGGCCGTCTTGGTAAGGTAGACAATTGTCAGGTTGGTGTATTTGCCAGTTTGTGCCAAAACAGCATGGCCAGTTTGATTGATGCGCGCCTGTATTTGCCACAACATTGGATGAGCGATTCGGATCGTTGCAAGAAAGCAGCAATACCTGAGGCATGCCAGTATTATCAAAGCAAATGCGAGATTGCATTATCAATGATCGAAACAGCCAAACAACGCGGTGTGCGTTTTGGTTATGTCGGCATTGATGGCGGCTATGGCAAGGATCCTGCTTTCTTGCGTGGTGTTGATAAACTTGGCTGCACATTTGTCGCTGATGTTCACTGTCGGCAGATGGTTTATCTTGAAGACCCAAAACCGGGCATTCCTGCCTGGAATAGCCGTGGCAGGCAACCGAAACGCCTGAAAGCACAATCTGAGGCGATACGTGTTGATCAATGGGTATCAGAGCAGCCGGATGCAGTATGGCGGCGCATTAAACTGCGCGAAGGCGAGAAAGGTATGCTGGAAGCGGAATATCTTCATGCATTTGTATGGGTATGGGATGGCAGCGAGAAACAAGCGCATCGCTGGCACTTGCTGGCAAAGCGGGAGGTTGGCGCTAGCGAAATATCGCATTATAGCTTATCCAACGCGTCACTTGAAACACCGTTACAGCAACTGGCGCAAGTACAGGCGCAGCGTTTCTTCATTGAGCACAGCTTTCATGAAGCAAAAAGCGAATGTGGCATGGCTGATTATCAAGTGCGCCGGTGGGATGCATGGCATCATCACATGGCGCTAGTCATGCTGGCAACGCTATTCTTGGTCAAGCAAAAGATGCTTGGGCGCAAGCAATGGCCGATGTTATCCTTCAATGACCTGGTGACCGCATTAGCGCACATGCTGCCAAAAAGACAACTTACCACCGAGGATCTGGCAGATGTTATTCATAAGCGGCACCGGCGACGGCTCAGCGCTAAAAAGTCTTTTGCTAGGCGAAAAGTGGCTTTTGGGTAATCTGACAAAGTAGAATTAATTTTTTCCCTTTAACA
The DNA here is from genome assembly GCA_031316255.1 of Nitrosomonas sp. Lineage (NCBI taxonomy): Bacteria > Pseudomonadati > Pseudomonadota > Betaproteobacteria > Nitrosomonadales > Nitrosomonadaceae > Nitrosomonas > Nitrosomonas sp. The sequence continues at coordinate 2,989,708 of JALDQW010000001.1, read as the reverse complement.
AAGAAATAGAGTACTGCTGATACGAGCACACACAAAGTGATCACTTCAACGGTCACGAATTTTCCTTTTTTCCGAATCAGAATGAATAATCCGACAGAGTTTTGTCACGCAACGTTACGCATTGTGCCAGACAAGCAATTCCGGCAAACATCTGATAAAACGGGAAATTCGCGGTTATATAGTCAACCCGGTAAATTTTATCCCTGCTGCCGCAGCATCAGGCACAAAACGCGCTTATGCTTTTCACACTTGCCCGGCCAAACATCCATGTTCAATCTTCCTGCGCGCTTGCTTCGAATGGATGTTTAGCCATCCAGTGCCTAGCGATCTCCTCTCGCCGGCAAATCCATACCAGATCGCGATTTTGTATATAATCGAGAAAGCGCGCCAGTGCCATTGCGCGCGCCGGATGTCCGCTGATTCTGCCATGCAGTCCGATGCTCATCATCTTCGGGCAGTGCGCGCCTTCCTGCCACAACAGGTCGAAAGCGTCCTTGAGCGACCGGAAGAAATCGTCTCCACATGCAAAACCGTTCGGTAACAGATAACGGGCGTCATTATTGACCAGCGTATACGGAATCACCAGATGTGGCGGCAATCCGCCAAGCCAGTATGGCAGATCATCGTTATAGGCATCCGAGCTGTAAAGCAGTCCGCTCTCCTCACGCAACAGGCGGCGGGTATTCTGGCTCACACGGCCTGTGTACCAGCCAACAGGCTGTTTGCCGCAGATTCGCTCAATAGTCTCAAGGGTAAGGCGAATATGGTGCCGCTCATTATCTTCGGGGATACCGCGGTAATCAATCCAACGGTAGCCATGTCCGGCAACTTCGTGTCCGGCGGCGGCAAGCGCACAGCCGATCTTCGGGTTAAGTTCCAACGCCCGGCCTACGGCAAAGGCAGTCAGAGTCAAACCGCGGTCTTTGAACAACTCCAGAACGCGCCAGACGCCGGCACGCGATCCGTATTCATACATTCCTTCGACACTCAGATCACGTTCACCTTCCCGTGACGGACGGCCCGGCAGCTCGTGCAAATACGCCTCCGAGCAGACATCACCATTGAGAATGCACGATTCCGCGCCTTCCTCGATATTGAGCACGAACTGAACCGCAACCCGTGCATTACCCGGCCATCGCGGATGCGGAAGTCGGCCGCCATAACCGGTCAAGTCTCGCGCACTCATCCTGTCAACCCAACTCAAAGGTCGTAACACCGAAGATACGCGCATGCGCGAGAGCGGGCGACGACCCCAGGTACATCCGCGCACACCCGAAAACCTCATTCATCCCGAACTGGCGTACAAGCTCGATTGCAGCGGTGTTGTTTTCGGGAACATCGAGATACAACGAACCGTTCGCAGCAAATGCTGCCAGACGTGAGTAAAGCGCCTTTGCTGACTGTGTATCGTCCGCGAACAGGGGGCCTATTTTGCAGCCTTCCCTGCAACGCCTCACCACGCCGTATCCTGCAAGCTTTCCTTCGCGTCGGCAGCCCAGTGCAAGGGCATCTGGCTGATTGATCCAGGCTTTCAGAAAAGCCGGACGCAACGCGGGGAAGCAGATACGGTCATATGCCTGAACCTGATCGAATGGGACGGATAACAACGGTATGATTTCTTCGTCATCATCAACAGTAGCCTGGTAATGCATCGGGATATCGGCACGAAACCGCATGTCGCGGTGCGAAAAAACGAAACCGCCTTTTGCATAATAACGCTGCATTTCGAATACGCCATCGAGCCCAATGCTCGCGCCCGGTTGCAGACGGGACAGAAGACGATCGCGGCGGGCATGCCAGAGTGTATTGCCAAGCCCCCGCCCCCGGAACTCGGGGCGGACAATAAAAAAACCCATGAAGCCGAACGCGCCATTATAGGATGTGATAGCGCCGCCGCCAATCAGCGCGTCGCCCAGTTCGGCAGCGATGAAGGCCTCGGGATCCGTAGCCCAGAATGCATCGGCATCATGAAGTCCCGGATTCCAGCCTTCTCGTGCAACCCATTCGACAAGCTCATCCACTTCGGGCCGTGTCATGTTTCGTATTACTAATTCATCCGGCATGGCGGTATTCCCATTACTGGCCGTTGAAAAACAATCCGTGTTGCCTCTACGGCAATAAAAATAGAATCGGAACACACATTTATTATGCATAAAAGCCGCTATTGCGTCTATTATTGCTGTGTAATTAATTCACTAATAACAACCGATTCTGTCATCTGTAGTGAGTCACTCATTACTGTGTTTTTTCTCACTGAATATTCAGTTCAATCATTTTATCTTTAGGGTACCTCTAAAAATTCAGAGTTTAAAACAAGACGAAGCGAGAACAAAAAATATTGACGCAGCATATGAGTGATATGTAAGGACACATTTTTTGTAAACAACGAAGTATTGTAACGAAACAGGGTAAGCAGGCAATCCGCTTTGCGGATGCTCGCAAATATGGATTTTTAGAGATGCCCATTAAATGGTATCAACAGTTCAAACAAGTATTGATTCGCCTTGTAAGGCTGACAATACTGTGTATGGAGGATAAGACCATGTTTATGAGAATTACTACGATTCTGATCGGAATTTGTGCGTTAGTCATTTCACAATCAGGCCTTGCAAATGATGTGAAACTTCGCGGCAAACCGTCCAATACCGAGTTTTCTGGCAAAGACGCATCACAGAAAGCGACGGTAGAAAAATCATTTTCCGACAACGATGCAATTTACGGCATTGTCGCGGGGGAAGATACCAATGACCCATGTTATTTGAAAGTCAATTTCCGCGACGTGACTACTGGCGCAACATCATCCAAGAGCTATAATGAATGCGATGGCCATAAAGAGGGCGATCTTGAAACGCTGACACTGCCAGATGGTGCCTTTGCGACGGGTGTTCGCGTATGTCTTAACAATGACGAAGACAAAATTAAGGGAATTCAGCTCATTGGTAATTATGGAGGCTGCCTGTTAGGCGCAGAGTCAGTCAGTGTTGTGCCACCGGATTGTTCTCCCCCGATCAAAATATCCGGTCACGATTACCAGTTGTGCAATACTGATCAACCCGCATACATCACGCGATCCTGTAACACTGAAATCGGGCCATCTTTCGAAAGAGCGAATTGTGTCGGTACAAATACCGGCAAGCCCGATAGTGATTGGAAGAAAACTGTGAAGTGCCCGCCCGGACAGGTCGCCACAGGCATGAAACTCAACACCCGTGCAGGAAGTGGCAATCGCCGGATGTACAACGGTATCTCACTGGTCTGCTATGAGATTTCCGAATGATAAATTTACAGAATCATAGTTATTGGAGAATAGCCATGTTACTTCAGAGATCAATTATTTGCCTATTTGCATGCTGGCTTTTCTTTGCTGCCAATCATGGCTATTCCCGTCAGTATCATTATGATTCTGGCTGTGACTGCTATGTACCCGATCAGTCCGTTCCCGATACGGGAACCGATACAACACCGAAAAATCCCAAGCCCAATCCTTTCATTCTGAAAGGAACCGGTGCCGATTCTGCGACAACCAAGCGCGATATATCTGAACCGGTTGAAGTCGTCCACAGACAACCGGACGGCCAATACGAAACACGTCGCTTCCGCTATTCGACGCCGAAAAACTTCAAGAACCGTACCCATCAAAGCATCAATCTCTGGTTTGTCTTCCACGGTGGCGGAGGGAACGCACTGACCATGCATAAGTTCTTCGATGAAGTCCCTCATGCCGCCCCAACCTTGATCGTGTATCCAGAAGCGCTGCAGGTTAATGAAGACAACATCCTCGATTTGAGCGAGAATTCGGATACCAAATGGCGTATGGCAAGATTGCCTGGTTCTGCTTCGGACCCAAACGCCTATCGTGATATTGCGTTTATTGAATGGATGCGATCAAAACTCCTGAAACATAATCCCCAACTAAGTGCCGCGCATGTTTATGCAACGGGATTTTCCAGCGGCGCCGGAATGACGTGGATGCTGTTGTGTTATCGTTCCGCATTGTTTCAGGGATTCGCGATGTATTCCCAGCAGCTTGGCGTGGAACGCAGGGACGGCGGTTGTGGCGATGGAAAATTACCCCATGCAAATGACAGCCGTACCGGTTATGAAAAATTAACCGGTACCCTGCCCGATCAGTACGGACACAGGGTTTCCACAGAACCAGGCACACCAGCGCAGAATGCGGCGACAAAAACGGTTTTTTATGCGCACGGAACAGCCGACAAAAATCTTATACGTACTGGAAACAGCGGATGCTGGCAACGTGGAGAATGTGACATATCCGAAGATCCATTGTTTTCCATGGACCCTGGTGGCTCACTTGAAACACGTGACGATATATCGACTGTTAACTGGCTGATCGCGCGGCATCAGCTTTCCTCAAAACCGAATTCGAGTGTATTTCTACCCGACAGCAATTTGAATGACGGGAAAAAAGTCATACAAAGAAGCTATTACGCCGAGCAGGAAGGTCGAATTACCCGGCATCAAGGTGCGCCAATCTCATGGCTGGAAAGGATTGGCGCCGAACACAACGTGCCTTCAGTCGAGCGCGGCGACGATTATGATCAATCCGTTTATACCCAGCGGTTTTTTGAAATTCACGCGGACATGCTTCAGTGAATTTCAACTGTTGCCTGGTGCAAATTTAACCCAACGCCTTGTGGCTTCCATTATATATGCTTCATATGCATGTAAATCAGCGCACTTCCTTCCTGGCCAAACGCCCCAGCCAAAGCATGGGCAAAATCATCAAAAGAAGAGTTATAGGCGCTGACACAACCGCATCAGCCGTTAATTGAAAAGACATATTGAGCGTTACAGCATCAAATTTCCAGGCATCACCATCAGTTTGGCGGCTCCAGCCGGTATTATTACCGGTTGCGCTTTCAAGCCAGTACCAATCCTGAGTACTATCGTTACTGAATACAGACAGATAGTAATTAACACCGCCTTGCAAGAGTTGGTTAACGCCCAGGTCGTATTGAAAAACGGTACTGCCAATTGAATCGACAAGCCCCCCGCTGCTATCGCCATTCCCTGTAAATATGGTTTCGAAAAAAGCATTGGTTTCGGGATTGCCGAAACCATCATCGGCAAAAAGCCGCACTGTGAAGGACTCAGTTGCAGGAACATCAGGATCATAGCTGCCCCACCAGCTGATAGTGGTGAGTTGAACGGTATTCGAAAACTGTAAATCGTCCGTTGCAATTTGCACGCCAGAAGGCCCGACACTTAAGCTTCCGTCTCCGCCATCAAATGGGGCTTGTTCCAGAACAACTGCTTGCGCTGTGATTGAAAACAAAAAAAGTAATATCAAAATTACTGCTAATCGAAATTTTTTCATTTCATTTCCTTACCTTTCCATTCATTAATAAACTTTATGATTTAATTATAGTGGAGTACCCACCAGTGTTATTTCACCAAACTCGAATTCTATGGCGTCAACCAGATAATCACTGGCATTAAAGGTACCGCCACCGAGGTTTTGCGGATCACTGAAATACTGTCCATCGCTATCGGACAAGCCGCCAAAGATAAAATCAGCATCATTGTAGACACCTGCGGTTAGAACAACCGATGAAAAACCTTGATCGTGGCTGAGGATGATTACTTGATCGCTGGAAAGTGCACCCGCACTGAATGTCAATTCATTGACGACCAATCCGGAATCATCCAGCAACTGTACGCGACCCGCATCAAAATGTCCTGCCGTGGCATCGCCTTCCAGACGGGAGAGGTCTACGGTGACTCGGGTTGCAGCCTGACCTAAATCGAAACGCAATGCTTCCGTGCCATCGATTTCCTGGCGGATGGTGCTAGAAATCAAGGATTGCCCACTTACACCCAGGTCACCGCCAAAAATATCGCCACCGCTCAGTACGCCCGAATTACGTCCATTCAATATTGCACTGCTCCACGGTTCAACTGTGTTGAGATAATCGGCTTTATGACTGATACTGACCGTTTCATCTGTCCAGGCGTTTTCCCAGATATTGGGGTTTGAGCGAGAAACGCGCAGTGGCGCATCGCCGATACGAACGATTTCAACCGGCGCTTCATTCACATTAACATCGAGATTCCCCGCGTTGTCATGCGTACCGTCTTCATCAACAAGATCAACACTAATAGTATTGCTACCCGCAGCCGCATAGACATGAGTTACAGCACCGGCCGAGCTGAAGGTATCTGTCGTACCATCACCCCAATTGACAATATAGCTCGCAACAGTATCGTCGCCCGGATCTGTGATTGCGCCCAAATTCAAGGTATAAGTGTCACCTGTATTGGTTTCCGAAGCACCGGCCAAGGCTATCGTCGGTGCGACATTGTTGACAGTCACATTTAACGTACCTGCCGCTGTATGTGTACCGTCTTCATCCACCAGATCGACACTGATTACCGGAATACTTGCACCGTCGGCAAACACATGATCGACATTTCCACCAGCTGCCAGTACTTCCGCGGCCGTCAGCGTAGTATTTGTCGTACCATCGCTCCAGTTGATGATGTAGTCCGTTACGGTATCCAGTCCCGGATCGGTGACCGCACCCAGTGCCAGGGTGTAGACCGAACCTTCGTCTACCGATGGATTGCCGCTTAGGGCTATCGTTGGAGCAATGTTGTTCACATCCATAATGAATTGTTGTGTATCCGAATCTCCAGCTTCATCGGTCACTGTAACGCTGACGTTATGGCCGGCAGCGCCATCGCCAAAGATGTGGTTGATGTCAAAGCTGTTCAGACCAGATGCAATCAATCCATTCTCAACCGCAGAACCATCACCCCAGTCTACGCTGTATGTCCAGCCGTCGGCATTGGCGTCCTCACCATCGGTGAAAGTAACGGTGCGATTGAAAGCGCCACCTTCATCGATGGCTGCATTATTACCCGCATTGACTGATACTCCTTCCGGTGGAATTGTTACCAGGAAGCCAAAAGTCCCGGCGTTGTGAGTACCATCCTCATCAACAAGATCAACACGGATTTGTGGGTTATTATCACTACCATCATATACGTGATCAATATTACCACCAGCAGCCAATACTTCTGCGGTAGTCAGTGAGGTAGTTGACCCATCTCCCCAGTTGATGATGTAGTTTGTTACCGTATCCAAACCTGGATCTGTAATTGCACCCAGTAATAACGTAAAGGTTTCTCCTGCACTTACCGATGCATTTCCGTTAAGTACAATTGATGGCGCAACATTATTCACGTCAACAATAAATTGTTGCGTATCAAAATCTCCTGCATCATCAGTCACTGTGACACTAACGTTATGGCTGGCAGCGCCGTCGGCAAAGATATGGTTGATGCCAAAACTGTTCAATCCGGCTGCAATTGCGCCATTCTCAGCAGTCGATCCATCACCCCAATCAACCGTGTAAGACCAACCGTCTGCATTGGCGTCTTCTCCATCACTGAAATTAATTGTTCGACCAAACAGACTGCCTTCGTCAATTAATGTATTACCTCCGGCATTGACTGACACTCCAGCAGTTGGCTCGTTGACCTGAACAGTCAAGCTTCCTGCATTGATAAACGTGCCATCTTCATCTATCAAATCAACTGTTACCGTGTTGATTCCCGATGCCGTATAGACATGCGTAACATCGCCAGCAGCACTAAATGCTTCCGCAGTTCCATCACCCCAATTGACAATGTAACTTGTAACTGTATCATCACCCGGATCGGTGATTGTTCCCAGATTCAGCGCGTAACTAACACCGGCATTCACCTCAGAAGCACCGGCCAAAGCTATCGTCGGTGCAACGTTGTTGACGATTACACTCAGCGTTCCCGCTGCAAAATGCGTACCGTCTTCATCCTCCAGATCGACACTGATTACGGGATTACTTGCGCCATCGGCAAACACATGATCGACATTTCCACCGGCTGCCAGTACTTCCGCAGCAGTCAGTGTGGTGCTTGTGCTGTCTCCCCAGTTGACAACGTAACTCGCAACAGTGTCGTTACCAGGATCGGTTATCACACCCAGTGCCAGGGTGTATACCGAACCTTCATCTACCGACGGATTGCCATTTAGGGCAATGGTTGGCGCTACGTTGCTGACGTTCACTGTGAATTGTCCGATATCCGAATCGCCTGCTACATCCGTGACCGTCACATTCACATTATGGTTTACATCACCGTCGGCATAGATATGATTGATATCAAAACTGTTAATACCTGCGGCAATTGCACCTGTTTCAACTGCAGAACCATCACCGTAGTCAACGCTGTAAGTCCAGCCATCCGCATTACTGTCCTCACCGTCGGTGAAAGTAACTGTACGATTCAAAGTGCCGCCTTCATCGATGATAGCATTATTTCCCGCATTGACAGACACACCATCCGGCACCGCATTAACCAAAACATCAACTGCTCCGGCATTGATATGTGTACCGTCTTCATCCACCAGATCTACGCTGATCGTTTGAGTACCGGTCGCCGTATAGACATGCGTTACATCGCCTGCTGTATTAAAGGTATCGCTGGAGCCATCACCCCAATTGACAATATAGCTGGTAACCGTGTCAACTCCCGGATCGGTTATCGCACCCAGGTTTAATGTGTAACTTGCACCGATATTCACCTCGGGAGCACCGGCCAGGGCTATCGTCGGCGACACATTGTCAACATTAAGCTGGAATTGTTGCGTATCAGAATCGCCAGCAACATCGGTTACCGTTACGCTGACTGTATGTGATGCATCGCCGTCGGCAAACAGGCGGTTGATATCAAAACTGCTTGCGCCGGCTGCGACAACGCCATTCTCAGCAGCAGAACCATCACCCCAGTCCACACTGTATGACCAGCCATCTGCATTAGCATCGAGATCATCTATAAAGCTGATTGTACGGTTAAAAATACTGCCTTCACTGATCGTTGCATTATTTCCAGCATTAACTGTTATTCCCTCGGGCGGCGGCAAAACATCGCCATCAAGTATGGTTACAGTTCCCGTGGCACCAGCCGAACCATTGGCAATTTCAGACGTTGGTGTTACGGTCAACGCAAACGTTTCGCTTGGCTCATCAATATCATCACCAATAACCGGAATATGCACCGCAGTAATTATCTCGCCTGGCAAAAACGTTACAGTTCCGCTTTGTGCAGCATAGTCCGATCCTGCAACAGCCGTATCATCCGCAGTCTGGTATTGGAATGTCAGGATTTGGTCAGATGGACGGGATAAATATACCGGCACAGCCACTTCACGGGTTACACCATCTGCACCTTCGACAATTTCCACATTACCGACAAATAAGCCGCGATTGTTTGCAACACCGTCATCATCCATAATCAGACCGACAGCCTGTATTGTATTCACACCATCGGGGAAAACAGCATTCTCAGGGCTGAACAATTCAACGACAACACTTTCATCCGTCTCATCACTGGTATCGCCAAACACCGTGATATTTAACGTCGCACTGCTTTGTCCGGCAAATATGCGGACAAAACTGAATTCCTCTACGTAGTCTACCCCGCCTGTCGCCGTACCTTGGCTATCCAACGTTCGATACGGTATGTCCACCGTATTCGTCGCAGGTTCTGACAACGTCACTTCAAACTCAAGCTGGCGAGTGCTGCTAGGGCCTTCTATCGTTCTTCCACCTGAAATACTGATCTCAGGCAACGAGGCGCTGGTGTCATCATCCAGTATCACTGCCGTACCAACCGCGCCATCGACGCCGTTGGCTATGTCCGATGTCGGTGTGAATACCAGATTGAAGAATTCGTTGGCTTCAGCCACAGTGTCGCCGATTAACGGTACTGCTACACTTTTTAGTGTTTCACCCGGCGCAAAAGTCAGCGTGCTTGCCTGTGCCTGATAATCCTGTCCAGCCAGCGCTGAACCATCCGAAGTTGTGTAATTTAACGTGATAGCACTCGTTGACGGACGAGACAGTTGTACCTCGAATACCGCTTGTTGAGAACCGTCGTCGCCTTCGACTATCTGCACTTGGCTGACAAACAATGCCCGATCATTGGCTGTGCCGTCATCGTCCAGAATTATGCCGGTAGCCCGCAGTGTTTCCGCACCGTTGGCAAATACCGCGTTCTCCGGGTTATAGAGTTCAACAACAACACTTTCATCCGTCTCATCACTGGTATCGCCAAACACCGTGATATTTAACGTCGCACTGCTTTGCCCGGCAAATATGCGGACAAAACTGAATTCCCCAACATGATCAACACTACCTATAGCCGTACCCTGACTATCCAGGGTGCGATACAGAATATCCACCGTATTCGTCGCAGGCTCGGACAACGTCACTTCAAACTCAAGCTGGCGAGTGCTGCTAGGGCCTTCTATCGTTCTTCCACCTGAAATACTGATCTCAGGCAACGAGGCGCTGGTGTCATCATCCAGTATCACTGCCGTACCAACCGCGCCATCGACGCCGTTGGCTATGTCCGATGTCGGTGTGAATACCAGATTGAAGAATTCGTTGGCTTCAGCCACAGTGTCGCCGATTAACGGTACTGCTACACTTTTTAGTGTTTCACCCGGCGCAAAAGTCAGCGTGCTTGCCTGTGCCTGATAATCCTGTCCAGCCAGCGCTGAACCATCCGAAGTTGTGTAATTTAACGTGATAGCACTCGTTGACGGACGAGACAGTTGTACCTCGAATACCGCTTGTTGAGAACCGTCGTCGCCTTCGACTATCTGCACTTGGCTGACAAACAATGCCCGATCATTGGCTGTGCCGTCATCGTCCAGAATTATGCCGGTAGCCCGCAGTGTTTCCGCACCGTTGGCAAATACCGCGTTCTCCGGGTTATAGAGTTCAACAACAACACTTTCATCCGTCTCATCACTGGTATCGCCAAACACCGTGATATTTAACGTCGCACTGCTTTGCCCGGCAAATATGCGGACAAAACTGAATTCCCCAACATGATCAACACTACCTATAGCCGTACCCTGACTATCCAGGGTGCGATACAGAATATCCACCGTATTCGTCGCAGGCTCGGACAACGTCACTTCAAACTCAAGCTGGCGAGTGCTGCTAGGGCCTTCTATCGTTCTTCCACCTGAAATACTGATCTCAGGCAACGAGGCGCTGGTGTCATCATCCAGTATCACTGCCGTACCAACCGCGCCATCGACGCCGTTGGCTATGTCCGATGTCGGTGTGAATACCAGATTGAAGAATTCGTTGGCTTCAGCCACAGTGTCGCCGATTAACGGTACTGCTACACTTTTTAGTGTTTCACCCGGCGCAAAAGTCAGCGTGCTTGCCTGTGCCTGATAATCCTGTCCAGCCAGCGCTGAACCATCCGAAGTTGTGTAATTTAACGTGATAGCACTCGTTGACGGACGAGACAGTTGTACCTCGAATACCGCTTGTTGAGAACCGTCGTCGCCTTCGACTATCTGCACTTGGCTGACAAACAATGCCCGATCATTGGCTGTGCCGTCATCGTCCAGAATTATGCCGGTAGCCCGCAGTGTTTCCGCACCGTTGGCAAATACCGCGTTCTCCGGGTTATAGAGTTCAACAACAACACTTTCATCCGTCTCATCACTGGTATCGCCAAACACCGTGATATTTAACGTCGCACTGCTTTGTCCAGCCAAAATACGCACAAAACTGAATTCCTCTACGTAGTCTACCCCGCCTGTCGCCGTACCCTGGCTATCCAACGTTCGATACGGTATATCCACCGTATTCGTCGCAGGCTCGGACAACGTCACTTCAAACTCAAGCTGGCGAGTGCTGCTAGGGCCTTCTATCGTTCTTCCACCTGAAATACTGATCTCAGGCAACGAGGCGCTGGTGTCATCATCCAGTATCACTGCCGTACCAACCGCGCCATCGACGCCGTTGGCTATGTCCGATGTCGGTGTGAATACCAGATTGAAGAATTCGTTGGCTTCAGCCACAGTGTCGCCGATTAACGGTACTGCTACACTTTTTAGTGTTTCACCCGGCGCAAAAGTCAGCGTGCTTGCCTGTGCCTGATAATCCTGTCCAGCCAGCGCTGAACCATCCGAAGTTGTGTAATTTAACGTGATAGCACTCGTTGACGGACGAGACAGTTGTACCTCGAATACCGCTTGTTGAGAACCGTCGTCGCCTTCGACTATCTGCACTTGGCTGACAAACAATGCCCGATCATTGGCTGTGCCGTCATCGTCCAGAATTATGCCGGTAGCCCGCAGTGTTTCCGCACCGTTGGCAAATACCGCGTTCTCCGGGTTATAGAGTTCAACAACAACACTTTCATCCGTCTCATCACTGGTATCGCCAAACACCGTGATATTTAACGTCGCACTGCTTTGCCCGGCAAATATGCGGACAAAACTGAATTCCCCAACATGATCAACACTACCTATAGCCGTACCCTGACTATCCAGGGTGCGATACAGAATATCCACCGTATTCGTCGCAGGCTCGGACAACGTCACTTCAAACTCAAGCTGGCGAGTGCTGCTAGGGCCTTCTATCGTTCTTCCACCTGAAATACTGATCTCAGGCAACGAGGCGCTGGTGTCATCATCCAGTATCACTGCCGTACCAACCGCGCCATCGACGCCGTTGGCTATGTCCGATGTCGGTGTGAATACCAGATTGAAGAATTCGTTGGCTTCAGCCACAGTGTCGCCGATTAACGGTACTGCTACACTTTTTAGTGTTTCACCCGGCGCAAAAGTCAGCGTGCTTGCCTGTGCCTGATAATCCTGTCCAGCCAGCGCTGAACCATCCGAAGTTGTGTAATTTAACGTGATAGCACTCGTTGACGGACGAGACAGTTGTACCTCGAATACCGCTTGTTGAGAACCGTCGTCGCCTTCGACTATCTGCACTTGGCTGACAAACAATGCCCGATCATTGGCTGTGCCGTCATCGTCCAGAATTATGCCGGTAGCCCGCAGTGTTTCCGCACCGTTGGCAAATACCGCGTTCTCCGGGTTATAGAGTTCAACAACAACACTTTCATCCGTCTCATCACTGGTATCGCCAAACACCGTGATATTTAACGTCGCACTGCTTTGTCCAGCCAAAATACGCACAAAACTGAATTCCTCTACGTAGTCTACCCCGCCTGTCGCCGTACCCTGGCTATCCAACGTTCGATACGGTATATCCACCGTATTCGTCGCAGGCTCGGACAACGTCACCTCAAACTCAAGCTGGCGGCTGCTGTTATCCCCCTCTGAAATTTCTAATACAGAGACAATTCTATTTATTGATATTACAGGCTCAAGTGTATAAGAATATTTTGCTCTCGAATCGACGTGAAATGGATTAGAAACTTCGAAATGATTAGTAAATCGATTTAAATCCCAGTTTTGTCCTTTTTCCTGACGCCCTATCGGTAAACTCGAAGCCGCGACTGCTACTCCGGTTAAGTCTCCCAGTGCACGAATAAATTCTTGGCCTGTTTCTCCATAAGCCAAGCTGCAACCATAAATACAAATTTTCGCATCGGATGTTAATGAATTACGCCAACCAATCAGTTCATCGGCACAGTCATCAAGTGTGGCATGATCAACAAGACTGTTGGAAAAATGGATTTGCCCCGGTGATGCATGCGTTACCAATACAATTTCTTTCACGGGTGCATTTGCCAGCAAGGCCTCTGCAATTTGTGAAATAGGATCGATTTCAGGGTTGAGGCGGACGAGTTCGTACTCAGAATCCCGGTTTTTCAAAAGTAAATCTGAATCCAGTACACCTTCATCAATGAACAGTAACTTATTCTCATTCATTTTTCTCTTTGCTTTTTGAAACATCTTTCCTCCCGTAATCTTTATTCACAAAATATTTCTTACTCGGACTTAGAATCTATTTATGACTTCAAGAAAATGTAGTGATAAATATAGCGCGACCATTACCAAACGAGCTGACAGAAACCGGGCTGATCGCTGTTTTTGTTATGTTCTTCATGTTTCAAACCAGGATAAGCCCTTCTATCTGCTAACACCCTTTCAGTCTGATATTAACTAGCATCCGGCAATATCAGATTGATGGAGTACGCATGCGCATCAATTAAGACTAGGCTGATTTTCATTTCAAAGGCTGTACTTAAGTACAATTGACTTTCCTCTCGCAATATCCATACCAGAATTCATTAAACCCACCGGTTTCTTCAAGTTGAATGTTTCAGCAGCCGATCGGAAATCAATTGAATGATTTGAAAAAAACTACAGAGGAAAGCTGTTTGAATAAAATCTTTTAATCCAAACAGCTGTCACAGGATGATATTCATAACTCCCCATAACTATCTGATGCAGTACAGAAATGACAGCTTAACAACATGTGTCAACAACGACTTATGTTTCCTCAAATTATCCTTCGTATAAGGCAACAACTTGCGGTTAAATTTAGTCAGAAAAATTTTATGGCGTTTGTTTTGAATTGCTGGAATTTTGCTATAACCCGTCCAACAATAAAACTGAAAGTACAGTTATGTAAAAATTTTCGACACTTTTTACATAAATAATGCGTTATTTTTTGAAAAAATTGAGATTTTTATTTTTGTGAAGTCGGTTCAGAAAACTGAAAGAATTACCATTTTACATAATTTTCATTATATTTATAAAGTGTAAAATATTTCGACACTATCTTGTATTTTGCCGCGCACAGGTTTTAATAATCGTATTCAATTTAGCATATCTTTTGCACGGTTAATTAACACTATTATCACCTTGTTTTTATTGATGAATATAATCCTGGTGATTGCTGAAATTTGATGTGTACAGCATCTATTTTTTCAGTAACAGATAATGTGTGTGTCGAAATTTTTTACAGTTCTTGTGTTGATAGCAAGAATAAGGAAATAATCCTACTGAAATCACATGGTCTATAACTGGTTTAACCCGTTGTTCACCAGAAAATTTTTTTGCTGACAGCGCACACCTTTTGTATTTCAACTTACCCGCAAACCAAGATTTTTAGTGTTATTACACTGAAACTCTTATTTCCGATCATAGTAAATGGCATACAATTTGCGCGTCACATTACGGTTAAACAAACGGTTTAAGCGGAACACAATCACAAGCTTGAGAATTAACCAGACACGTTTAAAGAATCCTTGGCGCCATTGCCGCGCGGAGTTATGGATACCGCTATCCAGCAATACAACACGTCCCAGTTGCATCATGCGCAGACTGAGTTCGATATCTTCCATCAGCGGATAATCGGGATAGCCACCCATTTTTTGTATGGCTGCAACACGGAAAAACTGGCCCTGATCCCCGAAACTTGCACCCCCCAATGTTGCGCGTGCATCGTTAAGCATTTCAATAACCAGCAGTTGTGCACTTTCAGTATTGAAACGCTGTCCTACTGCGCCGCCAATGACATCCGGGTTCAGTGTTAAAACGTTCAGGATTTTTTGACTGACATTATTGTCACAAACACAATCGGCATGAATCACCAGCACGACATCTGACCGCGCTACCTCAACACCCGCCCTGATCTGAGCACCCCGCCCTGTTTCACTGTGTACAACACGAATATCCATTGCCGTTGCAATGGCAACAGTTTGATCGGTTGAACCGCCGTCACACACAATAACTTCATCTGCGGGCGGCTTTAAATTTTTCAGCGCCAGCAAGCATGGTTTAATTGATTCGCCTTCATTGAAGGTAGGCACAATAACCGCGAGTGTTTCGGGCTTTCTCCAGATAACATCCTGTCGCAGTCTTCGCATAAAAACCATCCGCAGTTCGTAAATCAACACTAACACGAATGGCAACCATATCACCCACATGGCCCATACCGGCAATAACCAGTCTTCTCCGCGTTCAACGCTATAAACAGAAGTAAAATAAGCGCCACTGGTAAAACTCAACATTAACCAGGATAATCCAGGATAGAGCACGACGAATGGAATAACCCAAAGGATATACCAGTAATGTACCACGGGCGAGCACAAGATCAACGCGGCTATTAATAAATAGGCTGCCCTGGTCGGTATTTTAATCGCCCATATAATCCAGAGCGAAATCATGCCAAATAATACAATTGTGATATATGTAGCCCAGGCGGTATCGCCATTTAACAGATAATTAATCGATCCGTGTATCGGCCCGTTAAACGCGTTCATTCCGCCAAAAGTCCACAGACCATGAAATAGCCCCGGCAAGGTTTCAATAAAGAACAGTGATGGCACGACCAATGGAATAAGCAACAGCCAGCTATAACGCCACCGGCAATGCCATAAATACAATGGCACCAGTACTATGGCAATAATTTTCATTTGAATCGAAATTCCCAGCCAAAGCCAAGCCCATGCATACGCATTCCTTTGCGCGTATAAAACCGACAACATCATTGTCAGTATCAACAACACATCAAAATGCGCTTCTCCGGCAATAGCAAACAAGGTTAGCGGGTTTATTGCATACAGCAAGACATTGCGTACATCCATCCCGTGCCGCCAAAGCAAAGTCATCAACACGCCCATGACACACAAATCAGCGATAATAAACAATACCTTAAATGCCCATGGTGTATATGCAATGCTGCTGACTGCGGCAAAAATCAGTTCGGCGAGCGGCGGATATGCAGTCAGTTTATCCTTGTGGTTCATCCGCTCCCAGTAACCATCCCGATATTCATAATAATGCGCATGATCAGCGGGAAACTGATACGGACTTTCACCTGCGGCAATGATTTTCCCTTCCCAAAGATAGCGATAAATATCGTCTGATACGGGTACGCCCATCATCATGATTCGCGCAAACAGCGAAACGAATAGAATCAATCCTATTTTCTGTGTTGTACTTAAACCATCAGGAAAACTCAGCCAGGCACCAATGAATCCAAAAAACAATACACCGTATGAAACAAGCATGACGGAAGCTTTATAACTGGCTGCCCAGGGCGTCCAATGCAGCGCACCAGCAAATAGAATCAATACCAGTGAACATAAAAAGAGCGTCAGCCGGGCATTGTGCATTATTTATGGCGTTGACAACAATTAGGACATTGGCTCATAGATCTGGTAAAGTGGTTCTTAATCAAAAATCACGAATACCCTTTTTCCAAACCTTCCTTAAACGAATGTATACCGATGAGTAAAAACCCACAGGTATAAATCAACAAGAACGGTCCAACCATATAGTGTTTGGCCTCAATATAATAAAAAAAACTGACCGCACAATAGAGTCCCAACAGAATTTCAAACAGAGGCAGCACAGGCGCGTTTACGCTGTACAAACGATGGTATTTGGAACCGGCAGCTTCACTACCGCCGCTTTTGGGCGTACGTACAAAACCGCTTTTTATTTTAAACACCGCTTCAAATACCGCGCGGGTGTTGGACAATGCGATGCCAACACCGACACACATCAACACGGGGAGAAACAACAGTTTCTTCAAACCGGACCGGGTCGCAATCTGACTGGTTACATACAATGTACTCGGGCCACAAATCGCGACCAGAATACAGAACATGCAAATAACCATGACTTGCCAGGGCACTTGAACATTCAGTGTCAATAACACGGGTAAAGTCAATAGCGATAACAGCGTCATGATCGGATGAATGCTGTAATGGGTTAAATGCAAAAAAGCCTGAATTTTGGCCGTCATACTGGCCTGCGAACGCATCACCTTGGGATACAGCTTCATGGCTGTCTGGATGGACCCCTTTGCCCAGCGAAATTGCTGACTTTTAAATGCGGTATAGGATTGCGGCAATTCAGCGGGTACAACGACATCCGTCAGAAAGCCCGCACGCCAGCCAACCAGCTGGCAACGATAGGACAAATCCATATCTTCAGTCAATGTATCGGCCTGCCAGCCACCGGCATCTTCAATCGCAACCTTTCGCCAGATTCCTGCAGTTCCATTGAAATTCATAAAGAAGCCATTAAACGCGCGTGCGCTTTGTTCGATCATAAAATGGCCGTCGATACCAATGCTCTGAGCCTGGGTCAGCACAGAATATCCGGCGTTCAAATGCCCCCAGCGCGCCTGCACAAAAGCCAATTTTTCATCTGCGAGCAACGGTGCAATCATTTGTTTCAAATAATCCTGATTCGGTACAAAATCGCTGTCAAAAATTGCAATCAGCTCCCCCTTGCACACCTGCAAACCTTCCGCGAGTGCACCCGCCTTGTAACCCTGCCGATTATTGCGCCGCAATACACACACATCCTTCCCGGCTCGTCGCAGCGATTCTACAACCGCATCAACGATTACTGTTGTATCGTCTGTAGAATCGTCGAGAATCTGAATTTCATGTTTGGACGCAGGGTAATCCATTTCAGCAACCGCGCGTATTACGCGTTCGGCAACGTTTGCCTCGTTATACAAGGGTATCTGTGTGGTCACATGCGGCAGTATGGATTCATCTGCAAAAAGCGGTTGCGCCGAATCGATGCTTTCACGCATGCGCTTTGATATTAGTGGAAAGGTTTTCCAGAAACGCCATACCATGTAGTAGCAATTCACGCCATATATGAACAATGTCAGAATACACGCGACATAGGCTGCTAATAAAATATTTTCTGTCATTGGACAATCATAATCAATGGCAAACGAAATGTATATGTATTGGATAAATCCAAAGCGCGCATTTTAGCACCCCGGTTGCAAGCAACGTATTCAAGTGTTTTCTCACCCAAAATCGGGAAAGTATCTGATTATTCTATGTTAAAATTTATACAGATGTTTTAGATGAACCATCCTAAAATCACTGCGCTGCATTCTGGACAACAATCGGATGAAAGAAAATCACTGGTGGTTTATTTCCTTTTTTGTATCGACTGTACTGCTGATTATCCTGTCGGGCCTATGGACACAGATGGATGCACATTTTGTGGAGCCGACCAAACTTGTCAGCGAAAAAGCTACTGACCAATATTTGAAAGAAAACTGGGAAAGCAAGCTTGAAGATCTCGGTTATTCAGATCAACCAACGCTGAAAGTAAAGACTGGCATATATATCCAGTCACTGAAATTTTTCAACTCCTCTGAAGTCGATATCACCGGTTATATCTGGCAGCGGTATCGGGATGGCATTCACGATGCCATTAAACCGGGACCATCGGAAGTCGGTTTTGTACTGCCTGAACAGGTTAATTCAGGAAATTCGATTACGCCACGCGAAGTATACCGGGAACATATTAATGGCGAAGAAGTCATCGGCTGGTATTTTGAAGCCACAATCCGTCAGCCTTTTGAATATAAACTCTACCCTTTTGATCATAAAACCGTCTGGGTACGCATGTGGCATTACCTGTTCTCAAAAAATATAGTACTGGTTCCCGATTTTGAAGCCTATGCTTCAACAGAACCTCACAGGACTTTTGGAATTGAAAAGAATATCGTGCTGGGAACTTGGAACCGGGAGAACACTTATTTTGATTATAAACCTTCGAGTTACGATACCAATTTTGGTATTTCCGACTATATCGGTCAGACAAATTTTCCGGAATTACACTACAACTTTGTAATTAAACGTAAATTTGAGAATGCATTTATTATTTACCTGCTGCCAGTCTTGCTGGTTGCCACCCTGCTGTTCGCAGCATTATTGACTGTCAGCAAAACACCGGATCTGGTCAGCAAGCATGGTTTTAGCACCTCGGGCTTTATCGGTGCTTGCTCGGCATTATTTTTTGTTGTCATGCTGGCGCATATTCAACTCAGGGAACAGTTTTCCGGCTCTGGAATTGTCTATATGGAATATTTCTATATTCTCATGTACGCATACCTGGTGGTTGCGGTTGTTAATACATTTCTATTTTCGATGGGTATCGCCAAATGGCTTGGAATTATCCATTATCGCGATAATTTGATACCCAAAGTTGCTTATTGGCCTATAACATTAACAACAATTATTTTAATTACAATTGCGGTTATGGACTAGGAGCTGTTCTCAATGAGTGAACTGTTTCTGCTGGCACCCATTTTGGGCCTCAGCAAGGCAGAGTGAGCGTTGTGTAGTCGCTCTACATGAGCGAATGACAACACTGCGGAGGACCAAAATGGGCCCAGCCCAATGGGTTGTCCCTGAAATGGTGCCATGCTGCGTTATTCGTCGCTTATTTGGAATAACCAAACCACGCTTCTCATGCCTTGCCTGACACCATTTCAGGGATAACAGAAATAATTCACACATTGAGAACAGCCCCTAAACGACACACCCATTAACGTCGTTCGAGTCGTTCTGCGGGTGAAAATGCGGCGGCTTTTTCTCCCATTACATCCGCTTCCTGTTCCAGATTGCGGTCATCATTAATCGGCACTCCTTCTTTCATTTGCATCGTCGGCTGCACTCTTCCTTGTGCCTGTTGGACAATATGCCAGGCTTCATGTGGCAAGTGTTTTTCCTGCCCGGATGCGACATGAATATCGGTACCTTGCGCATAAGCCAGCGCATTCAGTTGCGCCGGCTTCTCAGAATTATAATGGACTCTGACATTATCCATGGAAATGCCTGAAAGTGATTCAATGCCGGTTTTAAGATTGTCCGGCAAACCCGTATTGTTCGGCTTATCGGCAGAAGCTTCTCTGAATTGTACCGGATTCGCGACAAACCTGCCTTGAAGCGGTTCTTCATCCTCAACCATTCGTTGAACGGATTCAAATTGACCTTGCAGAGGTTCCTCTTCTTCCATGCGCTGCGCTGTTTCGAACCGGCCTTGCATCAATTCTTCTTCGGGCGCACTTTGTAACTGGACTGCTGAATTGCCAATGGATTCGTATATTTTTCTCTGTGCAGTCATGCGTGGACTGTTATGAATTGCGGCGACATCTTTTTGCTGTGCAACCATTCTTGGACTGGTATCAATGGTCTTAAATATTTGTTTTTGTGCAGCTGATTCTGAACGACTATCAATAAGATTTAATGGTTTGTTAGCATATACAGATTTCCCAGTATCGAATCGTGCGTGTTGCGCATGATGTTCAGCCTCAACCTTTAATGATTTCTTCATGCCACCCTCCACTATTTAACAAATTCAAGCGCCAATTAATCGCTGTGCTGGTGCTGGTCCAAATTCATTTCACAATCAAAATACGGCGCTTGCCGCATAGGTGTTAATCCTGCCCATCTTTTTCATTTTATTTGTACCGCTCAAAACAAATATACTCTGGTTCCGGCAAAAAATAACCTCATCACTCATATGATCATACTTGCCCTGTCATGCAGTTTTTAAAAATTCATTTGCGAGCATACGCATCGCAGATTGCCTGCTATCCCATTGCGCTACAAAAACAATGATTTTCCCTGATCGTGATTGTTCAAATAGGTTCCCGACAATAACCGCTTGGGTTTTAAGGTTTGATCAATCGAGATTTCACCCAATCCAAGAAATAATTGTTGATAGTATAAACGCACAGTTTTAGCTTGCTGCGATTCTTCAATATTATCGCTTAATTCGAGCTTATTAGACAGAACGCGTCCTTGCAAAATATTTTGCGCTTCTTTTTTTGCCAGTGATAAAAAAGGCAATTCATGCAAAACACTATCTATAGGCAACAAACAAATATCACGATCCGCCATGCCCAATTCCTTGAGCATTTCAAGCGTTTTCGTCTGGGACAGATCGAAATGGCCAATCGAACTACGGCGCAAACTGATCAGATAGGCGCATCCACACCCCAATGCCTTGCCGATGTCCTCTGCCAATGTACGGATATAAGTACCCGTCCCGCACCTGACGGTAATCGTCAGTTCATTACCGACCAGCGACTTAATTTTGATTTCATGAATAAAAACAACTCGCGGTTGACGCTTAATGGCCTTGCCCATTCGGGCATAGACATATAATGGCTTGCCCTGATGCTTTAAAGCGCTATGCATCGGAGGAATCTGCTGCGTTTCTCCAACAAACTGACGCAAAACCGATTCACAGTATTGTACAGTCAGGTTTACAGTATCGATATCCGCCAGCTTTACGATTTCACCTTCCGCGTCACCTGTTGTGCTTTTGTAGCCCAATCGCAGTACTGCTTCGTAGGTTTTGTCGGCTTTTAATACTATTGAAGTAAATTTGGTCGCTTCACCCATGCAAATGGGCAACATTCCGGTTGCCATGGGATCAAGCGTACCTGTATGGCCGGATTTGGCTGATGCATATAAATACTTGACTTTTTGAAGCGCCTGGTTTGAAGTAAGGCCATACGGCTTATCTAATAGCAACACTCCACTGATACTGCGTTTAGACATATTAGAGAAAAACAAAAAAGAGCGAAAGATTCAACTTCCGAACATTCTTCTGCGCACTAAAGTCGCTGGGTTCAAGTTTTATTTGACCTATTTCTAGTTATTATTCTTGTTCTCTTGCGCAACCGCCTCATCAATCAGCCTGGATAGGTACGCACCTTGCTCAATAGATTTATCGTATACAAATATCAATTGCGGCACGACGCGCAATTTTATTCTTTTAGACAAGCTTGAACGTAGAAATCCATGTGCTTTTTCCAGTCCTTTTTCTAACTGGATATTATGCGCCTGATCACCTAATGTGGTGTAAAAAACTTTGGCGTAAGCATAATCGCGGCTCACTTCCACTGCTGTAATTGTAATTTGATTAATCCGCGGATCCTTGATTTCATGATGCAATAAATCTGCAAGCTCGCGCTGTATCTGATCGGCTACGCGCAGCGTACGGGAAAAATCTTTAGGCATTGGGTGAATAATTCCGATCGGGGTTGACTGCTAGGCGTGTTAAATTGTGCGCATTGTTTCAATGACCTCATACGCCTCAAGTTGATCGCCGACTTTCAAATCATTGTAATTTTTAAGAGAGATTCCGCATTCAAAGCCTTCCCTCACTTCTTTCGCATCGTCTTTAAACCGTTTTAAAGAATCCAGTTCGCAACTGTGCATGATTTTTCCGTCACGCAGTACGCGTATCAACGAATTTCTTTTTACTATACCTTCCAGAACATAACATCCTGCGACCACGCCCACTTTCGGAATTCGATAAATTTCCCGTATATCAACAAGCCCAAGAATATTTTCTTTTCGATCAGGTGCCATCATGCCCGATAATGCAGCTTTAACCTCATCAACAGCATCGTAGATGACATTATAATAGTGCACATCCACGCCACTCGAAGCAATCAGCTTACGCGCACCGGCATCTGCACGCACGTTAAATCCAATTACTATAGCCTTCGATGCCAACGACAAATTGATATCTGATTCTATAATCGCGCCCACACCGCTGTGTATGATGTTTACTTTAACTTCATCGGTTGAGAGTTTCTGTAACGCATGTGCCAATGCTTCGCAGGACCCTTGGACATCGGCTTTGATTATCAGGGAAAGTACTTTGACATCTTCCTGCTGGTCAAAAATATTCTCCAACTTCGCTGCCTGAAGCTTGGCCAGTTTGACATCGCGATATTTACCTTGCCGGAAAAGTGCGATCTCCCTCGCTTTGCGTTCATCATCCAGAGCAATCACAACATCACCGGCATCGGGCACTTCTGACAAACCATGTATTTCGACAGGAATTGAAGTACTTGCCTGTTTTATTTGCTTGCCATTTTCATCATTCATGGCACGCACTTTTCCAAATACTGCACCGGCCAAAAGTACATCACCGCGTCTTAGCGTACCCGACTGAACCAGAATTGTCGCGACTGGGCCACGGCCTTTATCCAGACGTGATTCAATAACCACGCCTTTGGCGGATGTTTTCATCGGCGCCTTGAGTTCTAAGACCTCAGCCTGTAACAGAATCCCCTCAAGCAATTCATCTATACCCTGACCTGTTTTAGCTGAGACTTCAATAAACATGGTGTCGCCACCCCATTCTTCCGGCACCACTTGATTCGCAACCAGTTCCTGCTTGATCTTTTCAACATTGGCCTCTGGCTTGTCTATTTTATTCACTGCAACAATTAACGGGATTCCGGCTGCTTTTGCATGATGAATCGCCTCGACCGTTTGCGGCATCACACCGTCATCAGCAGCGACCACCAGAACCACAATATCGGTAATTTTTGTACCGCGCGCGCGCATCGCAGTAAATGCTTCATGACCGGGCGTATCCAGAAAAGTAATCATGCCATGATCGGTCTCAACATGATACGCGCCAATATGCTGTGTGATTCCTCCTGCTTCACCACCTGCTACGCGTGAACGGCGGATAAAATCCAACAACGATGTTTTACCGTGGTCCACATGCCCCATAACCGTAACAACCGGAGCGCGTGGCTCCATTTCCGCTTCAGCGATAAGCGATTCAGTATCGACAAGAAAAGCTTCGGGGCTATCCGATGCTGCGTATTTAGCGACATGGCCTATTTCTTCAACAACAATCATCGCAGTTTCCTGGTCCAGCATTTGATTGATTGTGACCATACTGCCCATATTCATGAGAATCTTAATAATATCAGCTGCTTTGACTGACATTTTTTGAGCCAGCGCACCCACTGAAATTGTTTCCGGCACAATGATTTCTCTTACAATGGGTTCAGTCGGCGCTGAAAAACCATGTTCATTCTTCGCCTCAAAACCACTTGATTTTTGTTGCTTATCGCGACGAGCACGCCACCCTTGGCCACTGGACATCTCATCGTGTGTCTTAACGCCGCGTTTACGCGAACCTTCTTCTTTCCAGCCTAATTGTTTACCCTGCTTTTTCTTCTTCTCAGACTTTTCGGTTTTAACTTCTTGTTTTGGGACAGGCTTGCGCTCAGTTTCTGCTTTGGGCGATTTGGCTTGGGATGATTCCGCTACTTTCTCAGGGGCAGCCTTAATCTGTTTTTGTACTGCTTTCTCGGCAGAAATTTTTTCCTGGTCGACTTTTTCGACTACTTCACTTTTGTCTTCAACAGTTTGTTCGTCTTCCGTTAAAGTGTGCTCAGGTGCCTTCGCAGTCTGTATTTGTTCTGTAATTTCTGCCGCAGGAGCTTCAGTCATGGCTTTTTCTTCCGCCAGCGATTCAGGTTTTTTACGCGTTTGTTTGCGTTTAACTTCCGCAGCTTGACGCGCGATTAATTCTGCTTGCTTTCTCGCTTCTTCTTCACGTAACGCCATTTGCTCGGCATCAACAACAGGTTCTGCGGCAATGCGTCGTTTCGTTTTAATTTCAGTTTTGATAGATTTATCTTCACCACCTTCATCAAAAGACGGTTTGGTAAATACACGCTTTTTTCTTACTTCAACCTGAATGGTGCGCGCTCGACCCATACTATCAGATTTGCGAATTTCCGAAGTTTGCCGGCGTGTTAAAGTAACCTTATTTTTCGTTTCTTTAGCACCGTGTGTTTTTCTTAAATAATCAAGTAACTGAGATTTGTCCTGTTCAGTAAGATTATCATCCGCCAACAACTTGTTTACACCAGCCGCTTGCAATTGTTCAAGCAATACTGTTGGTAACAATCCTAGTTCATTTGCAAATTGTTTTACACTTGTTTGCGTCATTTATAACCTTCCAAACCCTTCAACACTTAAAAACAAAGCAATTGATGCATTGCAAAGATTTTTAAAAATAAAATCTATTTATCTGTACGTCAATCAATACGCTATACAAACCATGGTTCACGTGCTTTTATGATCAATTTATTTGCACGTTCAATATCCATTCCGGTCAATTCCACAAGATCATCCGCGGCAAGATCAGCCAAATCGGTCAGACTATAGATACCCTTCGATGCTAATATACGCACCGTTTCAATGTCCATGCCTTCCAGAGACAGCAAATCCTCTGCTACATTTTCAACCTTTTCTTCATTGGCAATCGCATCTGTTAATAATGCGTTGCGCGCACGCTCACGGATTTCATTGACTGATTCCTCATCCAAGGATTCAATCTCAAGCATTTCAATTATAGGAACGTAAGCAACTTCCTCGAGTGTAGCAAATCCTTCTTGCACTAATATTTCAGCGATCTCCTGATCGACATCCAGTTTGTCCATAAACAGCTGCATAATGAGTATGGCTTCCTGCTCATGTTTGGTTTGCGATTCTTCCTCGGTCATAATATTGAGATCCCAACCGGTTAATTCAGACGCCAACCGTACGTTTTGACCACCGCGCCCAATCGCTTGTGCAAGATTGTCTTCATCAACAACAATTTCCATACTGTGCTTTTCTTCATCAACCATGATACTACTTATCTCGGCTGGCGCCAGCGCATTGACAATATAAGTTGCCGGATCTTCAGACCATTGAATAATATCAACCCGCTCCCCGGCTAATTCACTGATAACCGACTGTACACGAGATCCGCGCATTCCCACGCATGTTCCAATTGGATCAACACGTTGATCATTTGATTTTACGGCAATCTTTGCACGCGAACCGGGATCTCTCGCAGCCGCTTTAATTTCCAGGATACCTTCTTCAATTTCTGGCACTTCGAGTTCAAACAACTTCACTAAGAATCCAGATGAAATACGTGACAATTTCAGTTGCGGACCTCGAGCTGCACGATCAACTTTGTATAAATATGCACGTACACGGTCACCTATACGAAGATTTTCTTTGGGAATCATTTGATCACGCGGCAACTCGGCTTCAATTCGTCCTGATTCCACGATCACATTACCCCGCTCTATTCGCTTTACCGTTCCGTTTACCAAGTAATCGCCACGTTCAAGAAAATCATTGAGTGTCTGCTCACGCTCTGCATCGCGTATCTTTTGAAAAATCACTTGTTTGGCGGCTTGTGCGCCAATTCGTCCAAATTCGATGGGCTCCAGCGGTTGTTCAATGAAGTCACCGAGCTGAATATCAGGATTACTTTTTTTGGCTTCGGCAAATGAAATTTGACGTGATGACTCATCTACAGTCTCATCCTCCACCACTAGCCATCGGCGATAGGATTCATAATCCCCCGATTCCCTATCAATAGAAACCCTTGTATCAACATCTTCGTGAAATCTTTTTTTTGTTGCAGAAGATAATGCCATTTCTAATGCTGTAAAAACAATTTCCTTTTCCACAGCTTTTTCACGCGCCAACGCATCAACCAACAATAAAATCTCGCGGCTCATAGTCCTCCAGTCAAATTTTTAATTGCTTACAATTTTGGTACCAAACGAGCCTTTCCAATATTGCGCATATCAAGGTCAAACAATTTTCCTTCGACTTCAAGTTTTAAAATGCCATCATTAACTTCCCGCAAAACTCCCACAAAATTTCTTTGTCCCTCAAATGGAACTCGCAGTTTCAATTTTATCATTTCCCCCGCGAAACGGAGGAAATCGCTTTCCTTTCTTAAAGGCCTATCTAATCCAGGCGAAGATACTTCAAGCCGGCCATAATCGATATTCTCAGCGGTCAGCAATCGACTCAAATGGTTACTGATTGCGACACAATCGTCAATCGTAATGCCGCCTTCTTTATCAACAAATACTCTTATCAATTTGCCGCGCGACAATTGCTCAATTTCAACCAACTCATACCCCAATCCGGTCAGAGTCAATTCTAGCAATTTTTCAAGCACCATAGCCTCAACACAAATAAAAAATGGGCTGAAAAAGCCCATCAAATTCGCATGGATTTTATCAAATATTTAAAAAATATGAAATATCTAATAGTTATTTAGTTGCAATATAAGCAGTGTCAACATAAAATTTTCAAATAATAACCATATGGAACATTATACATCTTAATGGTGTAACAATCCCGAATACCGCTCAGACCGAATAAAACCATGGAATTATCAATTTTTAGATATCTACCCGCTAGAAGTTTTTATTATCAATAATATAACAGGAACAAACAAACCATGAATAGTACAATCAGAATTTCGACAAGAGAGTTTCTTTTCAGTGCAATTATCATTGCAAACGCTGTCTTGCTTTTCCTCTTATCAACACCCTTACATGCAGAACAAATCGGCAGCGTCTCCACTAAATTCAAGCTTCTTGGCGCTAATGACAAAATAGTTATAGAAGCATTTGATGACCCCGACATTAAAGGCGCAACCTGCTACCTCAGCAGAGCAAAAACTGGTGGCGTTAGTGGTGTTGTGGGCATTGCCGAGGACACATCCGATGCTTCCATAGCATGCAGGCAAATTGGTCCGATTACGCTGCCTGCAGAAGTAAAAAATGGCGATGCTGATGGCGACGAAGTCTTTAAAAAAAGCACATCTTTATTATTCAAGTCCCTACAAGTTGTTCGTTTTTACGACCCCAAAAGAAATGTTCTGATTTATCTGACTTATAGTGATCGCATTATCGAAGGTTCTCCTAAAAACAGTATCTCAACCATACCTATAATGCCTTGGCGATAAAAAATCAATCAAGCGCACAACAGTCTATTTGAGAGATAGGGATACATACGAACAGGCACAACAAGGAACCCTGGATCGATCTAGAATCCATTTGCCCACAATTTATCAACGCACTTCAACAATAATGGCGCAATTTGATATATAATGTTCGACTAACAGACGCGGGGTGGAGCAGTCTGGCAGCTCGTCGGGCTCATAACCCGAAGGTCGTAGGTTCAAATCCTGCCCCCGCAACCAGCTTATCCTGCCTCATAATCATAGGGTTATGAGGATTTCCAGGAAGCCTTGATTTACGGGACTTTTCATTATTCTCGCAAACAGCATTACCCTTGACTGGCAAATTGCCTTCCGAAGAAGATTCACCAGCACAAGAATCATCCTGCCAACCAATTTTTTGATCATCTGATTCGGTCATCATTTTGACTTGCTGCAACAAAGGATCGTTTTCGTTGATTCTTTGCTGCTTTTCTGCTGAAACAGTTAATATTCCAGCCAGGTCGCCATGCAAATCAATGGCGTATTCATTCCTGTCCGCTTTTGGTGTAAGGACAATCTTGTTAATCAGGCTTCTGAGCAGTTCGGCTGCCTCTGATCTGGTTTCTTTTGTATTCAGTGACTCGCGCAGCGCATTAACCTCTTCCTGATAGCGTAGAGACATATTGGGGTGCAACAGCACCGGTGCCTCCTCTTTACCTTCCAGAAAGCACTCCAGTGCCTCACGACGCTCTACGATCTTGAGCATCGGCCCTTTAATCTCAGAACCAGGAACACCATCTTTGATGGCCTGAATGAGTTTTTCTTTCTCAACTTCCAGCTTGGCCAATTCCTTTTTGCTACGATCAATCGCTGCATTTCGTGTTCTGCGCAATTCATTAATGTGTTTTGTGTACTCTTCACAAAACACCTTCACTAATTCAGGGGTCATCAAATAATGTTGGAGCGCTTCCAGAATGGTGTGCTCCAGATTTTCTTGTTTGATTGTTAGCCTGTTGCTACACGTTCCCTTATTGCGTGAAGTTGAACAACCATATCGGTCAGCGGATACTTTACTCATGCCGCCACCGCAACAACCGCACGTCAGAAGATAGGAAAACAAATTCTGAGGGCGTTGTTTCGCCCAGAATTGCGGTTCATCATCCAATGCTTTCTGCCGTACTTTGGCGCTCTCCCATAAATCCTGGTCAATAATGCGCAAATGCGGCACTTCCGTAATGATTCTGTCTTTTTCTGGATTAGGTCTGGCAATACGTTTGCCGGTATCCGGGTCTTTGATAAAGCGCTGCCGGTTCCAAACCAACTAAAGTTCGTTATTGATTATGCCTGTGCCACGTCTTCTGTTGCCGTAGATTGTGCTTGCACCCCATGCTTTGCCCGAAGGGCATGCAATACTAAGAAAAGCTGTGTGGAATTCCTTCTGGTTGACCTGATAAACAACCTGCATTTTCTGGCAGAAGACGGAGAAAAGCTGCGTGAAAATGTTAAAAAAAAGCATTGGGCATGGATAAGAAGAAATTAAAGAAGATGGTTTTCAGCTATGCCGGAGCGCGTACAAAAAACTTCTTTGAAGAGGTGCTTCACGGCATCGGTGAGGGCCATGAATCATGAGCCTGGGATTTGAATCACACTGAAGTGTGTTAGTTGAGACTTAATCTAACGGTTATGGGTTATTCGCAACTGATCATTTTAATTCCTCAGCCTTTGCTAGACGGTAACTCGTGCTGCGCCCACCACCCGGATTCTGAATGAAAACCCCTCTGTCCACCAGATCGCGAATATCGCGTAAAGCCGTATCATTCGAGCATTTCGCCAGCTTTGCGTATTTCGACGTATTCATGTGTCCTTTGAAATCTTCCAACATTTTATTCAGGATCAAGCGCTGGCGCTCATTAATGGGACGTGTGCTCAGGAAATGCCAGAATTCGGCTTTATACAATACGGCCGCTAATGTTTTATCTGCACCGCTAATTGCGTGTTCAAGGCTTTCCAGGAACCATAACAACCATGGCGTAATATCGACATCGCTACGTTGCTGGCACTCCAGCTGTCTATAATATTCTTTGCGCTCTGCTTCAATCTGTGCCGACATGGAATAAAAACGATCTTTAATACCATCTGCTCGTGCCAGCATCATATCGGCAATTGCGCGTGCGATACGTCCGTTGCCGTCTTCAAATGGATGAATGGTGACGAACCACAGATGCGCAACCCCGGCCTTAAGAACCGGATCGATCTTTCGGTTATGTTCCAGCCAACTCAAGAACTGTTTCATTTCCTGATCCAGTTTTATTGCGGGCGGCGCTTCAAAATGAATTTTTTCGCGCCCCATGGGACCAGAAATAACTTGCATTGGTCCGGCCTCTTCAGGTCGCCAGGCACCAACCGTGATTTTATGCATACCACTGCGCCCAGTTGGGAAGAGTGTGGCATGCCAGTCAAAGAGTCGTTCAGCCGTTAAAGGTTTTTGAAAATTCTGTGTAGCATCCAGCATCATTTCGACGATACCTTCTACGTCGCGACTTGCCGATATCATACCGCCGATATCAAGCCCCAGCCGACGTGCGATAGATGAACGAACTTCCTCGGGATTGAGTGTTTTACCTTCGATAGCGGAAGTAGTCAGCACGTCTGTCGTTAACGTATTAAGACTGGCCTCTTGTTTGAGATCAAAGCCCAGTCCTTCCATCCGTCCAAGCAGTTTTCCTTGTTTATGCCGAGCGGTTATGAGGGATTGTGCCAGAGATTCCTGATTCCAGGTAAAATTTGGCCAGTCTTTATTTTCGTAAATCCACATCGCTAATTACCGCATATTTTAAGGTGATTGTAGCCTGCATTCACTGCATAAGCAAGAATAATAACCGCATAGTTTGCGGTGAATAGATGCGTTAATCACCGCAAATCATATTTTCTTCAGGACACTGCGGTTGAAAAAGGATTTAAAAACTGCCGTCCCCAGAGCAGGTTTCTATCTACTTTGCTGAGTGTAGCTTCCTCGCATACACTATTCCAGTGTTGCTCAATTGCAGCGGTTAATTTCTCAAGAATTTCATGCGCCTGGGCTTCAGATAGCAAGAAATTATGAGCGGTTGCCAAGCAAGTTTTGAGCTGACTCAGATTATTGTTGCCGGATATAAGCATGGCCTGTGAGGCTTCGTTGCCGGTACGGCCCTGTGGGCAAATATCATAAGCCGGTGTTAGCGTGAGCGCCTTGCCATTCCAGAATGCGGCATGATTACGCGCATGATCATCTGTATTGCCGCAAAGAATATTAAAAACCAGCCGGGAAAACAGTTCCTCAAGCGTGGATTTGGGATTGGTAAAATGGTGGCGGATGATTTCTGCCAGCGTTTCGTAACTGGCGTAACGCGCCATCATGTCGTCAAGGCCCAGTAATGTCAGCGCAGAAACCATGGCTTTACGTAACCAGCCTTGCGCTTTTTGTGTCCTGTCAAATCGCTCGATCAGCAGCACATCTTTATTGGCGACCTTTATAAGCTTTACAGGCGCAACATTCAAACCCGCCAGTGCAGCCAGACGCATGGCAATAAACTCAGCCTTAACGACACTATAGAGATCAGCGCTAGAAGAAAATTTGGCGATATATTTTTTACCTTGGTTTTGAATCAAGGCTTTGGGGCGTGCTCCACCGATAGAACTGCCATGAAAAAGCGCCTGATCGAGTTCCGGCGTAAGCGGCACGCCTTTTTCAACACGCTCGGCAGATTCAATTAATTCTTCCATGCTTACGTTGTTCGCGAAGCGGGGCACATATTCCGTTGGTGAGCGCTGAAAATCCAGTGCGCCAATACGATCAGAGCCGGATTCCAACAGATAGGTGAGTTCATCCAACTCAGCTGTATCTGTGCCCGCACCTTTAAGGCCCAGTTTTTTGTTGATAATCACGCGCCGCCCCCAGGCGTCAGGCGCAGCATCCCGAATACAACCGGGCATGCTCAAGCCCTCCGACAAGGGCAAGACGCCAGGCTTTAAAGGCAGCTCCGGCTCATAAATTGCAATCGCCGGTTTTTTATCGCGTACCCGTTCCAGATAGCTTTTACCGTAGTTGAAAAGAATATGACTGTTATCGGCTTCAAGCCGACCTGCTACAACGGGTTCAGTCTCACCCGGCAACCATATCCAGACATAAGCTTCTTTGTCGTGATCAGAACTCATCATGGACTACTCTGGGTTTCTTACGCACAGATTTCGGCAACAGCGCCAACTTGTCCTCAGTTTGGCGGATATGCTTGCGCAGGGTGGATTCATCAGTATCGAATAACTTAACACCGACGATGGTGGCAACTTCGAACACCACACCAATCTCGCATTTAAGATCACCTTTCTCGATACGTTGCAGCAAGCCTCTGGAAATACCCGTGCGATCTGCAACTTCCTGCGCAGTTAGTTTATGTTCTTTACGGGCAGCGCGGATCAGCCCGCCGAGGAGCGAGCATGCTTCATGAGTATATCTTGAATAGGTTCGTGTAATAGACTTTGGCATTACTTTATCTTTGATCCATATATAAACCATAAACACTTTTTATGACCCTCATATAAGCCAAACTATCAAAAATCCAGCATTCCGTCAAGACAATAATGATCTATATATAGATTGCAATATGATATTATGGCTTATATGTAGATCATAACTTGCGCCTCGTAGAATAATTGTCGACACAGCCAAAATTCTAAAGCCGCAAGAAATTTTTTTTTATAAATTAGAAAACATACTTTTATATTTTCAAGAATTCGTAGCCAGCAATTATAGAAAGCAAAAGACAATGAAAATTATCAGCTACAGCGATTTGCATCTGGAATTTAAGTCCGGCCGGAAAATATTGACGCCGATTTAATGATTTTGGCAGGCGATATCATCACGTTTCAGAATTATTCTCTGCTGACCGAATTTCTTACAGGCTGGGAAAAGCCCGTTCTGTATATTGCAGGCAACCACGAATATTACACCCGAACGCCAAAAGACAAAGAAGAGAACGCTTTCAAAAAGTGGCTGGTTTCCAGCCATCCGAATGTAACATTTCTGCGTGATGAACCTACCTGCATAGATGGCATTCATTTTTTCGGTGGTACGATGTGGACGGACTTTGATGGTGGCAATGAACAGGCCATGAAGATTGCTGAATATCAGGTCAATGATTTCAAGTTGATCAGAAATTCAGATACCTCATCCTTCAAACCTGCGGATACGCTCGAGCTTCATGGACGGTACGTCAAGGAACTCATGAAATGGTTTGAAGCTGATCTGGCCGGGCCGCGCGTGGTCATTAGTCATCATGCGCCCGTGAATAATCCTGATACGAAGTTTACAGACAGCCCTTTAACACCGGCTTTTACTTCGCTGGATATGCTGGAGCTTATCAAAAAATACCAGCCAGCACTTTGGGTTTATGGGCATACGCATGAAAGCGATGATCAAATGATCGGCAACACGCGGGTTATTTCAAACCAGCTTGGCTATCCCAGTTATTTCGGTGGATTCGATTGCGCTGGCTTCGATGAAAAAGGTAAGCTAGTCGATGTTTAAAATGGTAACCAAAAGGAGAGAACAATGACGATGACATTCAAGGGCATTGAGCTTGTAGAAGAAGGAAAATTTGTTCACCTCACGATTACAGGCAAGCTGGAAAAAGAAGATTACGATATCTTCGTGCCGGAGATTGACCAGCAGATTGAGCAATATGGCAAGGTCAATATGCTTGTGGAGTTAGTTGATTTTCATGGCTGGACAGCTGGAGCGGCTTGGGAAGATACCAAGTTTGGTGTGCGGCATTTCAATGATATCGAACGTTTGGCACTTGTTGGCGATAAAACCTGGGAAAAAGGCTTGGCCTATTTCTGTAAGGTTTTTACCTTAGCCAAGGTTCGATACTTTGATTTGAGCGAACGCGACAAAGCGGAAGCGTGGATAAGAGGCACTGAATAATATTCAGCGCATTAACAAAATTTCAGTGACAGGCCAGCCTGGAACATTATAAACAGCCGCCGAAAGCCAACGGGTTTCGGCGGCGCGATTTTTTAGCCCCTCAAACAAAAAAAGCGCTGCCAGCTTCAAGCCGACAACGCCCCAGTTTTTAATGATTCCAGAAAATATGAACTTCTTCGTAACTGGTTTCTATGGTGAAGATATCACCGCTTAATTCCATATCCCGGCCCATACGTTCATAGTCGATATAGTAAGCCAGGCTCTCCGGAATCTGTGTGGTCTCTTCGGTCAATTCTTCCGCAAAATCGGCTAGCGATTTATAACAGCCGCAATAATTTTTTTCTGCTGCCGTTCTGGCTTCCTCTATATTACCGCCAAAATTATTCAGCAATTCCCCGCCAAAATCCGGGTATTCCGTATGCGCCCAGTACGTCCGTCTAGAATTTTTCTTGATTAAATGCTTCGATAAATTCCGGTGCGAGTGGCAATAATTCATCGATACGGCTGTTAGGCCAGGTTGGAAGTTTTGTAAGTGTATCTTTTAGCCATGCGGCCGGGTCAATGCCGTTGAGTTGCGCAGTGCCGAGCAGGGTTTGTATGGCGGCGGCACGTTGACCGGCACGTTCAGAACCGACAAAGAGCCAGTTTTTCTTGCCGACAGCTATAGGACGAATGATATTTTCCACCGGGTTGTTGTCGATCGGCAGGTGACCGGTGTGTGCGTAGCGTACCAGAGCAGGCCAGCGTTTGAGTGTGTAGTCGAGCGCTTTGGCGGATGCGCCGCCGTTGGCGGTTTGCATGCGAGTTTGCATCAGCCAGTCATGTAATGCATCGAGTACCGGCAGGCTCTTTTGTTTTCGCAGGTGTTGACGTGTTTCGATGGTCAGTTGTTTGCCTTCTGCCTCGATTGCGTACAGTTCGCCGATACGCTGCAATGCTTCAAATGCCATTGGGCTGTTATTGGCCTGATGCAGGTCGAAGAATTTGCGCCTGGCGTGTGCCCAGCATGCCAGTTCAATACATACATTTAGGACAAGCTGGTTTTTCATCCGAACTACGTTCGATCAATGCTATAACTTCATCAACATCCTTTTTTCCTTCCAAACTTTTTCGCAGTTTGTCTCGCTGATTACGGTTCATGCGTTCTATTGATTTTAGCCAAACTTTAAATTCCGTTGTTTTCATTATGCGCACCTCTATTTCTATATCTCAATGCACATTGGACAACCAATTCAATAATTAATTGTTACATAGCCGTTATTTATCTAGCGCATACAATGAAGCACTAAACTCTATCAATTTGATTTTTATGGATTTAGTGAGTTTGCCAAGGACATGTCAAGACGCACCTTGCAAAAACAGTTTCTATTGCTCAAAGACTTAATAGATACAGG
The DNA here is from genome assembly GCA_031316255.1 of Nitrosomonas sp. NCBI lineage: Bacteria > Pseudomonadati > Pseudomonadota > Betaproteobacteria > Nitrosomonadales > Nitrosomonadaceae > Nitrosomonas > Nitrosomonas sp. The sequence goes on along the minus strand of JALDQW010000001.1, from coordinate 2,954,196 downwards.
GGCATAAGGGGCGTAACGAGATTACACAGTCCAAGCACAACACTTGGACGCGTGCTGACAAGTTCACCCTGCGGGCGTTACCTTGATACCCTGCAATTGCGTCAGTACTTAAAAAGGGAACAACCTTTTCAGGGTACGACATCTTGTTGCATATCACCATGGTAACGCTGTATCCAACACGATAAGATGACTATAAGATGATGGATGACGCTATATATTGGAAACGTATTTCCAGTTAATAAGATGATTGCGCTTTTAAATCAGGCCATTGCTTTTATGGCTGCTGACAAGCGGCTTTTCTGTCTTGCAGCTTTGTTTTTATGAATAATCCCTTTGTCAGCGATTGAATCTACAGTACTGACTGTTTGATTAAAAACAGACTGTGCTTCTTGTTTATCTCCTGCATCAATCGCTTTTCTAACATGTTTAATCGCCGTACGAAGTCTTGATCGCAGACTGACATTATGTTCACGACGCTTAATTGACTGTCTTGCTCTTTTTCTTGCTTGTGCACTATTGGCCATAAAAATCCTTGATTCCTTTTTCCTTAAAAGAACATTAAAAAATTAAAAACAAAATTAGATGAGTACCTTAAAAAACAAATGAAAACCAGAGATTTTACTTTTTTCTATCGATGAATGCAATTCAATGTTTTGATACCGTAGGAACGACCGAAAAAAACTATGAATATTTATAGTTCACTACAGACATTTAAGTTTATCGATTAGTACCAGTAATTGCTTCAAATTCTAAACAAACCAGAAATTTTAATTGATAGCATGTCAATAATATTCCATTCTCGCATAGCTCTCAAAACGGGTAAATTCACCAAGAAAAGTTAAATTCACTTTACCAATCGGGCCATTTCGCTGTTTGCCGATGATAATCTCGGCCATACCTTTGTCTTGTGTCTCCGGGTTATATACTTCGTCACGATAAATAAACAGAATCACATCGGCATCCTGTTCAATGGCGCCCGATTCGCGCAGATCAGACATTACCGGGCGTTTATTCGGTCGCTGCTCAAGACTGCGGTTGAGTTGTGATAATGCGATTACAGGCACTTTCAACTCCTTCGCCAGGCTCTTTAAAGCCCGGGATATCTCCGATATTTCCGTTGCTCTGTTTTCTCCAGGCATACTGGACGTCATCAATTGAAGATAATCCACCACAATTAACCCGAGTCCGCCATGTTGGCGATAAAGCCTCCGCGCTCTTGCTCTGACTTCCAGCGCAGTCAACGCCGCACTTTCATCGATATGAATGGGCGCATCATTGAGTTTACCTAATGCATGCGTTAGTTTTGGCCAGTCATCATCGTCCAGCCGGCCAGTACGAACTTTATGCTGATCCAACCGGCCAACAGAACCCAACATACGCATGGCCAATTGCGCTCCACCCATTTCCATACTGAAAACCGCAACCGGCTTCTCCAGCTCAAGTGCGACAAACTCCGCAATATTCAATGAAAATGCGGTTTTACCCATAGATGGCCTCCCAGCAACAATAATTAAATCTCCGGGTTGGAAACCGGACGTTTTCTGGTCAAGATCATGAAACCCTGAAGCAACACCTGTAACGTCGCTGGGATTATCCTGGCTATAGAGCATTTCTATGCGCTCAACAACCTCTTTTAGCAAAGGCTGAATATCTATGAAACCTTGCTTGCCGCGCGCACCGTCCTCAGCAATTTCAAATACCTTTGATTCCGCCCCATCGAGCAGTTCTGTCGCCGTACGCCCCGCAGGATTATAAGCGGATTCAGTAATCTGTACGCCAACCTGAGCAAGGTTTCGCATTATTGAACGCTCTCGAACGATCTCAGCGTAACGCTTGATATTGGCCGCGGAGGGCGTATTTTGTACAATGGCACCTATATATGAAAGTCCCCCTACTGTTTGCAATTCCGCAGACGATTCCAACGACTCGGCAACAGTTACAACATCAGCCGGTTTGTTCTGTTCAATCAACTTGCAGATATGATGATAGATTAACCGATGATCGTGTCGATAAAAATCTTCGTCAGTTATGATATCCGCAATCTTATCCCAGGCATGGTTATCCAGCATCAGCCCCCCCAGAACCGACTGCTCTGCTTCTATGGAATGTGGCGATGTTTTGAAGGTTTCGAGCGCCTCGCTGGCGCTGATACTAAGAGTTGATTGAGCCATAGATATCCAGCACAGGTACATAAAATTAGAGTATGAATTCTAACATCTACCGATTGAAAATAATAAAGAGAAAATAAATATTCAGCTCCCTCCGCACTTTCAACAAGCACACAGAAAATTTAACAAATATTTATACATCCATTTCCCCGTCCTGGGCAAATTGAAATAAAGAAGGGCGCCGCAAATTAAAAACCGCTCAGCAAGGCAAGAAACATCTCGCACCAAAAAATAAAATTGGTGCGAGATAATTGAAATATGGACCGGTTTTATTACGCTAATGGCAACACAAATGATTTACAACAACCGTTCACGTTTTTTTAACTGAACAGGCAGAATGTTTAAAATCAAGCGACTGTAGTCAAAAATCGTCTTTAACCCGCTAGTCGCTTTTCTCTCCGCGTCTTCTGGCGTGGAATTTCTCAATCCATTGCAGCAATTTTTGTGGCGCATGTGCGTGCTTCCATTCTCCTGCAGCGTATTTGTTGGCTTCGGGCCAGGTCGGGTAGGTATGGATGGTGCCCAGGATTTTGTTCAGACCCAATCCATGTTTCATCGCGAGCACATACTCCGCAAGCAAGTCGCTGGCATGTTTGCCGACGATAGTCACGCCAAGTATACGATCCTTACCCGGCACGGTTAATACCTTGACAAATCCCTGCGCAGCTTCATCGGCAATCGCGCGGTCAAGATCATCCAATCCATAGCGTGTTACTTCCACGGTAATGCCGCGCGTTTTGGCCTCATCTTCGGACAATCCTACGCGCGCGACTTCCGGGTCGGTGAAAGTACACCATGGAATAACAGAATAGTCGGCCTTAAAACGTTTAAAGTCTCCAAACAGTGCATTGACCGATGCATACCATGCTTGATGTGCAGCCGTATGGGTAAACTGGTACGGCCCGGCGACATCGCCGCAGGCATAAATATTGGGATAGAGTGTTTGCAACCAGGCGTTGGTTTCAATCGTGCGCCGTGACGTTACCGAAATACCCAGTTCTTCAAGGCCAAAGCCTTCTGTACGCGGCGCCCGGCCAACCGCACATAGCATGGCGTCAAAAGAAATGGTTTTTTCTCTGCCATCCGGTTCCTGTACGATTAACTGCTGGCCATGTCCATTGGACTCACTAGCGGCTTCGCAGCGTACGGCTTTTGTCCGCGTCAGAATCTGCACGCCGTCATCCGCTAACGCGGCTCTCACCAAGGCACGCGCATCTTCATCCTCGCGTTGCATTAAATCACCCATCTCGACCTGAGTCACCTGACAGCCGAGACGCGCAAAAGCCTGCGCCAGTTCACATCCGATCGGGCCGCCACCAAGCACCACGAGCCGTTCCGGACGTTCTGTCAATGACCAGATAGTATCGGACGTATAATAACGCACCGATTCCAGTCCAGGGATTTTCGGTACAGCCGGACTTGCTCCGGTGGCGATCACAATTGCGCGTGTTGTGAGTGTCTGACCGTTAACTGTTACTGTCCACGGCGAGGTAATGCGTGCCAGCCCTTCGATCACCTCCACACCCAGCTTGGTGTAGCGTTCAATAGAATCATGCGGCTCAACGGTTTTAACCACGCGATGCACACGCGCCATGACCTCAGCAAAATCGTAATCCACTCGGGTTTCAGTCATACCCAGCGAACCAGATTGCTGCGCCTGCTTTAAAAATCCGGCCGAGCGAATTAACGCTTTGGACGGCACACAGCCGTAATTAAGACAATCCCCACCCATTTTGTGGCCTTCAATCAATGTGACTTTCGCGCGCACCGCCGCAGCAATATATGCGGTGACCAGGCCCGCCGCACCGGCGCCGATCACAACCAGATTACGGTCAAATGTTTCCGGTTTTGGCCAGCGTGCATACAAGCGGCGGGTTTCAACCAGCCCAAGTCCCCAACGCGCCAGCCACGGAAAAATGGCCAGCAGTACAAATGAAATAATCAAGGCAGGCGATAAAATATCGGACAAACTGTTGATGGACGCTAATTGTGTGCCTGCATTAACATACACTGAACTGCCCGCAAACATACCAATCAGGCTCGCCCAGAAAAATGTACGACTGCTAATTCTGGTCAAGCCCATCAGAAGATTGATCAGAAAAAAAGGAAAAGCGGGAACCAGGCGCAATGAAAACAAATAAAACGCACCGTCTCGTTCAAGGCCATTGTTAATCGTTTCCAGGCGGTCGCCGAAACGGCTTTGTACGGTATCGCGTAAAATATAGCGCGCCACCCAGAATGCCAATGTCGCACCGATAGTCGCGGAAATCAGCACCACCGGCACACCCACCCATATGCCGAACATGGCACCACCCGCCAGCGTCATAACTGTTGCACCCGGCAGAGACAAGGCAGCCATGACAATATAAGTCACCGAATAAACACTGATAATGTAAATCGGCTCATTGTCGTACGCTTCTTTCAAGGCATCGTGACTGGCTTTAAGTGCATCCAGGCTGAAAAAGCGTTGCAAATCAAACGCAAAAAATAACACGATCAACAAAACAAGCGTACCGATCAGTAACTTACGTTTATTCACATTAAATATCCTTCTATTTCATTTCACTGCACGAAGCACCAAATTTGAAACAACTGTAGCACCGGTGATGTTTCATGCTGACGGGTATTTGCAGACTTTCTGTCAATGTTTCAGACAGGGCATAGTCGATATCATCATCGACCAGCGTACACGCATACACCCGGCACTGATTATTCTGTTTCACCACCATGCGGCTGAAAGCGCACATGAATTCCCGGCGCGACGATTCGCTCTGAAAATCAACCATGCAGCTTTGTGTAATTTGTGGTGCTGAGACGATTGTTTCGGGCGGGTAAAATTCCGGAAATTCAACGCGATGAAGATTTTCGGGCAATCCTGCATTCCTGAACACTTCAGCATAACGCTGAGCAATTTCATCCGGCATCATGTCCGGTATCAACTGACTGGCTACGGACAGAGAAAACCCCATTTTATGCAGCCTGCGCATGCCATCCACGGCACATGCGAACATGCCTTCACCGCGTCCCTTGTCATGCTCGGCGGCATCAAAATGATCCAGGCTAACACGAAAGTGCAGTTGGTGATCATGCTCCAGCAAGGATTCCAGTTGACCGGTTCGCTTAATCAATGGTTCTGTTGCATTGGTCAAGACCAGACAGGGTTGATACCGCAACGCATAATCCAGAATGGGCACAATATCTTTATTGATAAAAGGCTCACCGCCGGTGAATGAAAACTGCTTAACCCCGAGCGTCAGGGCTTCATCAATATATGGTTTGGCATCTTCAAAGCGCATCAGTTGCAGGCGATGATCACCGGGTTTGGATCCTTCGAGACAAAACGGACACGACAGGTTGCACGCTGTGCCTGTATGAAACCACAATTCATCCAGTGCATGAGCATGTATAAAACCGCGCGGATTGCCTTCCGAGGTCGCATACCACTCAGGTGATTTCTGCTGCTGTTTCTTCTGTTGTTTCAGCTGATCCACTGAAACATCAGTACCGATTTTCAACAACAGCCACCTTTTTGCTCACCGGTTGCACCGTCATCAAACGGAATACCCATACCACATCCCGGAAAAATACCGTAATGGCGGTCAAAATTACCAAAAAATTCAAAATGATCGATAAACCGCGTGTCATGCAACATGCGCCAGGTATTGCCACAAACGGTGAACTGCTTGCCGGTTTCGATAAAATGGTGCTTGTCCAGTACAAATGCATGCGGATGATACGGTATCGTGCCGCGATAAACCACCGATTGCCCATGATCTTCACACGCCAGTTCGAGTTCAGACAGCTTAAATAATCTGTAAGTCGCCGAATGAAAATGGATATTACCCGTTCTGGCCTGTAGCTGAGGATTAGCTATCGTTATCGGACGATCACCAACAAGGCGCGGATCAATAAATCCCTGCGCGCGTGCCAACGGCACAAAGTCATTCCAATACAATGCACCGCTTAAACATTCGCCATACAAAACAGGATCATTGGTCAATTCCTTCGGAATACGCCGGTCGCTGTAGACATCGGAAAAATAGAGTTCACCGCCTGGTTTCAATACCCGATAGGCTTCTCTCAGGACTGCCGCTTTATCCATCGCCAGATTTATCACACAGTTGGATACGATCACATCGATACTGTTATCGGCCAAATCGAGTTCATCAAGCTGCTCAATATAGCCGTGTAAAAATTGCACGTTGCCACGCTTGTAACCAAATGCTTGCTGATGAAATTTTTCATGCTTGCGCGCCACAATCAGCTGTTCTTCGGTCATGTCAACACCAATGACTCTTCCTTTCTCACCCACCAATTGCGACAGCAAATAAGCATCGCGCCCTGCACCACACCCGAGATCAAGTATCGTCAGGCCTTCCAACTGCTCGGGCAAAACCAGACCACAGCCATAATAACGTGTCAGCACTTCATCATGCACTTTAGACAACAATGGTTTGATATATTCAGGCAATCCTTCGTCCGTACAACAGGCATTTGTTTGCAGGTCGTGCGACCCGGACAGTATTTCACCATAATACTTCTGAACAGTTTCTTGCATAACCTTCCTTTAATCGATTAAAAACACAATCCGTGCAGTTTCATTTGCAGTGCTATTTAGCGGATGTTTTCATTACCTGATATCGTTGCGCCAGTATCTGGGGAGATACACCGCATGCAAACTTCAACGCCAATTCACGATTATTCCAGGTGCGTCGCCACCAACCGTCTTGCCGCCAGCGACGCGAACTGACAAATATCGGTTCGTTTAATGCAACAAATCTACCCATTTTTCGTGCGCCTTGCACCAGGGGAACTTCCTCAAACAGAGGCCATGGCGCATGGCCGCCTATCGCATGGTAGCGTTCTCGCAATATAAAAAACCCCTGATCGCCATAAGGCACGCCCACACCACACCGCAACATAATAGCCCATTCCAGAATATAGGCCGGCCAGTCAATTGGCGCATCAAAGCGGAACCTGAAAAAACCACCTATTGCGCCATTCTCGATCACACGCATCATGGACGCAAAAGCATTTAAGGATAATCGCACATCTGTATGCAAGAACCATAATACCTCGCCTTGGGCGTGAGCTGCACCCATTAATAATTGCTGACCTCGGCACGGTTGGCTGTTCAACCAACGCGCTTGATGGGTTTTACAAATACTGCTGCAGTATTTACTGCCCGCTCCATCTACAACAATAATTTCCATCGGCTTGTCAGGCATTCCTTGTAGTTGTTCCAACAAGCAACGCAGATTTTCTTCATCCTGGTAACAGGGAATCACTATACTGATTTTAAGCATGCCGGGTGTAATCGCTGTTATTCATGGCCAATGAAGCTTCACAGGCCAGCGTATGCAAAGCCCGGCGAGCGGGACGTCCGTCATCTTTGAGCGTGTGTATCAGTCTAAAAAAATCAGCCGATTCATCAATATCATAGTTTTCCTGCAAAATACTTACGGACCCCATTTCTGCTTTGCATTTATTCACCAAAGATACGCCCAGCTGGTCGGTACTCCACGGCAACATCGATAAATCCGGCCATGCACACCGATTCGCCATTAATACAACACCGCCGTCGACGGCTGGCACCAGCACTGCATTACTTTGATTCAAATACGCACGTACGGCTAGATAATCTTCATTTTTTAAACCGGGTGCATCACTGCCAATATAAACCAGCCGCTTTAATTTTTGTCTACGCAAGGTCAAATCCAATGCATTCAGACGCTGCCCCAGATTCCCACTGATTTGCGGCACGATCATAAAATTTCTACAACAACGACGTGCCTGAAGCCTCGCCCAATAACTGTCTTTCTGATTGGCTGGCGCCAGCACAACCAGGCCCGGCCAGTCAGCAGCATCTTCCACCGCACATTCAAATAATGCTTGAGCAATTTGAAGCGTCAGCTCAAGCCCAAATCGCGCCGCAAGCCGTTGTTTACCTGTGCCTAGTTCAGGCTTCTTGTGCACCAATACCAGCGTCGCATCCATTATTTTCCATGTCAACGATGTTATTTTAGAAGTTAGTGTCTGAACTGACTCTTGCATTGTACCGGATAGTCGCATTCCCCAAGAAAACCTTACAATTGCCGCAATTACCGATTCCAGTCACTATTTTGCTTTATTTCAATACAAAACGCATTAGGTTTTTGATATTCATAATACTTTTCATTTATTCCCAGAAACCGTCTAGATAATGTTTAACTTTTGATAAGCAGCGTTCACCCGTTCCATGTACGAAGATGTTACTTTTCAAGATATTTTTTTGACTTTTATCCCATTCTTCACATTTTTTTTATAAACTTATCCCTATAATGGGTATTATAAAAAAAAGCGATGAGAATTGAACAAGTGCATCAAAAATGCCCCTCCAGGATAAAAGCTTGAATATCTTATTTTAAGCGCATTTTCAATCTTATCAAAAGCAATATAGAGGAAACAGCATGACAAAAAGAATAGCACATGTCGATGACGATCCGGATATCCGTGATGCAGTCAGACGTATCTTGCAAAAAAACGGCTATGAAGTCGAACAATACCTAACCATGAAGGATTTTATCGCTTCACTGGAGCAAGACAACAACCCGCCTGATTTGGCTATACTCGACGTAATGGTTGAATCAATGGATGCAGGCTTAACAACCTATGCCAGCATACAAAAAAGTCATCCGACTCTGCAGACAATATTTCTAACATCTTTAGGGGACATGATAAGACCCTACTTTGATAAGAAATCGGATAAATGGGTTTGTATTATGGAAAAACCTGTAGAACCTGAGAGTCTGTTAAGCATCATCCAGGATCGACTTGAACAGACAGCAAGCAAGTAGTCAAAATTTTGAGCGGAGGGGATGACAATGGCCATCGTCCAATTCGACTGGAGAAAAACACAGGATTCAACTGTAATACCTGTGAGCAATAACAGTGCCGCCAAGCTCAACGATGGTATTTTAATCAGCAACATCCGCTGGTTTATCATTTTTCGTTGGGGAATAATCGTTGCACTCGTTTTGATTCATATCATTGCACTGCTAACGCCCGATACGTTGATACAATTTCGTATCATTGAAGAAAACAACTGGCCGCTCACCATCACCCTGGTCCTGAGCATAGCCAATATCGTTTATATATTTGCACTGGATCACTGTAAACCCAGTAAACTCAACTCCCCCTCAGTTAATCTTTGGGCTCAGATTATTATTGATCTCATCTGTCTATCAGTTGTAGTTCACTATATCGGCAGTACTGCAACACCGGCCCCTTTCTTTTATATCCTGCATATCGCACTGGCATGTATATTCTTCTCCACGCTGGAAAGCTTGTTGGTCGCCGTAATTGTCAGCATTTTATACACAATTGTGTTACTGGTTGAATTTTCATTGTCGATTCAGATCCCGCAGTCAATGCTGATTGACCCTGCAATCGCACTCGACAATAAAGGGAAAAACCACATGCTGTTCTGGATGATTGCTCTGGATGTATTGTTTTTTACCGTCTGGTATCTGGTTTCTAGGCTATCACTTGTGGTAAGAACGCATGAGCATCAATTGGAAGAAGCCTATAAACGCATCAATCAGGCTCAACATGAAAAAGATCAGTACGCCGTGCTCATGACGCATCAGCTTAAATCGCCATTGGATGCCATACGCAGCAAAATCAATCTGATTAAAGGCGGCTATTGCGGAGACGTTCCACAAGAACTCAAGGAAGTCTTACTCAAAATTGATCGGCGCGCCACGAGCATGGCCAGCCTGATTCTGGATCTGCTTCGACTGCAACGCCTCAAGGAAACCTGCTTGTGTACTGCGGAGACAAACCCAGTAAATATCAAAAAAGCAATACAAAAATGTATTGATAAGCTAACACCCGTCATCAATTCCAGAGGTATCAATCTCAATGTTTGCATGGACAATTTTATCTACCAAGGGATTGCCGAGCAGGTGGAAATTATTTTGGAAAATATTATCTCCAATGCCATCACCTATTCCCATGATAAAGGGACTATAGAACTCACATCCGAATTGGACAAACAAAACAAAAAAGCAACCCTGACCATAACAGACCACGGTATCGGCATCGAAATTGATGATTTACCAAATATTTTCAATGAATATTTCTATTCCCCGCGCGCTGCTTTACATAACAAAGCCACAAGTGGCATTGGTCTGTCCATTGTTAAAATAGCTGCTGAAAACAATAATCTGAATATAAGCGTTGCCAGCGAACCCGGCAAGGGTACAGCGTTTACGATTATTTTTCCCGAAGTACAATTACCGAAAGCAGACGAGCAGACCGAGCCGGGCAAAGTACTCGAGGATGGGCTGCAACAACAGTAAATGATGCGTGGATTGCGAGATTCGTTCGGCACACATTTTAGACAGCATGCACATCTGCTTTCAGCGCACGATAATGTACTAATGTTCCGAAAACTGTATTAAACGACTGCTGCTCGTCAATCCGGTAAAATCGCGCATGCTCAAACAATTCGACAAGCCTGCCGGTTACGTTATCCCGGGTATTGTCAAAACCGTCAACCAGTTGCACAGCAAAAAATAACGCGCGCATCAACTGGTTGCTCGCCCGCCCCCAGTCCAAAACATGGAGTTGACCGCCGGGCTTCAGAACGCGTGTCAATAGCGGAGCAAAAATGTACCAGATAGCGCGTTAAAAGTGTACCAGTAAAGTTAATAAAAAAGAGGAATTAATCCTCGGGTTTAGCGCTTTTATTTTTTATATTCCGGGGTTGAAATAAAGCGCAGTGTATTCCCCAACTACTCATTATTTTTTTTGGTGTTCTCCTTTCCTATAAGTGTGGAATTCATTGATTGTTTTTGTCGCTTCTTACTTGCAGCCAGGCGATACGATTCACCATTCATTTCCAGGATATGGACATGGTGGGTCAAACGATCCAGCAGTGCGCCGGTCAATCGTTCTGACCCCAGAACACTTGTCCATTCGTCAAACGGTAAATTCGATGTGACCAGGGTGGCGCCATGTTCGTAACGGCGACTAAACACTTCAAACAAGAGCTCTGCGCCTACTGCAGTAAATGGCACATAACCCAGTTCGTCGATGATCAACAATTTGGTGTTAGCCAGCTGTTTTTGCAATAGACGCAACCGTTTCTCATCACGCGCTTCCATCAATTCATGTACCAAAGCTGCGGCCGTCTTAAAGACAACGCTCAAACCTTTCTGACAAGCGGCCAGCCCTAAAGCTAACGCTGTATGCGTTTTGCCAACGCCCGAAGGCCCCAATGCAATGACATTTTCACGCTTGTCAATCCATTCGCAGCGCATCAGCTCTAATACCAACGATTTATTCAATTCTGGAATTGCAGTGAAATCGAAGGTATCCAGGCTTTTAATCACCGGGAATTTTGCCATACGTATACGCCGCTCAGTATTGCGTCGCTCACGGTCGATACGCTCAAGCTCACATAACCGTAATAAGTAACGCGCGTAATCAACACCTTCATTTGCGCATTCGATTGCAACCTTCTCATATTCACGAGCAAAGGTCGAAAGCTTCAATGCCTTGAAATGATTCTCCAGCAAAACCTGTGGTGTAACTGTCGTGGAAATCGATGTTTCATTCATAATGACTCTCCATTACAGGTTTTTGAGTTGCTTCGGATATTTGCAACAGGCTTAAGTACGTCCTAGGTTCGGTGGGTAGTACATTGGCATTGGGTAGATAGGGGTAACACGTCAGATCGAGTTTCGCTGGCCGTTGTTCAATTGCACACAGAATCAGATGCTTGATCGCGTCAAATCCAATTGAACCCAAATCAATCGCTTTTTTTATCGCATGTTCAACTTGCGCTTGGCTAAAATTCTCCAGTAGCCGCAAAACCTGGATATATTCCTTGCGACCACGCCGTTCCAACCGCGCTTCAAGCAATCGGCGCAAACGATCAAATACTTCGGGCAGCACCCAATCCTGGAGGGGCGCCGCCTGATCCAATGCGCGCGGCTTTTGTTCCAGCAATGCCAAATAATGCAGCGGGTTATAGATGAATTCTTCCCGGCCATAGCTGCGTTGATGTCGTGCAATGGTGTCCGCACCCAGACAAATATCAACATGATCAACGTAACCTTTGACCAGCACTTCCCGATGACCGTACTGAGTGGGTACCGAGTAGTCGTTGGTTCGATAGCGCACCAGAGACAGAGAAGATACACGAGTCGAAATCTTGTGGCATGCATCAAACTCAGCTGCAGGCAATGCCATGAGTGCAGCAGCATCACGCTTCATACGCTCAGCAATGGTTTCAGTTTGCCCACGTAGCTTAGCTTGTTGGCGTTTGATACAACCGTCCAGCAACCTGGTGTTCAAGGCATCAAAATTATCAGCTATCGGCAACGGCACCATGAAATGGCGACGATTGAAACCAACCATGCCTTCAACATTGCCTTTATCATTACCCCGCCCTGGACGTCCAAATTTGTCTTCAAACAGATAATGACTTTGCAGTTCACTGAATGCTTTAGTCCGCTTACGCTTGCCATCACCCAGTATTTTAGCGACGGCGAGCCTGGTATTGTCATATAAAATAGATTGCGGCACACCACCTAAAAACGCAAATGCAGCAACATGCCCATCCAGAAAGGATTCGGTATCTTCCGTCGGATAGGCTTTGACAAAGCAGCCGTCCGAATGTGGCAGATCAAGACAGAAATAATGAAACCGTACCAGCTTGCCACCAATATAACCGTCAGCTTCGCCAAAGTCTACCTGAGCGTGGCCAGGTAAATGGACCAGCGGCATAAACATCTCCTTCTGCTGAATCTTGGCTTTATAAACATAATTACGCACAATGGTATAGCCGCCAGTGAATCCATGTTCATCGCGCAATCGCTCCAATATCCGGGTTGCCGTATGACGTTGTTTGGGATGAACTGTTTTATCAGCTTCAAGAATGGCATCTATAATGCCAGTGAAAGCGGCTAGCTTTGGTGAAGCAGGAGAACTCTTGCGCCGGTAACCTGGCGGTACCGCATATTGACACATCTTCTTAACAGTCTCGCGGTGAATACCAAAATAACGCGCGACTTCTCGCTCGCTTTTGCCTTCAACCATCACCGCCCGTCGTATTTTTACATATAGTTCCACTGAATACATCCTTTCGCCTTTCACTTGGTGCTAAACGCATCAGCTTACAGGCATCAGACTGGCACACTTTTATTCCGCGATATTCGCAAAATCTTGTGCGCTTCAGTGGTACATTTTTACTCCGCTATTTACAAACGCGAAATACTTCGTTCGCAACCTGTTGTTTTCTGTCCCAGGGCAAATGGTGAAAAAGCAAACTCGAAAGAACCCGGTCGAAACTGTTGTCCGGGCAAGGCAGGTTTTCTGCAAACGCTTGAATATATTGAATATCAACTTGATAATGAACAGCCTTGCGCGCGGCAATCGACAATATCTTCGGATCACAATCCAATGCAGTAATACCACTAGCCTGAAAATTGCGTTTAGTGAGAATTGCCAGTGATCCCGTTCCACACCCAAGATCAAGAATCTGTTGCGCATGATCAAGTTGCGACTGTTGCATGAATGCATACATCAATCGGTCCCCATGACCCGTTATTCCAATTAGCCAGTCATAGAACGGTGTAAGCCAATGATACCCCAAAGCAGGAACATATTTTTTGCGGCCGGATGCTTTTCTTCTCATCAACACAATTTATCCCGTAAACAACTGGCCGGAAATCTTATTTTTAATATTAACCGCCCAGGTTTAACTGGTTTCGTGCATATCAGGATTTCTTAATTTATATTTATTTAAATCAATTTGATATCTTTGCAACAATTTATAAAAATCGGTCCGGTTACGCTTTGCAATACGCGCAGCCTGCGTTACATTCCCCGAAGTGATTTTCAGCACCTTTACCAGATAATCTCTTTCGAATTGCCTTTTGGCTTCCTCAAAGGATTCTAGCTGCGATGTTTCCATTTGTATTGCGTCATAAACCAGTGCCGACGGAATTAAAGAAGTTGTGTTCAGAACAACGCATTGTTCAACAACATTCATGAGTTGCCTGACATTGCCCGGCCAGGTTGCCGTGATCAGAATTTGCATTGCGTCAGGCGAAATTCTACTGATATTTTTTTGATATCGTTTGGCAAACAAATCAACAAAATAATTTGACAGCAACGGTATATCTTCTCTTCTTTCCGATAAAGCCGGTATTTTCAGGGAAATGACGTCTAAACGATAATACAAGTCTTCCCTAAAGTTGCCTTTGGTAATTTCTTCTCTGAGGTTTCTATGCGTTGCTGAAATAAGTCGTACATCTATCGGTATAGTTTGTGCACTACCAATTGGCCTTATTTGTTTTTCTTGCAGAGCTCTGAGCAATTTGACCTGGAGAAACTGTGGCATATCGCCAATTTCATCCAATAACAAAGTGCCGCCTTCTGCTAATTTAAACAAACCGTCGTGATGTCGTATCGCACCAGTAAACGCACCTTTCACATGGCCAAAAAATTCGGATTCAAGCAGTTGTTCAGGAATAGCAGCGCAATTTACCGCTATAAAGGGTTTGTCACTGCGGTTTGATGCGGCGTGTATCGCTCGTGCAAATAATTCTTTTCCAACACCACTTTCGCCGTAAAGCAATACGCTGGCGTCTCCCACGGCGACTAGCTTTGCTTTGTTCAGCACTTCTTTCATTTCTGAACTTTGGGTAATAATACTATTACACCATGAAGTTCTGTTGTGTTCATTTTCATCTGTTGGCGAGGCATTGTTTAGCGCTTTTTGAATCTGGGCCAGCAGGTTTTTACTGTCAAATGGTTTGGTCAGATAACCAAAAACACCGCTTTGTACGGCAGACACAGCATCTGGAATTGTGCCATGCGCAGTCAGTATGATGACCGGCAATGCGGGATATTTGGAATAAATCTTCTCAAATAATTCCATGCCGCACATGCCACTCATACGCAAATCACTGATAACGAGCTGTGGACGTTCTAAATCCAAGTAATTGAGCGCAGATTCCGCACTGCTTGCAGTATCAACGTCATAGCCGCTTGCATTCAGTCGTATGGACAATAAATTTAGCAGATCCGGGTCATCATCAACTAATAATATTTTTGAATTTGTTATCATAAACTTCCTTATTGGAGATTTCTTCTGATCAGTGATTTCTCCATATTTTTTATATCATCAATTTTCTTTTGCAGTGTTTCTGCATTCATTCTTTCGTTGGCCAGTTGATGTGTTAGATGTCTTGCATGATTCTTTAGTCTGGCCTCTTCCTCTAACCGTATAATCAAAAATTTTCTAAAGCTTTGCATGGATGCAGGCATTTGTTCCTCATGAGGCCAATTTTTTAACAAATCCAGCGCGCTTGCATGGTCATTGAATTTTTGATTGGGCAAGGTGAGCAACAGAATATATTTAAAACGATTGTGGTAGTTATTATCCAATTCAAAATTTTCCTTTACACTCAAATAATATTGTTCCAGAACTGTGTTATTCTCTTGTTCAAAATGAATATATTCATGCATCAGATTATTTAATTGATCATCATTAGCGTCTTCCAGAATCCGGTCTTCATTGATTGAAACAAGCAGGTTCTTTTCTAGGCTACCACACCCGGTTATTGACAAGACGGTTAAGACTGTAAATAAAAACAAAATGCCTTTTATTTGTTTCATCGATTCACTCATTTGTTTGCCTGGGCAGGATAAGTTGAAAGTGAGTTCCTGGTTTCTCAGGTTTAATCAATAATATTCTTCCTTCATGCGCAAAAGCAAATTCCTGTGCGATCGATAAACCAAGTCCCGTACCCTTAACATGTGCCTCGGGAGCCGGCTGTCCCTGATAAAAAGGTTCGAAAATTTTATCTTTGTCTTCGTCCCGGATGCCGCAACCGGAATCTTTAAAATCTACCATTACTAACATATTGTTTTTGCTGATATTAATTTCAATACTGCTATTAGCCGGTGAAAATTTTATCGCATTTGATAAAAGGTTATCAAAAATCGTTTGTATTTTCTTTTCGTCACACTTGTAAATGATATCCAATCGATTTCGTACAATCTTTAACTGCTTGTTCACAATCGACAGGTTCTGGTTCTGTAACGTGTCATCCAGTATTTTGGCAAGACTGACCGGTTCTTTGACAAGTGTAGTTTCAGTAAACTGAATTGCGCTGTAACTCAGCAAATCTTCGATACGTTTTTGTAATTGCAAGCTGCTGCTATGTAGAATATTCGCGATCGACTGCTGTTTGTTGGATAAATTTCCAGTGATTCCTTCCGCCAGTAAATCCGCCCCTTCCCGGATCGCCGTTAATGGCGTTTTAAGTTCATGTGAAATATGCCTGAGAAACTGATTCTTTTGTTTTTCCAATCTTAATAAACGCCGGCGTAGCCAGTCAAGACGTTCTCCAAGCTGTCTCAGGTTTTGTGGACCTGTTACATTAATTGAAGTATTTAACTCGCCTTGACCTAAATTATAAATTGCTTCGTCGATTTGTTTTATGGGGCGTGTAATCAGTATCGAGAGGAGAATCGCCAGAACGATAACGAATGGAATGACCGCAAGCAAAAGTAATTCAATAGTGGAACGCACTTGGGTCGCTCGTTCGAACATTTCGTTTACATATTGACCAATCAGAATATTACCTGAAATTTTAAGATCATGTATAGCACCCAGTAGTATAGAAAAGTTTTTTATCTGGCGTTGAAGATTTTCCTCAGAATTATTGCTATCTGAAATGTGATCGAAAATAACTAATTCTGATAAACGAATTTTTTTTAATAGAAGTTTATACTCGGTATTTAGCAACAACTCATTGAACTTTTCGATGGTTTTCTTAAATTCTTCATGTGAATGGAAATATCCTTCAAGCAAAGATAAGTCGTTTAAAATTGACGCTTGTCTCAGACTCCTTTCCATTGCCAAGGCCTCGTCAGCAAGAACACGATTACCGTGAGCAATTTCTGTGGCCTGGTAGATGGTTTCACGGCTACGTTCGGCAAAATTGTCAAGAACGATAGAGAAGTAAATCAATGTGCCGATTAAAGGTGTGCCAAAAAGTGCAAATCCAAACAAGATTAACTTTAGGAAGGATTTAGGGTAACGTTTTTTTACGGAATCACCACTTTCAATATAATAATTCATTTCTATTTCTAACTTTTTGAATTGTATTGCTATTGCATGACAAAAAATCTTAACACTGAAGACGCCTGCATTTATTGTAAAGCCAACAGTGTGTATCGATTCCAAATGAATTTCTAGAAACTAATTTATAAATATTGCATAGCCTATTTCGAGTTTTACATTGACTAAATGTACTCGATAAATTCATTCATTGCAGCATGCATCCTATCACCTATGTCATGCATAGAAATAGGATAAATTTCATGTCATTTAAAGATTCAACTATTCACACCTAATCCAGGTCGCAAGTTAAACAATACATCGATCAATGTTTCATTGATCGCATTCTGTCTTTCTTGAAATGATGCATGGTTACTTGCTTTACAAGCCGCCATAGAAAATCTGAAATAGTATTCCACCAATGAGAGACAACAGAATATCTTAAAAATCAAACAGTTATTTAAATCCTGTTGTTATATGTCGCCACCAAACGACATATATTAATCCCCACGAACATTCTTGAAATATAACTTATTAATTTATAACACATTATTACTACTGGCACAGATTTTGCGTATTGTTTGTAGTAATGACTTTAATATTTAGCGCTCTTATAGCGACAAGCAATTAAAGATTATTTGAGCCGGAACTCGCATATCTGTGCTTTGTTTTTCACCGGAATTGACCTGGATTTTTCTGATCAATTCCGGATTTTCAAATCGAAAGATGCAGCATTGCTGCTTTCGATTGGGTTTTCTTAAACGATTGAAGCGTTGCAAATTCAATAATTTAAGAGTTTTATGTTAGTCATGGAGGAAAATTATATGATTTTAATGAAAAAACCAAGCCGCAAGGTTTTATTGGCGGCAGCATGTTTGTTAGTATTTTCAGCCGGGACGCTCAGTGCTGGCGATGAGGATCACGATGACGATCAAGGTAAAGCTTTTTTTCAGAGCGATTATCCAAACAATCAATATCCAAATGTTTACAACAAATATTTGCAACCGGTTGTAACGGCGATTGATTACCATACGCGCGTTATCTATCTATTCAACTATGAAAATGACGGACTGATCATTATCGAGCCTACAACCATTCCTGGCTGGCCGGCTGACTTGCCATTACAGCATACAGGTATCATGCCGGGCGCAGATGTCTTCTTTATTACCACCGATAATACTCAAGATCATTCGTCTTACGTTATCGCAGTCACGGTGAATCATATTGACTGGAATGCAGGTACGGCAGATGTTGTGGTTGCTTCTGTAACAGCAGCCGACGTGCCTAATACACCGCCTTCACTGCCATTCGTCGAACAAGTGAACGATGTGCAGGGCGTACCGGACTGGATTTTCGGTAGAGGCACACAGTTGCATGGTTTCACATTGTTGCCAAACACCAATTATGCGTATGTGGCTGAATGGTCAGCGGATAAAATTCACGTGATCGATCTTGAAACCAATACTTTTGCAGCAGTCAGTCCGATTACTATCCCTGGATATACGGAACAAACACACGGTGTTACCTTTAACAATTCGGGTACGCTTGGTCTCGGCACCGGATACTACTTTGACAACAGCTTTATTGACGTCTACGAGCCCAACAGAGAAACAGGAGATTTACAGGTAGTGGGCCAAATTAAGCTGGGTGATGAAAAGCGCCATGCTGCGTTTACACACTATGTCTACTGGCTGGATGAAAGGTTCGCACTGACGGCTTCTATGCAATTTGACAAAACTTCATTGACTCCGTCAACCACGAATAAAATCATTCCACCGAGCGTGTGGTTGTTGGATACACATGAGGGCACTGCGGCGAAAATTATCAGCCATACAAACCATAAAAATGGCAAGGGTGTATTCCGTTCACCTTCAGATCTGACAGTCGCCAACGGTAAGCTCTATCTGGCCGAGGAAGATTCGATTGATCCTACATTCGGTGAAGACGGTTATATTTCTGTTTGGGATATCACCGATCGTTATGAACCTAAATTTTTGAAACGCTTAAAGCCAGGTGCCGAGCTGCCAGCGGGTTATTCAGTTGCGCATACGATCAGCCCATCTGCAGATGATCGTTATCTGATTATCGCAAGCTGGGTATCTGGTTATGTACTCAAACTGGATACGCATACGGATACCATTGTCAAAGTATGGGGTCCAGCAGACGGTCTGGTTATGCCACATGGCCTGTTCTCAGCGGGTAGCATTCGATAATCGCTAGAAAAACGTTGTTTCCGGCCCATCCTATTTTCCAGTAAATTACAGTTCATTGGCAAAAACGGTGGGCCGTCTCAACATTATGGCCAGTCAAAATCAAAATGACCGATTAGGAGATCATTCATTGAAGAGAAATATATTTCACAAGTATTACACCTTAATTGCAGCGGCGAGCGCGCTATTGCTGATACAAGACAGTGTAACCGCTGCGCCATTAGTGCTGCCGCGTCCCGTGCCGCTTCAAGCTGAAACCATTGCGCAATTAAAACATGCGCATGCAAATGAAAATGTGCAATGGCAACTGGTGGTTTTCGGATTTACCCGCTGTAAGGATGCCTGCCCAACTTCACTTGGAAATTTAGCCATGCTGATTGATGTTGCTAATGCCGAACAAATCAAGCTAAATGGCACATTTGTTTCAATCGATCCCGATAGAGACAGCGAAGCGGCGTTAGCAGACTATACAGAACGGTTTGGTTCGGATATATCCTATCTTCGATTTGAAAATGAAGAACTGGAACGGTTTAAGGCTACATTCGGTGTCGAAGCGTCCTTCTTAACAAAGAACGAAGGTAATATGGAACATTATCAGGTTGACCATAGTACAGCAGCGTTTTTAATTGATCCTGAAGGCAGGATCAAAGTCATGTTCGATGCAGTTAAAGATGCTGCCAGCGTGGCGAAACTGTTCCATGAAAGCAGGGAGTTATTTTAATCATGAATAAGACCCTCATGCTGATTGCATCGTTTTTCCTGATATCCTCGCCGGTGTCCGCAATGCAAATTGTAGCCGATCCTCGCATCATTATTTCATTTATGGATAATTCCCTGCCACCCGAGCTGGATATTTTGCGTGTAACCACTGATGTGTCCGAGGATAATCACTTGATATTCCAGGTGCAAACCAGGGGTGAGCGGATTAACGGGAAAAACAACGATTATATAGTGTTAAATATTTTGCATGAAAAAACGTATGCACTGATTATCCCGTTAAACACGGAAACAGAAGAATCAATACAGGTTTATGAGGGCGGACTCCGCCCTGAAAAACAGTTAACATCAATAACATTCAAAAAATCTGAAATTAACAATGAGCACACTGGCTTTAGCGTCAGACGCGTAAACCGCGGCGTGGAATTTACGATACCGCTCGACTGGATTAATTTCGGCGCAGATTTCGGTTTCGACGCTTACACCATACACGCTCGTATTAAAGGAAGCGCATTATATATTGACGAAGTATATGATCAGGCGAGACGGGGACGCCCTCAGGAAAAACGAATTTCTGCCATTACGCTGTTAAACAACATTTGTTCGCCAAAGAAGTAATTAACGAAATGATACAGCCGATTTTGCTGATTCCGCATCGGAAAACCTGCAAGCTGATAATGTACTGCCATCTAAATACGTAACAATAAATGATGCCGGTATTTCTTGACCTGCCGTTTTCGATCCGTTGTTTTGTCTGATGGGAATGTTCCCTCTCCCAAGTTGCAATTACTGCCTGGCATGGATCGAACCAATTATTCCTCAGTCAAATAATTATTGTAATAATCTACAGCGGAGAAAACCAAAAGAAGAATTTGTTGTAGAAACTCTAAGCAACCTCCTTTTAGCAAGAAAAGTAGAATTAAGGTATTGAGAAAAAATAAACTCTTCAGCTAAAGTTAGCGACGTCTACTTCTTTTGTTCACAGTATCATCGAACCCGACTCTGAGTGATTTGCCACAATACGTATAACCATTGAGCTTCTCGATAGCTACTTTAGCTTCGTGGCCTTCCATTGAAATAAATCCAAAGCCCATACATTTACCACTGAACATATCCGTAGCGAGTTTAATGGAATGTATTTTCCCACATTCAGAAAATAGCTTTAATACACTGTCTTCAGTTGCGCTGCTAGGTAGATTCCCAACGAATAATTTTTTCAAGAGATTCCCTTTAGTGTGAAGAAGGATGGTTGCACGTTGTATGCGGTTTACATTATTTTCAAACCTACAACACATCAAGTGACGCTCTATTAATTAGTATTGTTAATATTGATAGAGCGTTATTTTTATTAACCACCCTCTGAGAGACTATATCGATTTACAAAGAGTAACATGGTTGCCTCTAGACTGTTAGGTAGTTTTTTCTATAGTTTCTACTCAAGCGGCTTCTCTTTTGGCACTTCTACCGAATTTTCTCCCCTTATTCTTAAAGTCGAGGGATTTCCCTAAACGCTTTGTGTGTCTGCGCTCATTTGTCTTCATCTTGGCCGCATTGGGATTCATCAGTTGGTTAATTACATTCCATTTTTCGACATTCGCTGGCGTTAAGAGACACATGGCTGAACCTGATGCGCCAGCTCTTGCTGTTCTTCCAATTCGATGAATGTAGTCTTCTGCGCAATGCGGTAAGTCATAATTGATAACATGCTCAATATGCGGGATGTCCAATCCTCGTGCTGCCACATCGGTGGCAACGAGAATACGGTACTTCCGATTCCTGAAATTTGCAATGACGCGATCTCGTTTATTTTGACGCAGGTCTCCATGAATAGCATCAGCATCATGACCTGCCTTGGAGAGCTCTTTTGCCATTTTTTCTGTACCAAATTTGGTTTTGACAAATACAATTATTGAACCCTTGCGCACGTCCAGTTCGGATAACAGACTTGGATATTTCCCTTCCTCAGAAACTCGCAGAACATTATGTTGTATATTTTTTGCCGGTGAAAGTGCGCTATCTACTGAGACGCGTACCGGATTGTTGAGATATTTCTCAGAAATCTTGATGATATTATTTGGCAAGGTGGCTGAAAACAGCATTGTTTGGCGTGTCTTGGGCATAAACTTCAGAATTTTTTCAATCTGACTTGTAAAACCCATATCCAGCATGCGATCGGTTTCATCCAGCACCAGAATGTCAGTATCATGTAGCATAAGATTGCCTTGCTGAAGGTGATCATAAATGCGACCTGGCGTCCCAACCAGCAATCGCGGCCGATTCTTAAGCTGTTTTAGCTGATTCGATATGGAATCGCCGCCGATCAGCAGCGCTGTTTTGACTTGACTGCTTTTGCCAAGTATAGCCTGCAATTGTTGCATCACTTGTGAAGCCAATTCACGTGTGGGTGTCATCACTAATGCTGATCCACGCTGATTTGATAACAATCGGGCAGCAATTGGGATACCAAAGGCGGCTGTCTTTCCTGTTCCTGTCTGAGCTGATCCCAAAATATCATGCCCGCCCAGTGCATGTGGAATTGTTTGAGCCTGAATGGGAGTAGGCTTGCTAAACTGCATCTGATGCAGCGTTTGATTAAGGGTTTCAGGGAGTCCTAACAAATTAAAATGATTCATCTTTTCTCTTTTAAAGACAAGCGCCATTAACCGCTCTTTCTAATAAGCGATTATGTGCTTAGTTAATAATAACGAAGTGAGTTTATATTTGAGCGACTTAAGCAGCTTTGTTATCCGGCAATTTCAAATGTATTATCTTGGCGGACAATAGTGCATATTCTTTGGTTAGATCAAACCGATCTTACCGCTTACTCGGATGAATATTTGCCTTTGGCTTTAGAGATAAATAGTCGCAGTATACAACGCACGTATAATATAGCTTGACGCAACTATCTTTATGAAACGCTCTAGATCAACAAGTTATGAGGCTATTTAGGATTCGTACTTCACAGATTAGCTGTTTGGGCGTGGTATCAAGTTTATATAAAATATAAAACTCAGAATTACTTATACATGTAATGGTGAGATAAAGCAATAAGAAAATGGAGAAACGACAAATAGCCACACATATGACCCTCCGATGTTTAACAGCAAATTAAAACTGAATGCTCGGTTCGTTTTGGCTACATCAAGAATACATAAAACTTCTTAAACTTCATTTGACTATCCCCGTTCAAGTAACATACATGGACGCTCACTTTATGCCAAGCTTTTAATCATTGATTTTGAGCAGGTAAAAGATCGCTGCCATACATTCGGATTTTTTGTGAAATTGTGTCTCTATCCCTGAGAAACTCACTGAGTAAAGCCTAAGCACGGAGCCGCATTTAATGTGCTGTATTACTTACAAGTTCTTCTACTCACGGTCTTACCAGTTTCGCCATCATTTTATATTTGCCTGTGCAATCGTTGATTTCCTTAATGATTTGTTGTTACTCAGGTTTTATTTTACCGCCTTGATTATATTAGTCTAGTAGAGAGACAATAATTATCTTCTCCAATTCAATACATTAGTTCAATCTTCAATCTATTACGTCTGCTCAAACAGACAAATCGGTAATTGCAGGTATTCCACTAACTCCGGCGGACTGCCAAAGAACTTACGCAAGAAATGATACAGTGATCCGGGCTTATATTGAGCGTCTGAGTCAATAGAAATACAATTTAAATCTTCCCAGCTCCTGTCAGATGAGCAGGCAACGCTCCTTTAAACCAAAATTTTCTTTTTTATGGCTTGAAGGGACAACTCTGTCATTCAGTATTGATGTTTAGCCAGTTTTTTTCAGAAAACAGCGCCAAGGTTTACCAGTTTAATCCTAATGTCATTGTTTTTATAATGTGGTTTATCTCAAAATAGACGCTGACACCGGAAGCTATTGTAAACTGATTGACAGGTCGCTTCCGATTCAATCACCACTCTCCGCAACTTACGCGCACCTTCCCGCAGTACTAACCCAGGAGCCTGTCCGAGTATAGATTGCTTTACTGCAGATTTTTTCGATTATTTTCGTTAAACAGAACAGCTATCCACCTCAAATATTCGAAAAATATAGCCAAAATTTCTTTGCCTCACTACGACCACTATTCTCGGACAGCTGACTAGCAGCTTCTATTTGAAGTCGGGATTAATTGGAAATTCCTCGGGCAGAAACTTTGTCTGCAAAAAAAGACGTCTATTGTTTTCTTTTCTCCACTACGGCATATCGCCACATCCTTATATTATCCTAACCTATTGTTATACAACTATAAAAACTAATTGGCACATATATTGCTTTGTACTGTGTACAGGGATAACGGTGATTAATAATAAGTCGCAGGCAGTAAAGCGTACCAAGGAGGTGATACGACAAGAATACATTAAAACGTTTGTACTTTTTTATACGGAAAATAAATATGGAGAATGTGAAATGAAAACTTATAGCAATATAGAAAAAGTGAGTCGAAGTACGTTAAATTTTAAGCAGGTTATGGCTACACGATTGGCGATAATTACTGTCGCGGCCTTTTGTATCACGGCCTCAGGCACAACCTTGGCACAGCAGGTGCCCAATAAACCCCTGAAGGTTAACGGAGTAGACGATTTAGGTGTGGCCGAATCCTACTATAAAACCATAGATCCAAACGACGAAAAAACAAACCTGGAAGACTGGAGGGAAGCGAATGGTTTCAACGATCCGATCAATACCATCGTCGAAGCCAAGGGATTTTACAGTAACGGTGATGTGGGATTTTGGCGTTTGATTCAGATGGTGATTGACGAGCGGCCCGGGTTTGAAGGCAACGTTGCTTTCCACACCGTCAATTACAACACCGAGATCGATTCCCTTACCGATCAGAATGCCGTCTCGATAATCAATATGGAGTATTCGCCGGGACCCATGAGCATAGCGAGCAACAACACAAGGAGCGGCCGAGATGCTATAGGGACGCGCGATGAAGACCGGGAAGAGGATCACGATGGCAAACGCGAAAGGGATCGCAATGAAGACCAGAACGGGGGTAGTGCCACGAATAGCGGCGGGGATGGACGGATTACCCAGTTCTATGTCTTCGACACGGGTCCCACCGGTATCCGGCTACCCAGCACGTCCTACGATTTTCGGAATGAGCAATTATTCCTCCCGGCTGCCTGCTTTGCGTGCCACGGGGGTGACGATAATGCAAGATCTCCCATGCCGCCAGAAGGCTATGCCGGGGGCACTGGAGAAACCGGGGCAACCTTCCTTTTTTACGATCTGAGAATCATGGCGTTCGCGGATGATAACCCGCCCCCGCGTGGCACGGCAGACACGCCTCCTGACAATCGCATGACTTTGGCTGATGTGGAAGCGGCATTCAAGAAGTTTAATGAAGGCGTACTGCTTACCAATCCGACAAATGAAACCATAGCACTCATCAATGGTATTTACGGTGGCGAAGGGCTCCCGAATGACATACAGAATCTCGGCTATATTCCCGCAGATTGGATGGCGGAGGCAGCGCTCTACAGAGGCGTCGTCTTGCCTTCGTGCGAAAATTGCCATACGGCCGCTGAAACGGAGGTTCTCCGCCTGGATTGGTGGATGAATGAGGCTGATGAAGTTAGGGAAGCCGTGTTTGAGGACAAAGAAATGCCCAATTCCGTCACGGGCTACACGCGCTTCCTGGAAAGCACCAACCCAGACCAGCCTGCCATGCTGCTAGAAGCACTTGACCGGTTCAGAAATCGTTGAGAATTGATACTTGAAGTAAGCCAGAAAGGGAATTATTGGGATAATTTTCTGACGGAACGGCTCTTCCGTAGCCTTAATTATGAACAATTGAACATGTAATCCCCCGTGGCAGGCTACGGGGGAGCAATTTTGGCTACGATGCTTACGCTGTTCAGGCGGGCATGCAAGCGGATACTTTGCAAAGTAACGAAGTATGCGATCAAGCAGGAAAAGGACGTGGTGAAGTTAAGCAGTATGCCGCCATTACTTTGCTCAACAAACTCTGTGTAATCCGAAACCAGTAACTAGTCATACGGCAAAGCCACTACCTACGCTCCCACCCCCGCCCTTTTAAAACACATTACTAAAGTATCGCTAAATATTTCTCAATTTAACCGAGAGGAGACTCTTTGCGTCTAATACATCAATTGTGTGTATTAAAACTATGTGTTTATTCAGATCTATACAAGCAAATTTACGTGCACGTAAATCACCAATCACATACACCACATAAATAACCTCAACGTTTGCAGTGATAGAAATGGTCTGAAGAAAACCCAAATTCAATCAACAGTATTGCAAGTAAATCAATTAATCATGAAAAATAAACAAATTTCCACAATAATAATCATAGTCCTACTGTCAATAGCCACATCGGTATATGGAACAAAATTTTCAATGGGTGGCCGCATTCAATCTGAGTATAGCGTCATTGATGTTGAAGGTATTTCCAGCCAATCACTAATAGATGACCCAACCTTCTATTCAGCCTGGGGTTTGAGTATTACTGAAAACCTGGGAAATGGAATAAAAGCATTTGCGATAATTGACTATGGTTTTAATTTGAGCGGCAACATAGGCGCCGCTCGAGAGCGCTATCTGGGTCTTTCCATCGATACCTTGGGACAATTAAAATTTGGTCGGATTCATTCGTTATTTGCTGATTATGCGGGTGGTTGGACGATTGACCCTTTTGTTTACACCACACTACAAGCTGCCGGAAGTGGCGGCACCATGATTGCAAGTGCTAACGGCCTGGGCTCAGGACCATTCACAGCAGTTAACAGCGTTGTACGTTTTGAATCTGTTTCAATGAATGGTTTTTCCTTTGCAGCCATGATGATGCCGGGTGATTCAAACAGTCTTGAGGCTGAATTGGGTGGTCTTTTGGGTGGGGCCGGGAACAATGGCGGTAATACAGGTGGCGCCAATGGTGAATGGGATTTTCAAGTCATGGGTAAATATACTTACGACTACCAAGAACACAAGTTTGATATATTTGGTGGTTACTCCAGAGACAACGTGAGTACTATTCAGAAAAATGTCGCCACGGCTAACCTGAAATCTGAAGAAGTAGGACGCGTCGGCGGTGTTTGGTCCTACAAACAATTTCAGATTCAAGGACAGTATGAATATGTCAGTAACGCTCTGGGTGCTGCGACATGTTCTAACGCTGCGGCTTTAGGCACTCCCGGCTCGGTTTCCAGGCAATGTAATTCTGCAATGAACGCAGGTGGTGATGGTTCGGCATGGTATGTTGGTGGCCAATATAAAATAGGTAATGCAACTTTGGTTCTGCAAGGCGGCATGTCTCATGCGGATAGCACAGATTTTGAGGCAAAACGAAAAGCAGAGAGTTTCACTGCAGGCATGCTGTATCACCTAAGCAGGCGTTCCAATCTCTTTGGCGGCTATCAACATGTGAATTTGAAAGATAGAAATGCCTTGGTAGACCGGGATCGTAATACCTGGACAGTGGGCTTGCGTCATCAATTTTAGGGAACTAGGGGCTGTTCCCAATGAGTGAACTGTTTCTGCTGGTACTCATTTTGGACCTCAGCAAGACAGAATGCGCGGAGTATAGCCGCTCACATGAGCGAATGACAACGCTGCGGAGGCCTAAAATGGTTTTAAACTGAACCGCCGCCGTACCGGCAAAACTGTGTACAGCAGCTGTTACTGATAAAAGCGTCCTCACATAAATGTGAGCATCAGGCCTTAAAATTTTCAACTGACAACCGATTATATTTTGCGCAACGCCACCGTATAATTCGCAAAAAATATTAATCTGAAAGCTACAAATGCCGGTTTATGCGCGCCAAACGGGCACAGAAGCCACATAATAATTGACCCGGCTACGTCAAAATGTGAAAATTCCGGAAATATCGACGTAACATGCAACGGTTATCATGAAAGACAAATAATGTTCCACCGATGAACCCATCAGTCCGGCCAACAAACAGACGCTAATATCAGAATGACAAAGCAGATCAGCGACATTAAACAAAGCTTGAATTATGGATAAAGATATAAAAGTACTCCACGTGCTTGATCATTCTTTACCCTTGCATAGCGGTTATACTTTTCGTACGCGTTCAATTTTGTCCGTTCAGCATCAAATGGGGATACAAACTGCTTTGGTCACCGGTTGCAAACATTCGGAAAACAGTCAATGTAAAGACCCGATCGAGGAAACAGACGGCCTCACCTTTTATCGCACCTATCCCACTTTTTTAAGCAAACTGCCGGTACTCAATCAATTGGACGTTGTCCTGACTTTAATTCAGCGGCTAAAATCAGTCATACCCGTTGAGCGCCCGGATGTTATTCATGCGCATTCACCCTGTTTAAACGGACTCGCGGCATTATACATTGGTAAAAAATTCAACATCCCCGTGCTTTATGAAATGCGCGCCTCATGGGAAGATGCAGCAGTCAGTCACGGCGTCTGCCGGGAAAACGATTTACGCTACAAAATATCCAGAGCCCTGGAAACAAATGTGCTCAAACGTTCGGACCATGTCACAACCATATGTGAAGGCCTTAAGGGCGATATTCAGGTGCGCGGCATTTTTGCTGAAAAAATCACCGTCATACCGAACGCGGTTAATACCGACCAGTTCCAGCCCTTAAACGAAAAAGACGCGGCGCTATTAACACAGCTGAATCTAACCGATAAAAAAATCCTCGGATTTATCGGCTCGTTTTACGAATATGAAGGCCTGGAATTATTAGTAAAGGCTATGGCCGCACTAAAAAACGAATGCCCGGATTTTCATTTGTTACTGGTCGGTGGCGGACAGGCCGAAAATCAACTAAAAAACATGGTTTCCCAACTCGATATTGCCGATCGCGTCACCTTTACTGGCAGAGTCAGTCATAGTGACGTCAAAAAGTATTACAGTATTGTTGACCTGCTCGTTTATCCCAGACTGCCAATGCGGCTGACCGAACTGGTCACCCCGTTGAAACCTCTGGAAGCAATGGCAATGGGGAAACCCTGCATCGCCTCCAACGTCGGCGGCCATAAAGAACTGATCGCCGATCAGGAGGACGGTTTATTGTTCAAGGCCGGTGATCTGGATAGTCTTGTTGCGTTATTAAAATCCGTTTATTCCAGGTCGGACTTCAATCTACTCATCAAGAACGGACTTCTCAAGGTAAAGGAAAAACGCAACTGGACTGTCAGCGTGACACCGTACAAAGCAATATATGAATCACTGGCTCAGAAAATTAATGCGTCCCGATCCGAATAACTTTAAACCCAGATTCCTTCAGTTAATCGCTATTCAATACTTTAATGTTCCGTGTATATTGGTTTTATACTGTTAGCTTTATTCACCAGATGGGTGAAATCGCTACGTACCCGATTATATGGTTCTCAGATCGTCTAGCAACGTTGTTCATCGTTGCATGGCGTGGCCATGCGCCTCTTCACGCCTTGCCAGCCAACCTGAAAACCAAACACTCGAGTACGCTCAACTGAGGATTCTAGGTTAAATGCAAAAACCACGTTCATTTGAAAAGCTCTGGCGCAAAAGATTTGAAAATTTTGCCACACTGGCAGATGACGATGCAGGTATAGCAGGCTGGTCGACTACCGGCCTTGATGCGCGGCTGCGTAAATTCGAGACGATCTGGAACGATAAAAATCATGGCTCGAAAAAAAGCTTCTGGCTCGATGCAGGTTGCGGCGCGGGAACCTACTCAAGGTTCATGGCAGAACAGGGTATTGATATCGTTGGCCTGGATTATTCCCTTCCTTCACTGCAGAAAGCCCGATTAAAAGGGGAAGAATCCATTTCCTGGTGCGTGGCGGATATTAACAAAATACCGTTTAAGCCGGATAATTTTGACGGTGTGATTTGTTTTGGCGTCATACAGGCTTTGGATACTTCAGCAAATGCCGTCAAAGGCCTGTCCAAGATCATCAAACCCGGCGGGCATGTCTATATTGACGCACTAAACAGCCGCTGTCTGCCGCATATCTGGGAACAATTCACCCGCCGGATTCGTAACAAACCGATGCATTTACGCTACGAAACGATTAATAATCTGAAGCAATTAATGCAGGAAAACGGTTTAACGCATATTCAACTCTACTGGTTGCCAATATTACCGGCCCGCTGGTACCGCTATCAGTGGGTGATGGAAATGCGGTTCGTCAAATGGCTGTTCCGCCATGTCCCGTTTCTGGGACAGTCATTCAGCCACGCATTTATCCTAAGCGGACAACGACCACAGGAAACGCATCATGCCTGATCTATTCTCCCGGCTCGAGACAGCTTGTATCAATAGGTTTGTTTCATTGTTCTCTCCAGGCGGTAAACACGCGCGGTTATCCATAGTGCTCTACCACAGAGTTCCCGTTCAGCCCGACGAATTGCTCAACGGCGATGAAAATGCAGACAGTTTTGAAACCCAAGTCAGTTACCTGTCCAGCCACTTCAACATCCTGCCATTGCATGAGGCCATTCAAAAACTGCAAGAGAACACCCTGCCGAGCCGGGCTGCCTGCATCACATTTGATGACGGCTACGCCAATAACGCTGAAGTTGCCCTGCCGATTTTGCAAAAATACGGCGCAACAGCAACTTTTTTTATTGCCGCGGGTTTCATTAACGGCGGCATGATGTGGAATGACAAGGTCATTGAACTCATACGGCGCGTCCCCGGAGATTTACTTGACCTGACAGAAATCCGCCTGGGAAAGCACGAAATCAAAACGCTGGCGCAACGTCAAAAAACGCTGTTTTCTCTGGTCGAGACCTTCAAGTATCTTCAGCACGAAGAAAAATATGCGCAACTGGACAAACTGTCACAGTTGATCCCCGTCACACTGCCGGAAAATTTTATGATGACCGCCGAGCAAATCAGGCTATTACACCATGCCGGAATGGAAATCGGCGGACATACGGTTAATCACCCGATTCTTACGCGCCTGGATAATGAAGCGGCCTACACTGAAATCGAAAATGGCAAAAAACTTCTGGAAGACATCATCAAGTCTCCCGTCCGTCTGTTTGCCTATCCGAACGGCAAACCGGGACAGGATTATTTGCAGAAACACGCCGCCATGATCAGGGAAATCGGTTTTGATGCCGCTGTCTCCACTGCCTGGGGCGCGGCCCAGGGAAATGCCGACATCTATCAATTGCCCAGATTCACACCCTGGGACAAAAGCCGCAATCGCTTTGTAATGCGCATGGTTCAGAATATGCTAAGAACGATTCACACCGCAGCCTGACTTCAATCCGGGAACGTTAACATGCAGCCTACCGTGGTCATGAATCATCATCGTCAAACGGCTATTATCGTCGGTAAGAAAGGCAAAAAACTTGAAATCATCAAATTAGCTAAAGGCCAATTGACGGTCACAGCGCTATCGGCACACGAAATCGAAACCCAAGGCTATACAGTCAGCCATTATTCACCCAGTCAGGCCGCCCGCTCCTACCTTAATCATGGCGCCGGCGTGAGTGCACGCGCAAAAAAATGCCTCGAACACATTGCTTGTGCTGAATTTTCGGATACATTAAATTTGACTTGAACTGAACCGGTATCAGATGCATACCGGATTTGATGATTTTTCAGTTTTGTGGATGGCGCTTCGCTGATCCACGCTACGAGGCAACGATTCGGCATTGTACCCCGATTCAAGACTGCACTATAATCGTGGCTTTGCAGTTCTTTAAACAAGGATTTTCATGTCTGACTTACCCAACTGCCCGCAATGCGATTCAACCTATGCCTACGCGGATGGCAATCTGCTTATCTGTCCCGAATGCGGACATGAATGGGAAAAAGATGCAGCGTCCCGTGATAGCAGCGACGAACGCATCATACATGACGCCCATGGTAACGCACTCCAGGACGGCGACACCGTTACCGTCATTAAAGACCTCAAGGTCAAAGGAACCTCTTCAGTGATCAAAGTCGGCACGAAAGTAAAAAATATTCGCCTGGTCGAAGGCGATCATGACATTGATTGCAAAATTGATGGTATTGGCGCGATGAAATTGAAATCCGAATTTGTCAAAAAGACGTGACGCAGCCATTTTCAAACAACCCTTTTTATCGGATACCGCGCACATTAGTCGCGGGTATGGAATATAGTAGGGGGCCATTAAGCGCACTGCGCTGGTTACTGCACTTACTTATTTAGTAAGTTTAGGATACGGTGGTGCACTTGATTTTTGAATACGGGGTTTCGCAATTTTGTTTTTTTTCTTCCCAGTATTCCTCATACTCTTTATACTGACTAAGACTGAATTGATTCAATTTAGTCCAGTTTCTAATATCATCTCTAAATGACCGCCATTCACTATAAATTTCTTTAAATCCTTTTTCATTTTCTAAACTCTTTAATGTGCATTGAGTAGCCACATATAGTTCTTTTAAAACCTCATCTGGAAATTTTCGCAATAACACATTTTTCCCTTTTCCTGCCTTATTTTTTAATTCTACTAATGCACGGCTATTTTTATATTCATATTCAGCTAAAATTTTCACATAAATTTCTGCACACGCGGCTTTAAAGATTTCTTGGTACGTTTTAGGTAATTTCTCCCAATAATCTGTATTCACTTGAATATCAAAAGTAGAAGCTGTTTCATGCCAACCGGGATGATAATAATAAATTTTCTCCCCTTGCTTATTTGCATTATGCAAATCTAAAACCATATCATCGTATGGCCCAATAAATTCTGCTGAATTAATTTCTCCGTTTCTAAGCTTTTCAGCAATTTTGTTTGCTGGAATTGTTACTTTACTCTCATTGCTAGGTTTTTTAGTTCGAACAGTATTAATTAGAAAATTATCTTCTAAAACCTTTGCACCAAGGCCAGGGATTCTCATTCTATAGCGATCATTTACGGTGCATTTGATGAAATCATCTATAGTTCTGATAGGTTCATGAAACCATCCCCCCATCTGGCTACCTGTAGCAGCTGCTGGAAAAGCAATAATATTTAGTCCATGATTTTGGTATTCCTTTTGCATAATCGTTAGCCCCCCTCTGCTACCTTTTCCTGTGTAGTAAAGCCAAGCTGTCTGTTCTTGAACATTAAGACCAAATGGTATACCAACACCAAACAAGAGAGAATAATTATCATAGTCATTATAATAGAGCCCGCTGAAACTACATTGTCTAATTCCATTACTAACTTGAGTTATAGCTTGATTTGAATCCGATATAGGTTCGGACCTAATTCCAATACGAAAGCTTCCGTCCGTCATTTCATAAATACGCTGACTAACCAAATAAGGAACTCTGGAGAGAATTATTTCATTATCCCCAATAAAATCAAATGGTGGATAGTTAGTATGTTTTCCATTTTCTCCAAATTGATGGTTTAGCAAAAAGGTTGACATTTCCCATTTATGAGAGAAGAAACTATTAATTTTAGGTCTTGCCAGATATCCTCCCAAACCTCCCAAACCTAAAGCAGTACTACCAATAACAAATTTTCTTCGGTCTTTTGAATTTATTAATGATTCCTTTGAACAATTCTTTTGAGATTCTTTTGAATCAAGCTTAATCTTTGAAATTTCTACTTTAAATATATTTATTGCAGATTCTGAAGATTTGTTTTTAACTGCTTCATTAAGTGTTTCCCATAATTTATTTATAGTTTCTCTATTTATTCTTTTGTCAAGATAATTTGTAAAAGCTGTAGAAATTTTATTTAAATAATCCCAATCTCTTTTTTCTAATGCATCGACGACTCTCTCGAGATATTCAATAGTTTTTGTATTCTTTTTCTCGAATTCATTACTTTCAGAATCTTTTATTGTCTGTAAGTTAATTTTAATTTTAAGAAAATCAATTATAATTTTGATAAATTTCGGAATCGAAAACCATGAAAAATCAAACATTTTTTAGCCTTAAGCGCCAATCAAAAATTTTATTAAATAATTCTACGCTGAATCTCCAGCAGAATTATCACACACCAGCTTATTGGACCTAACCAGATCTAAGCGTCACCCATTAGCCGTCCTGCGAAAAACGGGGTCACACGAAAAACGGGTAGCGCGACAAAGGGATCGCGTTTTGCATTACAACGCGGGGCAAAGGGGTCGCGTCTTGCATTGCAACATTTAAGGTGCTCCCCACTTATAACCCCCAAGATCTAAACGTCAGGTCTTGCAATACAACATTTATTTGACTCTATTTTTGTTCACTAATTGCTATACAATATCAAGCAGCACAAAAGTTCACTTCACCCCTTCAATCAAATCAATATCCTTTCGCAGCAAATCATTAACCATAGCGTTAACTTCTATACCCTTGGCCTTGGCCTTGGCGGAAAGATAGTCAAACACATCAGGATCAAGATACACCGGAAGACTTAACTCGGCATTTGGCCGGTAAAATTTTCCGCGTTCTCCTTTGGAAAAATCATATTCGTCTTTCATCTGCTTTCCTCGTATTGACGTTGTTCATTTTTTGTAGCTTTCCGGGCTGAAATAATGCGTATTATGGCACCGTTATCATTTTCAGAGAAAGTGTGGATCACTACCAGCAAATTTTCATTGATTGCTTTCCCCAATGTAATCCGGTACTGTAGGGTGCCATTAAGCGTAGCGCAATGCACCGTAATCAGTTGAAAACCGTCATAATGGTGGATTACGTTTCACTAATCCCTACAATATCACTTCATCACCCGATAATCCGCCACCAGTCTGAATTCCTCGCCCGGTGCAATTCCGATCACATCATGAGCCGCGTTTGTGGTTTCTACACAGATAAAGCGCTGATAATCCGCATCTTCAAGATCGGCCATTTCTTTGGAGATTTTCTCCCAGGGATTCCACACCACGGCGGTTCTGTTGCCCTGCGAAAGAATCTGGATACAACGGTTAAGCGCCTTGTCGTCGATGATCAGCGTATTGCTGACATTCCGGTATATACGGTCGACCTCTGACGCAATGGTGACTTCTCCGGTCTGTGTTTTTTCTGCGCTGTTATCAACCTTGTCGATATACGGACAATCCTGCAAACCGAGCACACTGGTTTGCGTGATGTCGCCGATTTTGAAATAGGTATGGAGGCCCTGAGTGATAGTGAACAGTTCGGAACCGGTATTGCGTGTGATCAAGGCGATATTGAGCGAATCGCCGATGACAATTTCCTGCGTCAGTTCGAAGGCATGCGGCCAGATGTCCATGGTTTCAGGTGTATCCGACAACCCGAGTGTTACTTTGACGCTGTTATCTGAAATAGCCTGGGTACTGATGACGTTCCAGGGACGGTTGCGCACAAAGCCGTGTCCGGGACGCCCCTTACCTTCCGGGTCGGGACCGAACCACGGCCAGCAAATCGGCGCGCCGCCTTTGATCGCTTTACCGTCCTGGTAATAGGCTTTGTGACTCAAGAACAAGATGTCGTCTTCACCTGCGGGCTGATAAGAAAGCACTTGACCGGCATGGATAGAAATCAACGCTGTTGCTTTTGGCGTGCTTACCTGAATCATCGGCAAACCGCCGTTGCCCTCGATAAATTCAATTTTTCCTTCGATGCCGTGGTCGGCGTTGAGCTGTGCAGTATTCATAATTTTTTCCTGTTGATGTGTTTTCATTTATGATTTCAAAATGGGAATAACCTGACTCGCGGCCAGTTTAGCACGGGTACGGGCTTCATCGGTATCGCCGCCATTGGCGAGCGCCACGCCCATACGCCGGCGTTTGAATGATTCGGGTTTACCGAACAGCCGGATATCGCTTTGCGGCACGCGCAGTGCAGCCTGCACCCCTTTAAACGAAATGCCTTTCGCTTCCATACCGCCATAAATCACCGCACTGGCGCCGGGCGCACGCAGGCTGGCATCAACCGGCAAACCGAGAATAGCGCGTGCATGCAGATCGAATTCACTCTGGATCTGGCTGCACATTGTCACCATGCCGGTATCATGCGGACGCGGACTGACTTCGCTGAACCAGACATCATCGCCTTTAATGAACAATTCCACACCGAAAATCCCCAAACCACCCAGATTGTCGGTAATCCGTTTGGCAATATCACGTGCGCGTTGCAAAGCGGTGGGCGACATCACTTGCGGCTGCCAGCTTTCGACGTAATCGCCGTGCACCTGTACATGCCCGATCGGTTCGCAGAAATGCGTCACCGTCTCGCCGGCTTCATTTTTCGCCCGCACGGTCAACTGGGTAATTTCATAATCGAATTGAATCACACCTTCGACAATCACCCGCCCCTGATCAACACGTCCACCACTTGCGGCATAATTCCAGGCGGCTTCGACATCGGCGGCCGTATCCACTTTCGACTGTCCTTTGCCCGATGACGACATGACGGGTTTGACGATGCAGGGATAGCCGATGGCCCGGTCAATGGCTGTTTTGAGTTCTTCTAGGCTGTCGGCAAACACATACGGCGATGTCGGCAGTTGCAGCGTTTCCGCGGCCAAACGGCGAATACCTTCTCGGTTCATGGTCAGTTGTGCGGCGCGTGCGGTCGGAATGACGGTCGCCAGGCCATCGCGCTCGATCTGTGCGAGCATATCGGTTGCGATAGCTTCAATTTCCGGCACAATGATATGCGGTTTTTCCTGTTCGATCAGCGCGCGTAACGCCTGACCGTCAGCCATGTTGATGACATACGCGCGGTGCGCGACCTGATGCCCCGGTGCATTCGCGTAACGGTCGACAGCAATGGTTTCCACGCCCAGCCGCTGCAACGCGATAATGACTTCCTTGCCCAATTCACCACTGCCAAGTAGCATAACCTTGGTTGCACCCGGACTGAGCGGCGTACCGAGTATTAGTTCCTGACTCATATGATTTACTCTCCTAAGGTTTTTTTATCTGTTGTTGTTCCAGCGCCCATTGCACATGCTCGCGCACTATCGCGGACGGGTCGTCCAGTCGGCTTTCCAATGTCTTTACGATATCCTGCGAATACGGCGCATTACCGAGCCCCACGGCAATATTACGCAGCCATTGTTGATAACCGATGCGCCGGATCGGGCTGCCTGCGAGTTTGACATCGAATTCCTGCTGACTCCAGCGGAACAGTTCAACCAGCGTAACATCGTCAAGGCCATGACGCACATTAAAATCCGGTTCTTCGGTGACCTGTGCAAATTTGTTCCATGGGCAGACGAGCTGGCAGTCATCGCAACCATAGATGCGGTTGCCGATCAAAGGGCGCATCGGTTCCGGGATGCTGTTTTTCAATTCGATTGTCAGATAGGAAATGCAGCGGCGGGCATCCACTTTAAATGGCGCGACAATGGCCTGTGTAGGACAGACATCGATACATTTGGTGCAACTGCCGCAGAAACTTCCCCGTGTACCGATGGATTCGTCGACGGGCAACGGCATATCGGTGTAAATTTCGCCGAGAAAAAACAACGACCCGGCCTGCCGCGATAATAGCAGCGTATGTTTGCCGCGCCAGCCTAGACCAGCCTGCTGCGCCCATTCAACTTCCATGACGGGGGCGCTGTCCGAAAATACACGGTAATTAAACTGGCCTATGGCATCTTGAATTTTTTCGGAAAGCTTCTGCATACGCGAACGCAACACCTTGTGGTAGTCACGCCCGAGTGCATAACGCGATATGTATGCTTTTTCGCCATCACCGATGACCGACCAGCTGTCCGCCGCTTTGGGTGGAGAATAATTCATGCGTACAGAGATAATCCGTTTCGTTCCCGGAACGAGTTCATACGGCCGCGTTCGTTTGGTGCCATGTCTCGCCATATAATCCATTTCACCGTGATATCCTTGTTCAAGCCACTGAAACATTCCGGATTCGACGCCAGCCATATCTGCATGCGCATCGGCGATACGTACATCCTGAAAACCGAGCGCCTTGCCCCATGCCTTGATTTCAAGGGCCAGACGGGTTGTATTTATTTCCGGGTTATTACGATTATTACAGGAGGTTTTTTCTTGCACAGTACGCACGATCCAAATTCAAAATCAAGCGTGTCGTTTTATCTTGCTGATGAAACGAATACGCTCGCTCTCGGTAAAAAAATAGCTGCTGTTTTAAAACCGGGTCTGGTTATTTTTCTCAACGGAAACCTTGGCGCCGGTAAAACAACCCTGGTACGCGGTATTTTACACGGACTTGGTCATCAGCATGCTGTCAAAAGCCCGACCTATAATTTAGTTGAAATCTATAAATTTTCTAGGTTATACTTGTATCACTTTGATTTTTATCGTTTCAACGACCCTTATGAATGGGAAGAAGCAGGCTTTAGGGATTACTTTAATGCGGATACAATTTGCCTGATTGAATGGCCGGAAAAAGCGTTTGGGCTGCTGCCCGACGCAGACCTGGATATCAATTTTCAGATTCTGGAAACCGGCCGGAATCTCTCGATTAAAGCTGATACGGATGCAGGAGAGCAATGTTTACGCGATTTAAAGCATTAGCAGTACCCACAATCATGATAACTGCAGCATCGTCAACGTTTTTTCCAGTTGATCGATCTGT
This sequence comes from Nitrosomonas sp., assembly GCA_031316255.1. NCBI lineage: Bacteria > Pseudomonadati > Pseudomonadota > Betaproteobacteria > Nitrosomonadales > Nitrosomonadaceae > Nitrosomonas > Nitrosomonas sp. The sequence continues at coordinate 2,915,528 of JALDQW010000001.1, read as the reverse complement.
GTTTAGCCGCAGATTGCATTTCATTAAAATGCATATCGGGCTATTCATACTGGTACTGCTGGCTGGTTTGCTGTCGCTTAATTTTAAGCCTGCTCAGGCGGCTGAGACAGTTATTACTGCGGCACGGGTCGGTGTGGCCGATTATTATACGCGCATCACCCTGGAATCCAATCAACCTATCCAGTATGAACTGGGGATGCTGGTCAATCCCGGGCGGGTTTTTATTGACCTTGAAAATGTAACGCTCAATCAAGTCATCAAAGCCTTGCCGGAAAAGATTAACCCCGCTGATCCTTTAATCGCGCAAATTCGTTACGGGCGATTCAAACCCCATGTTGTCCGCCTGGTATTCGATCTCAAAACCGATGTTGTTCCCCGAGCCTTCACTATTAAACCCAGAGCGGACCACGGACACCTTTTGGTTCTGGATATCTACTACCCTGACAAAGCCGCCATCGCTGATAGTCATCCAGGTATCGAAGAGACTGAGCCGGAATTCAAGTTTGAGCATGATGAATTTGGCCAATTCGTCGCAACCCTGCTGAAAAAGAAACCTGCCCGCCCGGAAAATACTGGCACTAATAAACTGCCCAAGAGCTTTCATGCTGCTCAATACCACAAGCCCACACCGCCGAGAATTATTGTTGTCGCGATTGATCCGGGACACGGCGGTCATGATCCAGGTGCAGTCGCCAAAAATGGCAAAGGCACGCTGGAGAAAGATATTACGCTCGCCATATCCAGAAAACTCAAAGTCATGATTGATGAGACGCCGAACATGCGGGCGGTATTGACCCGTACCGGCGACTATTATCTGGATCTCAACCAAAGACAGGCTATAGCACGCAAACATAAAGCCGATCTGTTTGTGTCCATCCATGCCGATGGCAGTGAAAAAGTGCACCCAAGCGGCTCATCGGTGTACACGCTTTCAGAACATGGCGCGACATCGACAACCGCAAGCTGGCTCGCCAGACAGGCAAACAGCGCCGGCAGTGATCTTGTGGGTGGCGTGAACATTGCCAGCAAATCAGGTGACATGCGCGAAATTATCCTTGATTTATCGATGAGCGCCACGATTAACGACAGCGTCAAGGCTGCGGAATTCGTGCTGCAGGAAATCAGCCGGATAAATCGCCTGCATAAGAAAACCGTGGAGCAAGCCGGTTTTGTAGTGCTGAAATCTCCCGACATTCCTTCTATTCTGGTGGAAACAGCTTTTATAACCAATCCGCACGAAGAGAAGAAATTGATCGACAAGTCGTATCAGAAGAAAATGGCAAACGCGATCTTCAGCGGTATAAAAAACTATTTCGATACTAACCCTGCTCTGGCGCGCACTGATATGGCGCATGCCCACTAGGTGAAAAGGCACGTTTAATTTAAGTTTTCCATTCCCACATTTTCAGGCCAAGTCAAAACTGTCTCAAATGATGACTGCCTTACTCCGGCTTCTTGTCCCTACCCGACAAGTGTTTCTCGATATGCCGTTCAACATCTTCCTTGCTGAACCCGATTGCGCTCGCCACACGATCCGCATGGCTAATTCGTGAAATACCGTCAATCATATGATGCGTTGGGCCCTGCGGAGCAAATTCAACTTGCAGATAGCGGCCGATGCCTTCACTTTGCAGACGCTCGCACAGCTCATGGTTGTGCGTAACAAGGAGAGTACTTGCGCCAAGATGATGGAAGCCTTTGAGAATATATTCAGACAGAGTCATTTTCTCTTCAAATGTTGTTCCCTCGGACAATTCGTCAAGCACGACCAAACTGCGCGAAGTAGAATTGAAAAAGATTTCACGTGTACGTTTGAGCTCGTGACCGAAACGCCCCATGCCCGCATCAAGTTGACCCGGATCGGGCACCTGATAATAAATATGCTCAACCGGCACCAGCTGCCCCGAAGTTGCAGGAATATAGCACCCCATTTGTCCAAGCAATTGAATCTGGGCAATTGTTTTGCAATAAGCCGTTTTGCCGCCACTATTGGGCCCCGTAATGATCAACAGCCTGCCTACGGTATCGAGAGTAATGTCATTGGGAACATAGTCCGGCTTATCATGTATCAGCAATGGGTTTTTTGCGCTATCAACAAGCAATAAATGATGCGGCTCATCGAGCACCTTGGGCAATACCATTTCTTCATTCAATGACTGCCGGTAACGATGAAAGGACAATAATTCATCCAGCAATCCCACCGCTTCGACAAATTTGGCCAACTCATCACTTTCCCTGTAATACCGTCGCAAGGGATAAATGACCGAATCGCGATCGGATGCACCCATGGCCAGCAAGACAATAGGAAAAACCGGTACGGTTAAAACCAGAATGCCATAGCCGATATACGACGCGCCCAGCTCAGGCGCAACCATTTCAAAGAAAAACATGATTGCGTATACGGCAATAAAAAAAATCAAAGTCGGCAACCATTTGAATATCGTCGGCCTAAAACGCGGTAACGGCACGTACCTGGGTTTTTCCTGCCGCGTCTTGAATTTATCATTGGCCAGAAAAACCGGCCCTTTCATCAGTTGATAAACGCGCGATTGTTCGAAATCCTGTATTGTTTTGATTACAGTCTGCAAATAACTGCTCTGTATTTGCGGCAAATCCCTGGATGCCTCCACTGTATCGACAACAAACTGCGTGCCCTCTCTGTATTGATGATAACCAAACCCGCCGAATTCCAGTTTTCCGGTTCGTTCGGCCGGCACGTCAGTTGTTAATCCACCTAAAAATTCACCGTATAACAGATACTTGAGTTCATGTTCTTTTTTGGCCCTTCGCACAACAAAATTACTGAGTGCTTCGCGAACCTCCGTATTCGACTCAATCTCCCGCAGTGCATCCTGTTTGTGTTGCAAAACCATCGCATCCGAAATTGGCCGTGCCAGTGAGCGAAAAAGACACATCTGTCCCATTTGCGTCTGCGTATGATTTATCTTGGAGAATAAACGCTCAGCTTCGATAGCATCATAGGTTTTGGAATCCAGGACGGTATAGTCGGCCTCCGTCGGCCGAAAATCCTCAATACTGAGTGGATGCGCCCCGCTCGACAAAATAAGCGGGTGACGCCAAATAATTTCATCAAGTATAGTTTTACTGTCATTATTCATGTTTTTCTCGAATCGTGCGTAAGCCGAATGAATTGAATGTGTAAAATATCAGTTTTAAATTATAAAAATTATGACCAATAAGCCTTATTACAAAATATCCCGTACGTGATTATGCAACAATCCAACAAATCATTTCGCTTTATATTATTTGGCGGCATCGCCATTCTGGTTGTTGCAGCATTCTGGTATTTTACCCGCCCCGATCCGCTGGAAGTTGAATTGGCAAAAGTGGCATATGGTAATGTAGAAGCCACTGTTGTCAATACACGCGCCGGCACCATCAAAGCCTGTCAACGCGCCAACCTGGCGCCTACTCTGGGCGGTCAAATCGTAAAAATTCATGTGGATGAAGGCGATCATGTCGAGATAAATCAAATTTTAGTTGAACTCTGGAGTACCGATCTAATCGCGCAACGTGAGCTTGCTCAACGTCAACTCACCATGTCGCAGGAACGCCATCGCGAGGCCTGTATTCTTGCGCAAAATGCATGGCGTGAGTCGCAACGCACACAGCAACTGGTCGATCAGGGATTCATCAGTTCCCAACGCGCAGAAGATGCTGACGCCAATGCACGGGCGCGACAGGCGAGCTGCGACGCCGCGTTTGCGGATATTAAACGCGCAAATGCACAGATTCGGGTTACCGATGCAGGCCTGGAGCGTACTGTTATTAAGGCGCCTTTTGCAGGTGTTATTGCCAAAATAACCGGAGAAATCGGTGAGTATGCAACACCCTCGCCACCCGGCATACCCATGCCGCCGGTGATAGACCTGATTGACGACAGCTGTCTTTACGTAAGCGCACCGATGGATGAAGTCGATGCGCCTAAAATCAAACTGGGTCAACCGGCGCGTATCACACTGGACGCCATGCCGCAAAAAGTTTTTCATGGCAAGGTCAGCCGTATTGCACCGTATGTCACCGAGATTGAAAAGCAGGCGCGGACCGTCGATATTGAAGTCAATTTCACTGAACCGCCTGAAAGTATATTACTCGCAGGCTATAGCGCCGATGTGGAAGTAATACTGGATAGCCGTGAGAATGTTTTGAGAATTCCGACTCAAGCGTTGCGTCAGAACAATATGATTTACCTGCTTGGTTCCGATAATAAATTACTCGAGCAGCAACTTAAAACCGGCCTGGCGAACTGGAGTTTCACCGAGGTGGTCAGCGGTCTGAAAGACGGCGATCAGGTCTTGATCTCATTTGATCAGGATGAAATAAAACCGGGTGTTACTGTCCAACCCAGGCAAACCGATGAACCCGCATCATGATTCGATTATCCGGCATAACACGCATTTTTCATATGGGCGATCAGCGCATCAATGCGCTCGACCATGTCGATCTTAAAATACAAAACGGTGAATACGTGTCCATTATGGGACCTTCCGGCTCTGGAAAATCAACTTTGCTGAACATCATTGGTTTACTGGACAGACCTGACAGTGGTGATTATGAACTCGATGGCAAAACAGTGACCGATCTAACCGAAGCCGAACAAGCCCGGATACGCCGGGAAAAAATTGGTTTCGTATTTCAATCGTTTCACCTGGTTCCCAGGCTGACGGCCGCTGAAAACATTGAATTGCCATTAATTCTTAGCGACATCCCACCCAAAGAACGCAAAACACGTGTTAACAATGCATTGCGTGCATTTGACTTGTTTGACCGCGCCCTGCACCGCCCATCCGAATTATCCGGAGGACAGCGACAGCGTGTCGCCATAGCCCGCGCCACCATCATGAAACCCACAGCCATACTTGCGGATGAACCAACCGGCAACCTGGATCATCAAATTGGCGCAGAAGTCATATCGTTACTGGAAAATTTACATGAATCCGGAACGACTATAATCATCGTTACACATGATCGCGAACTCGGTAATCGCGCGCACCGGCAGCTTATGCTGCGCGATGGAAAAATTCTGGCTGACAAAAGACATGACGCTGACTGACACATTGCACCTTTCCTTCAAAGCAATTCTCAGCTATCGAACCCGCTCATTATTGATCGTATTCGCCATGGCTCTGGGCGTGGCCGCCGTTGTTGTACTTACGGCAATCGGTGACGGCGCACGAAACTATGTTATTAACCAGTTTTCTTCCATTGGCACCAACTTACTGGTCGTCTTGCCTGGCCGCGCGGAAACATCCGGCGCGTTTCCAGGCGCCGTTTTAGGTCAGACACCTCGCGATTTAACGCTAAAAGATGCGCAGTTATTGGGGAGGTTGCCGCAAGTTAGACGCTACGCACCATTGAATGTCGGCGAAGCTGAGCTTTCAGCGGCCAACCGGCTGCGTGAAGTGACCGTGCTTGGCAGCAATGCAGAACTGATTCCCATCCGTCACATGAAACTGGCGCAAGGCAGTTTTCTTGCACATGGATCGGCATACAGCGCTCAAATTGTGCTTGGAGCTAAATTGGCCCAGGAATTTTTTCCACTGAGTCACGCAGTTGGTCAACGCGTTCGGTTGGGAGAAAATCGTTTTTTGGTATCTGGCGTTCTTGCGCCGCAAGGCGAATCCATGGGATTCAATACTGACGAAATTGTGATAATTCCCGTAGAACAGGCGCAGTCATTATTTAATACAACCTCGCTATTTCGTATTTTGGTGGAAGCCAAGAGTCACAACCAAATCGATTCGGCAAAGAACGCCATACTGGAAACGCTTAAACACAGCCACGATGGCGAAGAAGATATTACTGTGATTACTCAGGATGCCATTCTGGCAACGTTTGACCGCATACTGCATGCGCTGACGCTGGCTGTCGCTGGCATCGCCGCTATTAGTTTAATCGTTGCGGGTATTTTGGTGATGAATGTGATGTTGGTCGCTGTAAATCAACGTACTGCCGAAATCGGTTTGCTCAAAGCAATCGGCGCACATGCTAAAGATATTCGAAGCTTATTTTTCGCAGAAACGTTATGGTTGTCTTTAGCTGGCGCAATGATCGGTTTTCTTTTAGGCCAGCTGGGTAGCCTGATATTGCGTTTAGCTTATCCACAATTACCCGCATGGGCGCCTGTCTGGGCCAGTCTGGCAGGCATCCTGGTTGCTCTGATAACCGGAATATTGGCAAGCATGTTGCCTGCAAACAAAGCAGCCCGACTGAATGCCGTTGAAGCGTTAAGTAAAAAATGAAAACGGTTGATACACTGCATTTCGCCTTCCGCTCATTAACCGCTCATCCGCTGCGTACGCTGCTATCCGCTTCCGGTATCGCTATTGGCATCGCTGCGGTTATATTGTTGACTGCGATTGGTGATGGGATTCAGAAATTTGTTTTATCTGAATTTACACAATTCGGCACTAATATTATTACGATAAAACCGGGAAAAATCACAACGCATGGCGGCTCCATTGGCGCCATTGGCAACGCACGTCTTTTGACCATCGATGACGCAATTGCTTTAAAAAATTCCCGTTATGTGCAATATACCAACGCGAGTGTAGTCGGCAATGCTGAAATACGCGCAAATGGACGTAGCAGACGCGTTACGCTTTACGGCCAAGGCCCAGACTTTTCACGTGCTTTTAACATGCAGGTTGCAATAGGCCAATTTTTACCGAATGACGATCCAAGAAGTCCGCGCGCATATGTTGTACTGGGTTCCAAAGTACATGCCGAGCTGTTTGGCCGCACAAATCCGCTCGGCGCAATTCTGCAAGCCGGCGGCTCCCGATTCCGGGTCATCGGTGTGATGGCATCAAAAGGTCATGTTCTTGGTTTTGATCTTGATGATACTGTGTTTATTCCGACAACACGCGCCCTCGAGGTATTCAATCGTGAAGGTTTAATGGAAGTGAATTTTTCCTACAAACCGAATGTACCCGTTGACGATGTTGTTGAGGATATTCGAAACATTCTGATCGCACGACACGGCCGTGAAGACTTTACAATAACTCCGCAACAACAGATGCTCAGCACGCTCTCAACCGTGTTAAATGTACTAAAATTTGCTGTAGCAGCTTTGGGTGGCATTTCACTATTGGTCGGTGCGGTCGGCATGGTTACATTAATGCATATTGCCGTTTCAGAACGAATTGCGGAAATTGGTTTATTGACCGCATTAGGCACAACCCGTGCACGGATACGCATTTTATTCCTGATCGAATCCATAGTTTTATCAACATTAGGTGGTTTGGCAGGATTGATTGCAGGTTCAGGTATTGCCTGGTTATTAAAGACTTTTGTTGCCAATTTACCGGTCAATATCCCATGGGATTATGTTCTGGGCGCATTGATTGTGTCCATTATAATTGGGCTTGCCGCCGGTGTCATGCCCGCCATGCGCGCCGCCAAGCTTAATCCGGTTGACGCTTTGAGAACTGAATAAAATCAAACCGTATAAAAAAACTGAGCAACTTCCATTCAGATATTTTCCTAAATGGAAGCTGCTCAGTTTCAGCAACAAAAATTAAATCAGTTTAAGATCAATTTTGGCAAATACCTCGTCGATCTAAAAAACATGATTATCTGTCATTATCGCCATCATCGTGTCCATGACGCTCGTGGTGGTGACCTGAAACTGTTTCATTTTTGAAAGCACCATGCGCTTTCCAGTTTTGAGATCCACCATTTTGAGTGAACACTGCGCTGATAATATCTTCGCCAATCAAAATACAAGGAATATTTAATGTGTCGCCATCCAGATAAGCATAGCAGTCATCAACCACAACTTCTTCAACTGGATCCACGACCACTTCCGGGAAACACGCAGTAACATCGACAACTGCAAAATCAGCCATTGTTTCTTCCGGAACCGCAGGGTCAATTGGCGGATGGATTGTTACCACTGCGACATAGCCTGCGCTATCTTCCTGGACAACAACGTCAGTTGCAGAAGACAAATCGACAAGACTTTCTGGTGTACATACCTCAACACCGTTCAAATCCTTCACAACCAACCCACCATCAGCAATAAAGACCACTCCATTTTTAACTACCAGGTTTTCAGCAAAAGATGCCTGCGCACCAAATAACACCAAAGACAATGTAAAAACAACTGACAAAACAAGCTTCTTCATTAATACTCTCCTAAATTAAGTTATAGCGAATGAACATCTTTATGAGAAATTACACTCAAAATTTCACGTACAGGACATAAAAGATAAAAAAGAATTTTTTTTTATATTTCAATTTAAAATCCATAAATTTAGAATCTATTACGCCTCACAGACTACCTACGACTGAAGCAAATAGAACTTTAGGATAAAATAGGCCACTACATGTGTAATCCTCACTATGAGACACATAGGGCTATAACTACTGCGACATTATAAAAAACACAACATAATTCAAGAACCACAGATACAATGATGATATAAGCATGAACCGCGCTTATTTACCGACTTACTTACCAACTTATTTACCAACTGCTGATTCTGCTTTGCATTAAAAACTGATATGCCGTTTAAACCTGTTATTTTATGGACTGACGCACTGGTATTTTTGTTGGTTTTTATCATTTGCATGATGATTTGGTATGTGCGCAACAATCCTCATTTATTGACGCCCTGGCAAAGAGTGGGTCATAGTGCGAGTGGCATGTCTGCTTTTACTGTATTGCTTGTGTTTATTATCATCGGTCTTTTGGATACGCTGCATTTCAGGCCTGCGCTGGATCACAAGAATCTACAGGGCGAGACAGTGTACAGTGTTGAAGTTTTGAGCGTACTGGATGTACTGGTCACGCCCCTGAGAACAAATGTTGAAAAAACCTATTCCGCGCCTTTGGCAACACATCTCTATGCCAAAGAAACCATAGAGATGCCGGATGGCAGTCAGGTACGCACTTTTTCAAGACTGGAATATGGTGGCTCTCACCTGCAAAACCCTGAAACCGAACATATCCCGGATATAGTCTGGCGGATCACCATCGGTATCGGTCTTGGAATATTCGTATGGTGCCTATTGCATGCTGCGCTCTGCCTTCTAATGGCGCACCGTTCCAATAGTCGTTTTAAACAGTGTATCGAGGCCGTTTGGCAGCGAAGTATTGAAATTCCCTGGTACGCCATATTGATTACTCTGGCAATACTTTCAATACTGATCGGCGTCATATCCATGCTTGCAGTTCATTATCATGTGTTAGGTACGGATAAAGTCGGACAGGATGTACTCTATCAGTCGCTCAAAAGCATACGTATAGCGCTTGTCATCGGCACATTGACTACACTCATTATGTTACCGTTTGCATTGTTGCTGGGCATAACAGCGGGATATTTCCGGGGCTGGATTGACGATGTTATTCAGTATATCTATACCACATTGAATTCAATCCCCAGCGTTTTGCTCATTGCCGCAACCGTGCTCATGATGCAGGTATACATTGAAACGCATCCGGAGCTTTTCGAAACAATCGCGGCGCGCGCAGACATCCGTTTGTTATTTTTGTGCGTCATTCTCGGTATTACCAGCTGGACCAGTCTTTGCCGATTGTTACGTGGCGAAACGCTTAAGTTAAGGGAAATGGAATATATTCAGGCCGCACATGCATTTGGCGTTTCACACTGGCGCATAATCACCCGCCATATCCTGCCCAATGTCATGTATATTGTTCTCATCGCAACGGTAATGGATTTCAGCGGCCTGGTACTCGCCGAGGCAGTGTTGTCTTATGTCGGTGTGGGTGTCGATCCTTCAATGATCAGTTTTGGCACCATGATCAACGCCGCCCGGCTGGAAATGGCGCGGGAACCCATGGTGTGGTGGGCATTATTGTCAGCCTTTGCCTTTATGCTCACTTTGGTTTTGAGTGCAAATTTGTTTGCCGACGCCGTTCAGAAGGCACTGGATCCTCGTATCAGAACCAACACGCCAGGAAGTAACAGTTCAAAGACACCCAACAAACAAGAAAGCACGGCGGCCAACAGTCCGGCCACCACAAGGCCATCCATAACCGCGGTTTCCAATACTTCAGTAAACAAACCGACTCAACCGTCATGACTACTTTACTGGAGATCGATAATCTAAAAACAATTTTGCACACCGGCAATAATCCGGTGCGCGCAGTCGATGGGCTCTCACTCAAAATAAACAAAGGCGAAACCTATGCTTTATTGGGGGAATCAGGTTGCGGTAAGTCCATGACAGCGTTGTCGATCATGCGATTATTGCCGGATTCAGGAGAAATCCTATCAGGCTCGATCAAACTGAGCGGCGATGACATACTCCAATTGCCCGAGACTGGCATGCGCCGGATTCGTGGCAAACAGATCAGCATGATTTTCCAGGAACCCATGTTAAGTCTGAATCCGGTCATGACAATCGCCGAGCAGATTGATGAGGTACTGAAACAACACTTTAAAATGGACAACAAATCGGCGCAGAACCGTATCCTGGAACTTCTGTGCCAAGTTGGCATACCGGATGCACAGCGGCGTATGCATGAATATTCATTTCAGTTCTCAGGCGGCATGAAGCAACGTGCAATGATCGCCATGGCGCTTGCGGGGCAACCCGAATTATTGATTGCGGATGAACCAACGACAGCACTCGATGTTACTATACAGGCACAGGTACTGGATCTGATGCGTGAAATCCAGCAAAAAAATCATATGGCGATTCTGCTGATTACCCATGATCTCGGCGTTGTCAGTGAAATGGCGCAACAGGTCGCAGTCATGTACGCTGGAGAAATTATCGAACATACCTCACGTGAACATTTTTTTGCGCAACCTGCGCATCCTTATTCGCAACAACTGTTTGCGTCGCTTCCCGATAAACAAAAACGTCACCAGGAACTGGCCGTGATCAGTGGCACAGTACCCCCGCTATCGCGTCAATTTACGGGTTGCCGCTTTGCAGACCGCTGCAATTACGCTATCGAACGTTGTCATCATACGATACCGCAGTGGCACGAAATTGCAGACAATCATCGGGTCCGTTGTCATCTTTACGACACATCTGCCGAATTCGTTGAAAACAGTTCATTACCCGAAATAACACCCAAGCCAACTGCCGCAGCGCCACAAAGTCAGGCCAATGATACCTTATTACAGGTCGATCATTTGAAAGTCCATTTTCCTATTCGAAAAGGATTTCTCAAACGCGTAGTCGGGCATGTTATGGCTGTTGACGGCGTATCCTTAAAAATAACTGCCGGAAAAACGCTAGCGCTGGTCGGCGAATCGGGTTGCGGTAAAACCACAGTCGGCAAGAGTATTCTGCAATTAATCACCCCAACTGCCGGCAGCGTGCGCTATAACGGTTATGAACTGGTGAATATGCAGCGGCAGCAATTACGCCAGATACGGGCGCAACTTCAATTTGTTTTTCAGGACCCCTATTCCTCCTTGAATCCGAGGATGCGCATCATTGACATTATCCTGGAAGGCATGAATGCACTCAATGTTGAACTCCCGTCAACCACCAAACAGTCGACACAATCCAATGCGTCCATACAGGAAAAAGCGGTCGACACCCTGTTGGAACAGGTTGGTTTACCTGGTGAGACCAAATGGCGTTATCCCCACGAGTTTTCCGGCGGACAGCGGCAGAGAATTGCAATTGCCCGTGCCTTGGCGGTTAATCCCAAGCTATTGATTTGCGACGAGCCGACAAGCGCTCTGGACATATCCGTTCAGGCCCAGATACTCAATCTTCTGAAATCGCTGCAGAACAACCTTGGACTGGCCTATTTATTCATTACGCATAACATCTCGGTTGTTGAGTATCTGGCCGATGAAATTGCCGTCATGTATCTAGGCCGGATAGTCGAATACGGACATATCGAAGAGGTCATTGAAAACCCGAAGCACCCTTATACGGAAGCGTTATTATCCGCCGTACCGAGAATCGATAAGGAATCCGCTGATAAAGTAATGATACAGCTAAAAGGTGATTTACCATCGCCGGCTGCGCCACCGGCCGGTTGCCACTTTCATCCGCGCTGCCCCCATGCCATGCCGGTCTGTCGTCAGACATATCCTGAACTCAGCGCTATCAGTCCGACTCATATAACTCATTGTCACCTTTACTCACAGGAGAAACATTCATCCCATCATGAGCATTAAACATGAAGTCGCGCGCCGCCGCACATTTGCAATTATTTCGCACCCCGATGCCGGCAAAACGACACTGACAGAAAAATTGCTGATGTATGCCGGCGCGATACATATCGCTGGCAGTGTCAAGGCACGCAAGGCTAGCCGGCATGCCACATCCGACTGGATGGAAATTGAAAAGCAGCGCGGAATTTCCGTAGCCAGTTCAGTCATGCAAATGGAGTATCGGGATTGTGTCATCAATCTGCTTGACACACCCGGACACCAGGATTTCTCTGAAGATACCTATCGTGTTCTGACTGCTGTTGACGCAGCGCTCATGGTTATTGACGCCGCAAATGGCGTTGAAGCGCAGACATTGCGCTTATTGGATGTCTGTCGTGCACGCAACACGCCCATACTCACTTTTGTCAACAAAATGGATCGCGAAGTACAGCCTCCACTCGACCTGATAGATGAAATTGAACGCACGCTTGGCATGGACGCCATACCATTCACTTGGCCAATCGGAATGGGCCGTCAGTTTCAAGGCGTTTTTGATCTGCGCAAAAAAGGAATCCGTGTATTTAAACCTGGCGCCGACCGCGCCAATAACGATGATGAATTTATTACCGCACTTGACGACCCTGCTGTACAGAAACGCTTCGGCTCAAGCCTGAACGATGCGCAAGAAGAAATCGAGCTCATAGAAGGCGCCACACCGGATTTTAATCAGGATGAATTTCTGGCCGGCCATCAAACGCCTGTGTTTTTCGGTTCGGCCATCAATAATTTTGGCGTACGCGAAGTTCTGGATGCTCTGGTTGACCTGGCGCCCCACCCCGAGCCCCGCAAGGCAATGCAGCGGGAAGTCTTACCCGACGAACAGAAATTCAGTGGCGTAGTCTTTAAAATTCAGGCCAATATGAATCCGGCGCATCGGGACCGAATTGCATTTTTACGCGTGTGCTCAGGTCAGTTCAAACGCGGCATGAATTTAAAAGTTGCGCGCAGCGGCAAGGACATCCGTACCAGCACCGTGGTATCGTTCCTATCGCAGCGCAGGGATATTCTGGAAGAAGCCTTCCCGGGCGATATTATCGGCATCCCCAATCATGGCACCTTGCAACTCGGCGACACATTGACAGAAGGCGAATCATTGCAATTCACCGGCCTGCCATTTTTCGCCCCGGAAATCTTCCGCACCGTTGAAATTGCCGATCCGCTGCGCAGCAAACAATTGAAACTGGGACTCACTCAACTCGGCGAGGAAGGTGCGATACAGGTTTTCCGTCCGCATATTGGCAATACATTGTTATTGGGCGCGGTCGGCATTCTCCAGTTTGAAGTCGTCACCCACCGCCTTCAAAACGAGTATGCGGTTGCTGCACGAATTGCCCCGGCCAAATATCAACTGGCGCGCTGGGTAACGGCGGATGACGCCCGCGAACTGCAACGTTTCATTGAGGCCAATGCACACCGCATCGCCTACGACGCCGTTGATGCACCGACTTTTCTGGCTTCATATGGCGCCGAAATCAGTGTTGCGGAAGAAAACTGGCCGTCAATCCGGTTTCATAAAATGCGCGAACATGCCGGCCTGATCTTTCAAACGCAGTAAAAACAGCTTGCTGAAACCATCGACAAAAATACAACTAACAAACATTATCGCTAACAGGAGCCACTCACCGTAATGATCCACAGTATGACCGGCTATGCCACCCGAACGCAGACAACACCGCACGGCACGCTGAATCTTGAACTGCGCGCCGTCAACAACCGTTATCTGGACATTCAGTTGCGCCTGCCCGATGATTTCCGCCCGCTGGAACCGGTCATCCGTGAACAGATCACGCAACAACTTAATCGCGGAAAAATCGAATGTCGGCTCAGCTTCACACCGCTTGCAAGTACGGATAATCCGCAGCAACTGAATACCGCGCTACTGCAAAAACTTCAGGATCTTGACCGATCCGTCAAATCGATTCTGTCCGAAGCACAAAGCCTGTCCGTTGCCGACATACTCAACTGGCCCGGCATACTCGGCAGCAGCAACGCACCCATCGCCGGTTTGCATGAAACTATCATGACGCTTTTACAGCAAACGCTGCAAGAATTCCAGTCGGCACGCGCGCGTGAAGGTGAAAAATTAAAAACAGTCTTGCTGGAACGTGCCGCGCAAATGCGTCAACAACTCAGCATCACATCGCCACGCATACCCAACCTGATTGCCGCGTTTGAAGAAAAACTGAGAACACGCTTGCAGGAAGCGCTCGACAATTTCGATGACGACCGCATCCGTCAGGAAATCACATTCTTTGCGGCAAAAATCGACATCGACGAAGAGTTATCCCGTCTGAACACCCATCTGGATGAAGTCGAACGCATCCTGAACACAGGCGGCGCAGTCGGCAAACGGCTTGATTTCCTCATGCAGGAACTCAACCGTGAAGCCAATACCGTCGGCTCCAAATCCGCAGATATCGAAATTTCCAAAATAGCGATGGCGATGAAAGTTTTGATCGAGCAAATGCGCGAGCAGGTACAAAATATCGAATAATGCGCACACTGCTGCGTGTTGTAGAGTGCCAATAAGCGAAGCGCATTGCACCGTGTACCCATTGCCATCGATGCAATGCCCGTTGATCAATGCCCGCTGGTTATTGCACCCTACACAACTTTCCTCCACCACGCAGTCCATCCCCCGCCTGAGCCTTCGCGCGCTCCGTCGCGCTGCGGTCAACCGGCTGCTGGCCTGCCCGGACTGACCTGACCGGCTTGAGCTCAGTGACCTCGGGCAAGACGAAAGCCGCGGTTGTCGTAGCGAAAAGACGGATCATCGCGAAGACGGTCGGCAGAACGGCAGTACCTGCCGTAGTTGAACCACGAGCCGCCGCGCAACACGCGCCAGCCTCCGGTATCCGAACCTCGTGGATCGGTTACCGGCCCTGACGGGTAATCGCCATACCTGTCCTGACACCATTCCCATACATTACCATGCATCTGATACAGCCCCCAGTCATTACATGGCAGCGCTTTGACTTCGACAGTTTGCTCTCGGTATTCGCTAGAATTACCTTTATTATAAGGAACAGTTCCATCAAAATTAACCAGAGTAGAATCGATTTGCTCACCCCAGCTAAATGGTGTTGTTGTTCCTGCCCTGCAACCGTATTCCCATTGCGCTTCGGTCGGCAGACAGAGTTTCAATTCCGCTTTCAAGCCATTCATTTTATCGATAAAGACATACGCATCCGTCCAACTGATAGTTTCAGCGGGCAGTTCCTCACCTTTAAACCGACTTGGATTTTCACCCATGACCGCTTGCCATAACGCTTGTGTCACTGGTGTATCGGCAATCCAGAATCCCTTGGTCAATGTCACTTCATGTTGAGTTTCATCCAAACCAAACGATTCCCGCTCGGACTCATTCTCCGGCGATCCCATCAAAAACGTCCCCGGCTCGCACCAGCGGAATGCCTGCCGCACACCTTTATAGGTGAACGCCATCCACAACCCGAATTCATCCTCACCCCAGTCGGACGCCCAGGCCTCGGGGAATTCTTCGGGAAAAACGGTGTGTTTGCGGATAAACATGGTAATGGATTATTTGTGACAATGCGCACCGTTCATTTAGCGGAACAATTCAGCATGACTGCCGGTGCGTACCAAGATAATGGATTTCCTGTTTTCGTCAATACGATAAATCAACAGCCAATCAGGTTCGATATGGCATTCCCTGTATCCCGCATAATTTCCGATCAGGCTGTGATCTTTGTTTTTTGTCGGCAAAGACGAACGGGATGCAATAAGATTGATGAGTATCTCCAGCTTGTCGATATTTTTGTTCTGGCGGTGGACACGTTTCAGGTCGCGCTTGAAACGACGGGTTGGAGCTACGGAAAACAAAGCTTATACGCCCAGTTTTTTACGCAAATCCTTAAAAGAATCAAATTTTTCCAGATCATTCGACTGTTCAGCTTCTTCCATAGCATCCAGCGTATCCTGGTTCGGGATCACAATCTCAAATGGAATACCGCCACGCATTTTGACCTGAGCGTAAAACATACGGATGGCTTCACCCGAAGTAATGCCCAGTTGGCTAAATATGGTTTCCGCGGCCTGTTTGAGTTCAGGTTCAATTCTGACCTGTACGCGGTCGTTTTTATGACTCATTTTGATCTATTTTAAAAGCAAAGCACAAATGTACTCCATAGCAAGTACACAATCAACATTAAGAAACTAAAATAATGCTGTAATGCACGATCACTTGAATACACAATTAAATCGAAACCGTTACAAGCGCCTGTTGACTTCCCTAAATTCCAGTTGTGTAGGGTGCCAATAAGCGAAGCGCATTGCACCGTGTACCATTGCCATCGGTGCAATGCCCGTTGGTTATTGCACCCTACCCAACATTCCCCGACACGCAGTCCATCCCCCGCCTGAGCCTTCGCGCACTCCGTCGCGCTGCGGTCAACCGGCTGCTGGCCTGCCCTGACTGACCTGACTGGCTTGAGCTCAATGACCTCGGGCAAGACGAAAGCCGCCGTTGTCGTAGCGAAGAGACGGATCATCGAGATCACGGTCGGCAGAACGGCAGCGCCCGCCGTAGCCGATCCACGAGCCGCCGCGCAACACGCGCAGGACCCCGGTATTCGAACCTCGTGGATCGGTTACCGGACCTGACGGGTAATCGCTATACCTGTCCTGACACCATTCCCATACATTACCATGCATCTGATACAGCCCCCAGTCATTACATGGCAATGCTTTCACGTCGACAGTGTGTCCCCGGTATTCGCTTTTGCTACCATCGTTATAGGGATTGTCTCCATCAAAATTAACCAATGTCGAATCGATTTGATCACCCCAGCTAAATGGCGTCGTCGTTCCGGCACGGCAGGCATATTCCCATTGTGCCTCGGTCGGCAGGCACAATTTCAATTCCGCTTTCAGGCTGTTCATTGTGTCAATAAATTTCGTTGCGTCTTCCCAACTGATATTTTCTACCGGTCGCTCTTCACCTTTAAATTCACTGGGATTATCACCCATGACCACTTGCCATAACGCCTGCGTCACCGGCGTATCTGCGATCCAGAATCCCTTGGTCAGTGTCACTTCATGTTGCAATTCATCATCATCTCGCTCAGGTTCATCCTCCGGCGATCCCATCAAAAACGTCCCCGGCTCGCACCAACGGAATGCCTGCCGCACGCCTTTATAGGTGAACGCCATCCATAGCCCGTATTCATCCTCACCCCAGCCGGATGCCCAGGCTTCAGGGAATTCTTCGGGAAATACGGTGTGTTTGCGGATGTTGATCGTGGGCATGAATCATTAGTACCAATCTTCGATTTTCAAGGTTTCGATTCGGGAAAATTCGCGCGTATTGTTGGTCACTAATATTGCGTTATGCTGCAACGCGATCGCGGCGATGAGGATATCGTAGAGGCCTATGAGTTGACCCGTTCGTTCCAGTTTAAACCGGATAGCTGCAGCCGTTTTGGCTTCATACGATGAAAATGGCAGTAATGTGACCAAAGCGCTCAATGCATTTAATTGCTCAATGCGCTTTTCTGGCGATGTCGATTTCAGAATGCCATATTCGAGTTCGAACAGCACAATCGCCGGAATGGCAATCTCTCTTGGCGATTTTGCCATCAGGTTTTGCGATACGCGTCCCATTCCCTTGAAAAAGCAGATCAGCGTATTAGTGTCGAGTACCTACATGGACAACTGCTTCGTTGACTTAAACTATAAATCGACACGCTTGCTGTCTTCTCCTGAACCGGCACGAATTTCTTCAATCGCCGGAAAATCCTGCCAAGCACCGGCCAGTTCGGCAATCGACTCCGGCCATTCATTGGCAACTCTTTCTTCAATGATGCGCGCTATCCATTTGCTTTTGGATAAATTCGCAGCCTTGGCCGCCGCAATCATTTTTTCTTCGATTTCTTTTTCCAGATAAATCGTTACCTGATAATCATCTAGCCGTCCCCCGCCCCAGCGGTAGCTGGAAAGGATAAAGTTAAGGTACGAACCAACTTTATCGACGGAGGACGAGATGTTATTTTGCGGCATAGACCTACATTCAAACAACAGTTTTATAGTAATAATTGATGAAGACGACCGGGTTGTGTACAGCAAACGGCATGGCAACAATATGGTTGAAATTCTTGAGGCTATGTCGCCTTATCGGGACGAAATATCCGGCATTGCAGTTGAGTCAACTTTCAACTGGTACTGGCTGATTGATGGTTTGCAGGAGCGGGATTATTCAGTGCATCTGGTCAACACCGTGGCGGTCAAGCAATATGACGGGATGAAACATCGCGGCGATGAATCGGATGCCAGGCACTTGGCACATTTGTTGCGGCTGGGCTTGTTGCCGGAAGGCTACATCATGCCCAAAGACAAGCGTGCGATGCGCGATCTGGCGCGAAAGCGCATGCAACTGGTACAGCAACGCAGTGCGCAGATTATTACAATCGAATCGGCGATGCAGCGTTATACCGGGGCGCGCGCCAACAGCAACACGATCAAACAACTGACTGAGTCCGATTTAGAACAATTGAATCTTGGCTCAACCGAAATACTCGGATTGCAAACCAATCTGGCCGTCATGCATGCACTACAAGACCAGATTGGCCGTGTTGAAGCTGTATTGGAAAGTTATTGCCGAACCGATCCCGCTTTTCGGTTACTCAAAAGCACCGCAGGTATTGGCGATGTGCTGGCGACAGTCATATTACTTGAGACTGGAGAGATCGAGCGGTTTGCAGATGCTGGTAACTATGTTTCTTACTGCCGTTGTGTCGGCAGCGCACACCTGTCCAACGGTAAGAAAAAAGGCAGTGGTAACACTAAAAATGGCAACCGCTATCTGGCGTGGGCGTATGTTGAAGCGGCCAACTTTGCAGTACGTTATTGCGAACCGGCAAGAAAGTTTTACCAGCGCAAAAAAGCCAAACGCAACGGTATTGTTGCCATCAAAGCAGTTGCGCATAAACTGGCGCGCGCCTGTTATCACATGTTAAGAACAGGAGAAGTATTCTCTGTAGAACGCTGTTTTGTATAGTATAGATTTGGCGATGGCCGGTTAAGCCAGCATAGGGGTTGGATATCGAGCCACCGGACCTGATTGGACGCCGCGCCATCCGCCATTGCTGACAGTTTGACTGAAGTGAATCGCCCGGATTGTAAGCCAGAAAGGGTTGGCACCTATTGGTAGCCACAGACTTGAACAAACAATTGGATACAAGACGGCACTGAGATGCTTCCGGGGCAGCGTTGCTGCCAGGGTGAAACAGGATTCTGTTCTCACTTGATCCAGATGGGTGACTGGTGCGATTTGCATCACCAAAAATATGAAGCAACAGGCGCGAAATTTTCAGCAAAACTGTTTTGTAATGGTGTTATTGAGGATTAATGTATCGCCGTAAGGCGAGTATTTCGTTCGGACTATTGACTCAGGACGGCTAATGGGTGCCCCATTGCTTAATCCTCATAATCATATATGTGGGATTATAAGTGCATCACTCACACAATATCAAACCAAACTGTATCGCACCTTCACCTGTTGCTTCGCGCACACCGTCGCGTCATGTAGGGTGCCGTAGGGTGTCAATCAGCAAAGCGCATTGCACCATAAAGCCACACCCATCGATGCAATGCCTATTGGTTACTGCACCCCGCTTTTGCGCTCAGCGGCCTCGGGCGAGGCGATCCAGTTCAGTCCGATTCATTATCGTGCATTGTTGATTCCGGCTCGGCTTCATCATCGGGCAAAGGCAGCGCACCTGTTTTTGCGTCCGTTTCCAGTAATGAATCCAGTTCTTCCAGTGGCGGCAGTTCGTCCAGTGCGCGCAAACCGAGGTCATTCAGAAAATGTTGTGTTGTAGCAAACAATGCCGGTCTACCCGGTACATTACGATGGCCGACCTGGTCAATCCAGCCGCGCATGGTCAGTGTCTTAAGAATCGACGAAGACACAGCAATTCCACGTATTTCTTCAATATCACCACGTGTAACCGGTTGATGATAGGCGATAATTGCGAGCGTTTCCAGAACTGCGCGGGAATACCGTGGCGTTTTGGGGGCATCCAGGCGGTTCAGGTAAGGTTGCATTTCAATTTTGGCCTGAAAACGCCAGCCGCCTGCAACCTGGACAAGTTCTACGCCCCTGTCAGTCCAGCTCTGCTGTAATTCTTCAAGCAATCCAGACAACTGTTTTGCATTGATTTGATTATCAAATAATTTTTTCAGTGCATTGACTGACAACGGCTCTTGTGTAGTGAGCAACGCCGTTTCAAGTACCTGCTTTATTTTTTCGGGTGCTTCAGCGCCGAATGTTGCCTCTTCAACGTTGTTATCAGCTGAATCGGGTTGATCAAGCAGTATCGACCGCACGGACATAAATGACTCCCAATACTTCCAGTTGTATGATTTCTACCAACATCTCTTTGGCAAGTTCCAGTATTGCGAGGAAAGTGACAATGACTTCGGACACTGCCGCGACCGGACTGAACAAGTCATAAAAAGCAACTTGTCCGCGTTGATGCAAATTCCTTAGAATCTGACTCATATAGGCACGCACCGAAAGCTTCTCGCGATTGACCTGATGGTGCCGGTTAATCTTGGCCCTGGCCAGCAACTCAAGCCAAACCTGACGAAGCTCATCGACAGACACATCAGGCAATTGTTCGGGCATGTGCTGATCCATCCAAATTTGTACACGCGCAAAATCACGGTCAATTTGCGGTAACTCGTTTAATTGCATGGCCGCCCGTTTGATTTGTTCATACTTGAGTAACCGCCGCACCAGCTCCGCTCTCGGATCTCTCTCTTCCTCAGCCTCTGAGACCGGCGCGGGCAACAACATGCGTGATTTGATCTCGATCAGCAAGGCAGTCATCAGCAGATACTCGGCGGCCAATTCGAATTGTTCCACTTCCATCATTTCAACATAGGCCATATATTGCTGGGTCAGTTGCGTCATCGGAATATCCAGAATATCGAGGTTATGCTTGCGTATCAGATAAAGCAGCAGATCGAGGGGACCCTGGAACGTATCCAGAAACACTTCCAATGCATCGGGCGGGATATATAAATCCTGCGGGATTTCCATTAACGGTTCGCCGCAGATTTTTGCCACCGGTTTCATGGCGGATTGATTAACAGCAGATTCCACTGTTGTCATCGCTTCATTTAATTTCCGTCTGACTTATCCGGCATATCAGGAATAATCCAGTCCAATGGCTGCACGAACATCGCGCATTGTTTCTTCGGCAAGCTGATTTGCCTTTTCGCAACCGTCGGCAATAATATTGCGTACCAGCACCGGATCTTCCTCATACATTCTTGCCCGATCATGCATCGGTTCCTGCGCAGCCAGCACCTTTTCTATAACAGGGGATTTGCAGTCAAGACAGCCGATTTCTGCAGTTGTGCAGCCGTGCTGAACCCATTTACAGGTCTCATCGTCGGAATAAACCAGATGAAACTGCCATACCGGGCACACTGCCGGATTGCCCGGGTCGGTACGCCGGACACGCGCCGGGTCGGTCGGCATGGTGCGAATTTTCTTGCGCACACTTTCCGATTCTTCACGAAGACTAATGGTATTGTTATAGGACTTCGACATTTTCTGACCGTCCAGCCCGGGCATACGCGAAGCCTTTGTCAGCAGTGTTTCCGGCTCACACAAGATCATTTTTCCGCCGCCTTCGAGATAGCCGAATAACCGTTCTTTGTCACCCATACTGAGATTTTGCTGTCCTTCGAGTAGTGACTTGGCTTCCGCCAAAGCGCTGTCGTCACCCTGTTCCTGATAACGATTGCGCAGTTCACTATATAATCTTGATTTTTTTGAACCCAGCTTTTTAATGGCGACTTCGGCTTTTTCTTCAAAACCGGGCTCCTTGCCGTAAATATGATTAAAACGCCTGCAAATCTCACGCGTAAATTCGATATGCGGCGCCTGGTCTTCACCGACCGGCACCCGGTTTGCGCGATAAATCAAAATATCAGCGCTTTGCAGCAATGGATAACCCAAGAAACCATGGGTACTGAGGTCTTTTTCCATCAGTTTTTCCTGCTGATCCTTATAAGTCGGGACGCGTTCGAGCCAGCCCAGTGGCGTCATCATCGACAATAACAGATATAATTCCGCATGCGCAGGCACCTTGGACTGTATAAACAAAATTGCTTTTGATGGATCAACACCGGCAGCAAGCCAATCAATCACCATGTCCCAGACATTTTTCTCAATAATTTCCGGTGAATCATAATGCGTCGTCAGCGCATGCCAGTCAGCGACAAAAAAAAGGCATTCATACTGCTGCTGTAGTTCAACCCAGTTTTTTAACACACCATGATAATGTCCCAAATGTAAATTACCCGTAGGGCGCATCCCCGATAAAACGCGATCAGCAAACATGTTTTATGTCCTAATATACAACGTTACAAGTTATTCTGTTCATTCTAAAAATTGGCTACTTTTTATGACAGGAAACAATCAGACGTATAATCCGAAAAAAGAAACAATCATTAATTTCATAAAAGTTATCAGCGGCCAGACAATGACGCCCAACACACCGCTGATTAGCAGCACCAGCAAAATCATAAACCCATACGGTTCAATTTTGGCAAAGTGATAAGCAATCCTGTGCGGCAAAAGACTCACCGCCATACGACCTCCATCCAGCGGCGGCAATGGCAACAAATTCAACACCATCAAAATAACGTTAATCTCGATACCGGCAATACCCATCAATATCATGGGCTTGGTTAAATCATTGATGGGCATGACCATGGCGAGCTTTATTACCAGCGCCCAAAAGAAAGCCATAACCAGGTTGGCGCCCGGGCCTGCGGCGGCAACCCACAGCATATCCTGTTTAGGGTGGCGAAGGTTAGCAAAATTAACCGGCACCGGTTTGGCCCAGCCAAAAAGAAAACCCGCGCCCATTGTGATTTTACTGATAATGAACAGTGACGCTGGCACTAGAATGGTACCGACAGGATCGATATGTTTTGTCGGATTAAGACTGATACGTCCTTGATTAAAAGCGGTAAAATCGCCAAAATACTTGGCCACATAACCATGCGCAGCTTCGTGTAAGGTAATGGCAAAAATAACCGGTAATGCATAGATTGTTATTCCCTGGATAATACTGTCAATATCCATTTTCAATTCCGAAAGGATCAAGATCGCCTTTGCCTTTCCTGACAAGCAAAGGCACGTCATCAGTCAGATCGATCACTGAGGTCATTTCCAGGCCGCACGAACCTGCATCCATCACCAGATCGACCTGATGTTCCAGCCGGTCCCGGATTTCCTCGGCATCAGTCATGGGGAGTTCATCTCCCGGTAGAATCAAGGTCGAGCTCAACAAAGGCTCATCCATCTCCTCCAACAATGCCAGAGCCACAGGATGATCCGGGACACGCAAACCAATCGTATAACGCTTGGGATGTTGCAGACGGCGCGGAACCTCACGGCTCGCCTCCAATATAAAGGTATAACTGCCCGGCGTCGTTGCTTTCAGTAACCGGTATTGAGCATTGTCCACTTTGGCATATAGTGAAATTTCCGCAAGATTCCGACAAACAAGCGTAAAGTGATGTTTTTCATCCACCTGACGTATCGTACGTATTCTTGACATTGCATCCTTATCGCCAATCTGGCAACCCAACGCATAACTCGAATCGGTAGGATAAACAATAACCCCCCCTTTCCGTACAATATTAACGGCCTGCTTGATTAGACGTGAATGCGGATTTTCTGTATGAATCGAAAAAAATTGAGCCATGGTGCCTTTTATTCCATTATTTCAAATGATTCTTTAATGACTGCAAATACGTTGGCAGGCTTCACAGCGTGTTAAATATTTGGGGGCACATTCCAATCATGCCACACCGGAACACACCCCGCCGGCAATTCGGGCAATCGACCTAAATCATAGTAACTTTCATTGGGTCCATGAAAATCCGAGCCGCAGGAAACCAACAAATTATTATTCTTCGCGTGTCCGGCAAAAATCTCTGTCTGTTGTGCTGTATGACTGGCACTGATCACCTCAAGCGCGCTGCCGCCTAATGCGCAAAATTCATCGAGCAAGTCATTTAATACATTTTTTCCCAAATTATACCTTGCCGGATGTGCAATAACAGCCCTGCCGCCGCTCGCGATTATCCAGTCAATTGTTTCACTTAATGCCGCCCATTCATGGTGTGCATACCCTGGCTTTCCTTTAACCAGATAATTTTTGAAAACCGATTTCATATCCTTGGCATAGCCTTTTTCAATTAAAAACCGGGCAAAATGGGTACGGCCAATCAAACCACGCGCACCCACAAAAGTATATGCCCCTTCAAGACTGCCCTCAACCCCGACTTTTTCCAGAGCAGCCGCGATATTCCGTGCACGTTGAGTCCGCCCTGCCCTGATTGCGGCAAGACCTTCAACAAGTGGCGGGTAACTTGGGTCGACATTCAGGCCAAGCACATGTATGGTGCGTCCTCGCCAACTGACAGAAATTTCCACGCCATTGATAAATGTGATATTTTTCTCAAACGCGGCCGAACGCGCTTCTTCCAGTCCGGCAACATCATCATGATCCGTTAACGCCAGTAGTTTTACACCCCGTTGGAATGCGCGTTCAACCAGTTGCGCAGGGGTCAAAACACCATCAGAAACAGTGGAATGGCAATGCAGGTCAATATTGAGCATGTAGAATTAATTGGTTTTGTAACAAGAAAAAGGAACGCAGCATCATAACAGTTTAAACAAGCCAGGATAAAACGGCATGCTGGTCGCAGAACAACATAAAGAAATAATTGGATTATATCAAATACAAGAACAAGGGACTCTGAATGTTCACTAATTTAAGTTTCTGGCGTCATATTTCAGCAGCACCGCATCGCAGTCTTTTTCTAGCGGGTGCGCTTCAAGGTATTTTTACATTAGTCTGGTGGGTTTATGATCTGGCTGGACGGTATGCCATATTTGGCACTTTACAGATTTGGAGTATCGCACCGACCTGGGCACATGCTTTTTTAATGATTTACGGTTTTTTTCCATTCTTTATTTTCGGTTTTCTGTTTACCACCTATCCAAACTGGATGAATGAAAAAAAAATCACGCCCCGCGTTTATATGACAACCTGTCTGTTAATGGCTGCTGGCGTTGCATTGTTTTATACCGGTCTGGCATATGGAAAATGGCTTACCGTTCTCGGCGTAATCGCAATGCTGGCAGGTTTTGCTAATGCCTTTAAAGCGTTGCTGGATATTCTTCTTCAGGCGAAAGGCCAGGACCGGCGCCATGCCAGTGTAACCAGTTCGGCTCTGTTTATGGGATGCCTCGGCATTACCGCGTATTTACTTTGGCTGTTAACGGACACCCATTTTCTTTTGGATTTTTCACGTCATGCGGGCATCTGGTTTTTTCTAACGCCCATTTTACTGGCTGTTTCACACCGCATGATTCCTTTTTTCTCCAGTCGGGTACTGGAAAACTATGTCGTTGTCCGACCCTACTGGATGCTATGGATCATGCTGGCCTGTACTGTTGCGCATGGTTTATTGCAATTGGTAGGTTACCCAAAATATCTATGGATTGCAGACTTGACGCTGGCTTTATGTGCGCTG
This sequence comes from Nitrosomonas sp., assembly GCA_031316255.1. Lineage (NCBI taxonomy): Bacteria > Pseudomonadati > Pseudomonadota > Betaproteobacteria > Nitrosomonadales > Nitrosomonadaceae > Nitrosomonas > Nitrosomonas sp. Next base: position 2,889,762 of record JALDQW010000001.1, on the reverse strand, counting down.
TACTTATCCCTTCGATGGGGATTCCTGCGCAGCTTTCAGGTCAGTCTGCTGGCCGTCTTGCATGTTTCCTTTGCGTGGTTCAGTTTTTCAATGTTGTTGTACGGATTGCAAAGCCTTGTATTCATGCAGACTGAAGAAAACACATGGATATTCGGCATGGCGCCGTTACACGCTCTGGCCATCGGTTATTTTGCCAGCATGGTGCTCGGCATGGCTTCGCGGGTGACCATTGGTCACTCCGGTCAGCCCTTGGTATTGGATCGATACACCTGGCAGTTATTTATCGGCTTTCAAGCCGCTGTCATACTGAGAATATTACCCGATATCATTCCAGTTTTTGGCCAATTCACACCGATACTTTATCTGCTCGCCGGACTGGTCTGGTTATCTTGTTTCATTTTATGGGCGGCACACTATATACCGATTTACTGGCGGCCCCGGATTGACGGCAAGCCTGGTTAATCGTAAGCACCACCATTTAACCAGAGTTGAATAGACTCACTTGACAAGCACACAGGGCTTAGATAGTCTCGCTTCACGGATCAGCTTTGCACCCTGCCTGTTTTACCATTCAACAGACAAAGCTGTTAGGGAATAACATAAAGTTATCTAATCATTTATAATTTAGCTGGCCTTTGCACCAGAATGGTGCATAATTTTCATAATAATAATTATTAACTCGTATTTTTTACATATCACGTCGCGTAACAAAGGAGATAAAACAATGGAACTTAAAGGATCAAAAACCGAAAATAATCTGAAAGCAGCTTTTGCTGGCGAATCTCAAGCCAATCGCCGTTATTTGTATTTTGCGTCTAAAGCAGATGTTGAGGGTCAAAATGATGTCGCGGCTGTGTTCCGTTCAACCGCCGAGGGCGAAACCGGACATGCGCATGGACATCTTGAATATCTGGAATCTTGTGGCGATCCGGCCACCGGTCTGGCTTTTGGTTCATCTCGCGACAATCTGAAAACAGCAATCGCCGGTGAAACACACGAATATACCGATATGTACCCTGGCATGGCAAAAACAGCACGCGATGAAGGTTTTGACGAAATCGCCGACTGGTTTGAAACCCTGGCCAAAGCCGAACGTTCTCATGCAAACCGCTTTCAACGTGCGCTTGACAGCCTGACCGACTAGATTGTCAAGGGTCAAATCTGCTGACAAGCAGACCAACCTGTGTTAAAAATAGAAAATGGGAATGTGGAACCTTTCAAGATAACTTGATTGCGTCCCATTCCCGCCCCATTCCGTTAACACGCTTCATTTTTTTGTTACATCAAAAATGCTATGGCCACACGCGAAGGCAGTCTTGAAGCACCCAAGCGTAATCCGATAGACTGGAAAAACATCGATTTCTACAATGAAGCCAGTCTGACAAATGAAATGGAGCGCGTTTTCGACGTTTGTCATGGGTGCCGGCGTTGCGTCAATCTGTGCACCGCATTTCCACGTCTTTTCGATCTGATTGACGAAGGCGCCACCGGGGAACTGGACGGTGTGGAGAAAAACAAATTCTGGGAAGTTGTCGAACGCTGTTTCTTATGCGATATGTGTTTCATGACCAAATGCCCTTATGTACCGCCGCATGAATGGAATATCGATTTTCCGCATTTAATGCTGCGCGCCAAGGCCGTGAAGTATAAAAACAAAGGTGCAAATTTTAGGGACAAACTACTATCGAACACGGATCTTGTCGGCAAAATTGCAACGATTCCGGTCATTGCCCAGAGTGTTAATACCTTGAATAAAAACACTATTGCGCGTAAGCTAATGGACAGTTCGCTCGGCATTCACGCAGAGAGAAAACTACCCGACTACGCTGCAAATAAATTTCGCACCAGCGCCAGAACCAATATGACATTCATGGTCAGAGACGGCGAACGCACCCCGGGTAAAGTTGCGATCTATTCCACCTGCTACATCAATTATAACGAGCCCGGCATCGGTCATGATTTACTCAGAATTCTCGAACATAATGAAATACCCACACTGCTTGTTGAAAAAGAAGTTTGCTGTGGCATGCCCAAGCTGGAACTCGGAGACCTGGATACGATTGAACAACTCAAAAATAAAAATATTCCTCATTTATTGAAACTGGCCCAAGACGGGTTTGCCATTCTCTCTGCCGTGCCCTCCTGCACATTGATGTTCAAACAGGAGTTACCGCTGCTGTTTCCCGATGATGAGGCTGTACACGCTGTCGCAGCAGCCATGTTTGATCCATTTGAGTATTTTATATTGAGAAATCAGGATCAATTATTGAAAACGGATTTCAAAACTTCGCTGGGAAAGGTGGCCTATCATATCCCTTGTCATCAGCGTGTGCAGAATATCGGAAAAAAAACACGCGATGTTTTGCAGTTGATTCCGGATACCGAAATCAATGTCGTGGAACGCTGCTCCGGACATGACGGCACCTGGGGCGTCAAAAGCGAATATTTTGCCGATTCAATGAAAATAGGACGCCCCGTTTTCCGGCAAATGGCCGCGAATAAACCTGACTATATCAGCTCCGACTGCGCCATTGCCGCGCGTCATATTGAACAAGGAATGGGAAGCGAAAATACCGCACAGAAAAAGCACCCACTTTCCTTGTTGCGCATGGCATATGAAGGTCAAGCGCATCATAACCGGGCGATTGAACCAAAAAACGAATCTGAAAACAATAATTCTGATTAGAGAAAATGACCAATATTACACGCGACAGCCTATTAACATTGGAAGATTACGCCAAAGTACGTAAAGAAAAGCGTAAAGAAGTCATGGCGCATAAAAAATCACGCAAAATCCCGCTCGGTAATCACATCACTCTTTTTTTTGAGGACGAAATTACTATCCGTTATCAAATTCAGGAAATGCTGCATGTGGAACGCATCTTTCAGGAAGACGAAATCGTTCATGAACTGAACACCTACCTGCCGCTTGTACCCGATGGATCAAACTGGAAAGCCACGATGATGATTGAATACCCCGATCCGGCGGAACGCGCCGCCCGTCTTGCGGAAATGGTCGGCATCGAAGACAGGGTCTGGGTAAAAATCGGCGATTTTCCAGCCGTATACGCGATTGCCGATGAAGATCTGGATCGCGAAAATGATGAAAAAACATCGTCCGTGCATTTTTTGCGCTTTGAACTGACACGTGACATGATAGCAGCATTGCATCACCATAGCACGTTGTCTATGGGTATTGATCACCCAGCGTATCAAGCAACGATCGATCCGGTTGACGAACTAAGCAAGGCATCATTGACCAATGACCTGGTCTGTGCATAAATGAATCAACGAATGAAAATGCCGTATTTCCTGCTTATCGGCATGCTGCTGCTCTCTGCATGCGCGGCTAAAAAGGAATTCAAAGACGAATTTGACGCCGAGAAAAAATGGATTGAGCAGTTATCCCAATTGCCGCCCTACCCTGATGCAAGCAATCTGATTGCATTTGATGCAGGCTCAATCACAGACTATAAACATTTTGTAGACGCAACATCCATCAGTATTGGCCAAGACGGCGTAATACGTTTTACCCTGGTCACCCAGTCCTCAACGGGAGCAATGAATATCAGCTTTGAAGGCATCCGCTGTGCAACAAACGAGAGAAAACTATATGCAATAGGGCGCGACGACAAAACCTGGTCGGAACCCAGGGAATCCGAATGGCAACCGCTCAGTTTCGTCCGACAGTTCTATGCGCAACGCGAACTGTCCAAAAACCTGTTCTGTCCGCATAAACAGATTGTCGGCAGCCCTGAAGAGGCAATCAGGACATTAAGACAGGGAGTGCACCCATCCGTTCAACGCTATCGTTAGCCGAACTGAATACCCTGTTTCTATTCACCATTCACTTTAGGGTTAATCAAGCGCAGCGAGGGTAACATCTACAATCTCGTCAAGTCGGTCCGGGTCGACCTGTGCAGAAACCATCGAACGAATACCTGCAATATTTGACATTATGTAAAAAGCTAACGTGCCCGGCTCTTTCCTTTGATTAATGACACCGGCTGATTGTCCATTTATAATAGCCTCTTGCAATATCCCATTAAGTCTCAAAGTTGAACCATTCAACTTTTGAGATACATGAGCATCGCGCCCCGCAAATTCATGTGCAGTATTTACTAAGAAACAGCCAAGATGCGGTTCTTTTAACCGCGCACTCTGAACAATACTACGTAAAAATGCCTCAAGAAATTCACGCCCATTCGAAAAATGACTCAAACCTTTTTCAACCATTGCTATTTGGTTATCGCAAAAAAGATCAAGGCTTTTTTCGAATATTTTGTACTTATTACCGTAGGCATTATAAAAACTGCTTTTTGAAATATTCGCGGCATCGAGTATATCTTCGAGCGTTGTTCTGTCATATCCCTTTTCCCAGAAAATGTTCATGGCAATTTCCAGCGTTTTATTAGGATCGAATCCTAGAGGTCTTCCTTTCTTCATATCCAATATTTGTCAGTTATTGTATTTTTCAAGCAAAGTTTCTGATTCGTACTATTCTGAGCAATAGCTGGCACTGGCCTCGCTATAATAGCGTTTGCAAGGATAACACTCTAAAAAGAAAGTGCCAATGATTTATGTCAATCGTCGTTCGAGTTTGCGCAAATTATATGAAGTTTTGCTGATTGTATCTTAACAATTCTGACCCTGTGCAATACAGCATTCTTACCGTTTCTGTTCCCGCAACTCTTTGAATCCACGCAAAGTACCCGCTTCAAGCCGTGCTAACGCCGTGCGAGCCTTGCGCTCATGTTCATCAAGTTCGAGAAAACGCTCATCGATAAGTGCCTGCAACTGATCTAGGTTAGTACCCCGAACGCCATTTAGCGTGGAAACAAACACGTCACATCCGCATTTAACCAGAACACCTTCATCGACGGCGACAAAGCCCTCTTCACCATCCGGCGAATAGAAACTGAGAATACCGGGTTTCAATGCGGCAACAAAGTCAATATGCCTCGGCAGCAAGCAAAACGAACCATTTTCAGCCTCGGCGATTACTTTAATCACCTTTTCATCAACCAGTATTTCGGTAGGCAACAGCACTTGTAACTGCATAAAGGGCACCCCTAAAAATTCAGAGTTTTAAACAAGACAAGGCGAGAACAAAAAATATTGACGCAGCATATGATTAATATGTAAGGAAACATTTTTTGTGAACAACGACGAACTGTGTCGAAACGGGGTAAGCAGGCAATCCGCGATGCGGATGCTCGCAATTATGGATTTTTAGAGGTGCCCTTAATTCAGTGGTATTCAAACCTTTATCCACGATTTATTTCATCGACTGAACCAATCATATAAAAGGCCTTCTCACTAACTTCCGAAAATTCGCCTGACAAAATGCGTTCACACCCTTCAATCGTCTGTTCAAGGGAAATTCGTTTACCTACCTGTCCGGTGAACTGTTCAGTTGTGAAAAATGGCTGGGTCATGAAACGCTCCAGGCGGCGTGCCTTACTGACAGTTAATCGATCCTCACGGGAAAGCTCTTCTATCCCGAGCATGGCGATAATATCCTTGAGCTCTTCATACTCGGCAAGCGTGCTCCGTACAGTTTGAGCAACACGATAATGACGTTTGCCGACAATTGTAGGCGTAAGCATTTTTGACTCAGTCTGCAAAGGATCGATTGCCGGATAAAAACCCTGACTGGCGCGTTTCCGGGATAATACGATGGAGGCGGATAAGTGCGCAAAAATATGAGTTGCAGACGGATCGGTCAGATCATCGGCAGGCACGTAAACTGCCTGTACCGAGGTAATACTGCCGTTTTGCGAGCTGCAGATACGCTCCTCCAGTTTGGCCAATTCGGTAGCGAGTGTAGGTTGGTAACCAACGCGTGACGGTATACGCCCCATCAATCCCGACACTTCCGTGCCTGACTGAACAAAGCGAAACACGTTATCGATCAGCAATAAAACATCCCGTTTGATCACATCGCGGAAATATTCAGCGACGGTCAAAGCCGCATGCCCAACACGAAATCGCGCTCCGGGCGGTTCATTCATCTGCCCATAGATCAACACTGCTTTTTCCAAAACACCCGATTCTTCCATGGCCCGATACATTTCCTCAGCCTCGCGCATACGTTCACCAATACCACAAAACAAACTGATGCCTTCGTATTGCTCGGCCATATTGTTAATCAGCTCATTGATCAAGACTGTTTTGCCGACACCTGCGCCGCCAAACATGCCCGACTTACCGCCGCGCTCCAGTGGCGCCAACAGATCAATGGCTTTAATGCCGGTCTCAAAAATTTCGGTGCTTGTGGTTCTCTCCGCCAGTGGCAGCAAGGGGCGATGTATGGACCAGTACGCTTGAGCGTCAATTGGCTTATTGATTCCATCAATCGTTTCTCCAAACACATTCAACATGCGTCCGAGCAATCCCAGACCTACCGGCATTTGTAATGTAGCGCCGGTATTACAAACCCGCATACCTCTTCCCAAACGGCGTGTTGCGTTCAATGCGACACAGCGTACTGTTGAAGGATCCAGATGTGTCTGAACTTCCAGTACAACCTGTCCGGTTGCACCTGCCAGCAATTGAAAATTTCGTGCCGGAAGCGGCGGCGGAAAATGCACATCAACGACGTTCCCCATCACCGCAACAACCTCTCCGTGAGGATAGCTGGATTCAAGTGTCGTGAAGTTCTTCATAGGGTCATCAATAACCAATACACTATCAATTTGATATTGCGGGTTCGTGCGCAAGTCAGTATGCATGAAATGCGCGCCTTACATCCAACCACTCAAATTCTACTTGAGTAAACCGCCGACTTGAAGACAAAAAAAAAAAAAACAAAACGATATCCGGCAATGCCGGAGGCTTATGGCTGAAGCACTCTCTCAATGCAGCACCAAACCACATAACTGTTACGGCAACAGCCGTAACGGTTATGCTCCTGGCAATCCTCTGGCAAAACCGGGATTACTTGCTTTGCTTATTCAAGTAGATATTCAATTTCCAGCGCAGGCCGTAAAGTAACGCCTTCAGCATATTCACTGCTGACAAATGTCTTCGTATTGGTATTACCGCTAACAGGCACCAACTTCCATCCAAAGTTTGCCCTGCCGCTTTGAATCGCCTGCACACCACTGGTCACGTCAACAACAAGCCAATCCGGACCCCACGGTGCAGAACCTTCACCATCGAACTGACTATCGATGTCGACTCCAATACCATTAGCCCCAACCTGGTCCCAGAAAACCGCTAACTGACTCTCGTGCCAGGTCACTTGATTTTCCAGCCAAGGCACGAGTACTGGATGCGCCCTGTAGACATGATCATAGAATGAAGACTTGTACAACTTCAGCTTGGCAGATGTAACTACTGCTTGATCGGGAACCAAACCGCCTTCCGATTCAAAAATCGCAAACTGAACCAGTGTCGCCAAGCGAGAACCTGTTGATTTATCGAAAAGTTTCTTACTTGTACCGAAGTTCACGAAATCATGGTATTCATAAATATAGCTATCCCATACATTGGCAAAGCCATTTACCCCTCTTTGTAATGTAACACGGACACTACCATTATTGATGGTTTGCGTGACATCAATGCCAACTGATTCAGAGGCGCCTGTCAATGCGCCGTCGTCAGTAACAATCGCATGGACTGTATGCATACCTTCGGTTGCATTCGTCCAGGAAAATTCATAAGGCGCTTGTGTCACTTCTCCGAGCAAAGCACCATCAGCATAAAAAGCTACCTTAGTAACAGTGCCATCAATATCATTCGCATCGGCTGAAATCAATATAGGAACGCCTACTTCAAAAATAGCACCGGCACTTGGTGCGGTCAATGACACCACTGGCAGTTGATTGATCAAGTCAGTAATGATAATTGTGGTGCTCAAAGAAACTGTTGTTTTGCCGCCATCGTCAGTAGCCACCGCCTGTAGCGTTTGCGTACCTGGCAATGCATTTGTCCAAGAAAACTCATAAGGACTGCTTGCATCTGCCCCTATCAATACCCCATTTGCGTAAAACTCGACTTTTGTAATCACACCATCGGGATCACTTGCATCGGCAGTTAATAAAACAGGTGTACCTTCAACAAATTCAGAGTCCGACGCCGGCGCTGTCATTCTGACGGTCGGTGGCAAATTTACAGAGCCGCTATCGGGTAGATACTCAATTTCCAACTTTGGCCGTAGCGTCGCATCTATTTGGTATTCGCTGCTGGCGAATTTTTTCAAATTGCTATTACCGCTCACCGGCACCAGTCTCCAGCCATGGTTTTGCCCTGTTGCACTCATGCTTTGGACACCACTTGTCACATCAAGGCTTAGCCATCCTGGATTCCAGGACACAGCAGCTTCCCCATCAGGAGCGACCGCAATATCCTGACCCATGCCTAACGCACCTGCGCTGCCCCAGAGTATCCCAGACTCGCTTTGTTCCCAGGTAACATCTTGCTCGGCCCAGTTCTTTAACACGCGATGGGCGCGATAAACATGGTCGTAAAATGAATATTTGAATAACCATAATTTTGCCGATGTGATCACAGCACCATCTGGCACCGGACCGCCCTCGCTATCGAAAATGGCAAACCGGATAAACGGCGCCAACCGGCTTCCGCTTGGTTTTTCCAGTAACGAATCGCTATTACCATAATTGATGGTACTGAAATGTTCATAAGCATAGGCGTCAGCCGTTCCCGCATAGCTATTCAGCCCTTCCTGAAGTACTACTTTTGTGCCGTTACTCGGCGTGGACTGAATCACATTAATTTGATTGGACTGCGATGTTGTAGCGCTACCGTCATCATCGGTTGCAATCGCATGAAGACTGTATGAACCCACTGCAGGATTCGTCCAGACAAACTGATAAGGCGCGTTAAACACCTCACCGAGCAAGTTTCCATTGGCATAAAATGCCACCTTGGCAACAAAACCGTCCGAGTCAGATGCTGTTGCATTGAATTGAATGGACGTTCCGATCTGAAACTCTGCGTTTTGAAGCGGTGAAGTTAGATTTACAGTCGGTGGAAAATTGTTGGCAACAACTGGGTTCACGGTAATTGAAACACTTGCGGACGTTCTTTTCTTACCGTTATTGTCTGTCGCAACCGCATGTAGCGTGTGCGCACCAACTGTCGCATTGGCCCAAGAAAATTCATAGGGACTGGTCAAGTCTTCATTGAGCAAAACACCATCCGCATAAAATTCAACCTTGGCAATGCTGCCATCCGCATCACTCGCGTTGGCAACCATCAAAACTGGAGAGCCTTCAATAAATGCCGCACCCGCTGTGGGAGCCGTCATACTAACCGTTGGCGCAGAATTTACTGGTCCAGATCCTGAAACGTACTCTATCTCCAAAACAGGTCTTTGTATTGCATTAGCGCTCTCACTGCTTGAAAACCTGATTAGATTATTATTTCCACTGATTGGAACCAGCTTCCAGCCATAATTTTGCCCATTTGCACTCATATCCTGAACGCCCGGTGTCACATCGACCTCAAGCCATCCAACATCCCATGCAATGCTGCCCTCGCCATCGGCTAGATTCGAAAAATCAACGCCGGATGTGTTTGCGCCTGGCGAACCCCAATTTACGCCGGAAGTTCTCTGCAACCAAGACACACTACTGCCATCCCAATCGGATAGTATTCTGTGCAAACCATAGACATGATCGTACACAGAATATTTGTAAAGTGACAATTTTGCTTTTCGGATTAAGGCGCCGTCAGGTATTGGTCCACCTTCACTCTCAAAAATTGCAAATCGAACAAGTGGCGTCAAACGTGCACCGGTTGGCCGGCTATACAAAGTATCTTTTCCGGAGAAATTAAACGCATTCAGACCTTCATCAAGATAGGTATCTATAGTTCCGGTATAGGCATCCAGGCCATTCTGAAGTTTTAATGTTTGAATCGTGTCAGACGATACGACAACATTGATAGGCGAAGATCCGGCAGATGTACCGTCGGTAAACAAGGCGTTAGCGGTTAAAACATACGAGCCGGGGATTCTATTATCCCACTGAAAACCGAATGGTGCGATATCAGATGAACCAATGACATTTCCATCAAGCAGATACTGCACACTCGAAATCGTTTTTCCCAAAGCATAAACAGAGATTTCAATCGACTGATTTGAATATATTACTTCACCTTCTACAAGATTTGCTATCGCTACGCCGTCATTTGCAATTTCAGGTTGCCAGTTTGCCGGCTTATAAACCCAAATATCGCCCGCATTAGCATCATACAGGCCGATATAAGCATCCAGTGCACGCGCATATTTCCACTTGCCAAGAACAGGATTCACTATAGTATTTTGGGGTGCTGCAAGACCATCCGGAGTAAAGCGACTTAATGTCCAGGTCCCGGAAGCCAGATCCGCCGGCGGTATTAATTGCCAAATATCCTGATTACCGTCCCATAAAAGAAAGACCTGACGCAAATGATCATAATCGAGACCAAAGTAGATTAATTTGCTGAAATCAAATGTACCTTCACTATCTACCGGAGAAAAAATTACATTTCTGGCGATTACACCATTTGGCTGATTGAGATCCCAGAAGATAAAACTACTGCCAGCAGTTCGCACAAAAATTTTACGTTGTGGATCATAGGCGCCAGCACCTTGTCCAGAAAAAGTAGATCCGGACTGCACCGTTCCGACAACTTCATAGGTGTCCTGTGATGAATCCGTAGTTGAAAAGGCAGAGTATCGAAACAACTGGCTATTCGTCTGAAGATAAAGTGCATCAACGCCATTTTCTTCAGCATAAGCAGACGCCGTATTAATAAAATAATTCGGCAATACTTCCCCCGGAGTACTTGGAATTAGATTATCCCGGTTAGTCCACATATTTTTACCGACGACATTGGTAAAAATTTCTGGACTCACCTGCGAGCCGGTTGTACCGCCCACTGCATTAGCGTCAGCTAACGCGGGATCAAAGAAATAGGGGCCCGTTGGCGAGCCGTCCGCGTGGACAAAGCGTGTGCCTGTATTAAAAGCAGCGCCGCCAAATGTTACAAACCGATCCAGAATAGGAAAAAATTCCGAGTTATCATAAGTATGTGCGGCGATTGGCGCATTGAATACGCCATCAATAGCCTCATATTGAACACCGGAAATCAGCTTGACATCCGAAGGTAACGAGCCGCGTGTCCAATTCAGTGAAGACGTTTCCCAAATATAGGTTTCGTTCCCAGGATAATTTGCATGGCCGCCACCCCAGATAATGATATTACCCCGGTTAGAGTCCCACGCCATTGAGCTCCAGGCTAGAATGATACTGTGCGGCGACCCGACATTAGGTGCTTCGGGTGGTTTTGGCCTCTGCTCAAATGGCGTCCAGGCATCGTCATATCGATTTGCATTCAGTTTTACCCAACTATTCTCAGGCGCGAGGGCCAGAATACGGGCGATATCCGAGTTGACATCTAACTTCCAACTGCCTTCAGTTCTACCGGGCGCTACAATTAAAAATAATAATAATAAAATGCCAATGAAAACTCTACAGAACATTTTAGCAAACCATTCATATTCCAGTTCTTTCATAATTTCTAATCCTTGCGATCCAGTAGATGTTTAAACGATACTGAATTTGTTCATCAATCAAACAATATCAGTTCGAATGAGACGGGCATCTCTTTCTAGACTTAAAGCAGATTTAGCCCTTTGTTTTTACATTGAATTTATAGTGTTATGGAAACAGGATTCAGATAAACCCCGATTTCTAATGCAGGCTGTTTATTCTGGCAGTGATGCTCTGTCAACAGAATACTGTGCTAAATATTCATTTTTGGCAGTATTAAATTAGAGTGCCAGATACAGATCAAATGGTCACAAATGATTTTCTTGAACAAAGTAATTTTTTGGGGTACCCATAAGATAAGTAGCCATTTTAGCGCTGCACGTTTTTTTGATCATACTGAGATTTCATGCATGCTACCTTTAGTATAAGCAAGAAATGTGCCGAATATAAAATGGCAATTATAAACAGTCTATTATTTAAGTTGCCTCAGTGACCAAAGCATGAGGTGTAAAATTTACCGACAATTATCCCTGTTTATTGTTATGTCAGATAGCGAATAAAGATAATCTCTAAAAACGATGACGCCCATTCCTGCTGCTTTTTCAGTTTGCTGACCGTTGGAAACACTAACGAGGCGGTCGGCACAATGCAAAACAGCCAGAAAAAGAAGTTGATACAGAATAAGTGAGCAATTTAAGCCTGTTATGATTGATAACGCTACTAATGCCCAAGAATGGTTGCCAGCCCAACAGTTATTCCTGAAATGATGCCACATCCAGCTATTCGTTGCTCTTTTGGAATAATCAAACTTCACTACGCATGTTTCGCTGGCACCATTAACAGGAGCAACAAAAATAATTCACTCATTGAGCACAGTCTCTGGAAAAACTTCAGGTAACTGCTCTTCAAATACAGAAGTTAATCAAAACAATACTGGCTTAATCACAACGAGCATCACAATAGCAAACAAGATCAACACGGGAAACTCATTAAACCAGCGATAAAAAACATGGCCATGCGTATTGTTATCCAGTTTGAATGCCTGGACATATTTACCGCAAAAATAGTGATAAACAATTAGCACCATAACCAATGCAAGTTTTGCGTAAAGCCAATCGCCTGTAAAACCATAGCCAAGCCATAGCCAGATACCAAAAACAACCGTCAATACCGCACCCGGTGTCATAATGCCATAATAGAGCTTGCGCTCCATAATTTTGAATCGCTCTTTGCCTGGCGTATCTTCGCACATAGCGTGATAAACAAACAAACGAGGCAAATAAAACAACCCGGCAAACCAGGTCACCATAAAAATGATATGCAGGGATTTTATCCAGAGCATAGGCGTCAGTTCATTGGATCGATAGTGTTAAACGTCCACAGGTGTAACCCAAACCAACTAACATGAATTAATCTCTCAATGTAAAACCCACTTTTATGGTCACCTGCCAGTGCTTGATTGTACCTTCTTCGATATGTCCGCGTGTTTCGGTAACCTCAAACCAGCGCATATCTTTAACGGTTTTAGCCGCTCTTGCGATCGCATTCTCTATCGCGCCTTGCATGCTGACTGTGGACGAACCGGTAAGCTCCATGATTTTATAAATATGATCTGACATGATTGACCTCCCCTATCTCGGTGGTTAGATTAAAATTAGGAGTATACCTAAATTCTGGTTTCAAGAAAGTGGTTTAGGATCCGAATCTATTCGAACAGCATCGTTTTTTTCTGTCATCCGCATTTAAAACAGTTATACTGGCGTTATCGTGACAGCACATACATATCGAAGCAACGTCCAGACAAGCCTCTGCAGCGATCCAGATAATCATTAAACGACTATTACCATGTGTTTTTCAGCAGAAGCGAGCTTTATCGTTGGCGGTTCTCTTTTAGTCGTCGGCGCAGCAATCATCAAAAGAATTGATGCCAAGAAAGATATTCCAGTAGCGCTAGTCCCGTTTATTTTTGCAGCACAGCAAATCGTGGAAGGCCTGCTGTGGCTCTCAATAGACAGTGGTAACCCGCAGGCTCAATTCTGGTTAAGCAATAGTTACGGTGTATTTGTTGGCGTTATATGGCCACTTTATGTTCCTTTTGCAATATATTTCGCAGAAACAGATAACACGCGCAAGAAAATAATTGCATTCATTGGAATCTCAGGCCTGTTGTTGGCACTTTATACTGTTATCGGCATAGCCCGTCAGCCGATTACGGCCGAAATCATCAACGACAATATTTATTATGAACATGATGTTCATATCTATCCGCTGGTCATCGTGCTATATCTGATATCCACCTGTTTACCTTTTATTCTATCGAGTTTTAAAAATCTACACTTGGCCGGTTTTGTCATCATGATTGGTTTTTGTATAGCAATTCTCATCTATGCCAAAACCTTTGTATCTGTCTGGTGTTTTTTTGCCGCCATTGCAAGCACACTCATCTTTTTGTATTTTAAGAATAGAATTCAAAAACCGCTTATTCCTGTTCCATAGGGAACGATGTGAATCAGCTACAATCAAACCCAACATAAAACCAATCCGAATTTAAACTCATTATGGATTCGCACAAATAACACCCTATATTGACTTAAATTTTGTTATGACATTACAAAAAAATCATCAAAACTTTTTAATTAATTCTATTGTTTTGACATTTATTTTTCTGTCTTCATCAGCTGCAATAGCAGAAAAATCTATCTACGGTTATCTTGAACCGGTCACATTGGCACCTGACAAAGTCACACTCACAGCAAAACTGGACACAGGTGCAGAATCTGCTTCTATATCCGCAAAAGAAATACAGCGTTATGAAAAAGATGGCACAGAATATGTGAGGTTTAAAGTTTCTCACCCTGAGATGGAACAAACACTGGACTATGACCTACCCATTGTTCGACATGTGCGAATAAAGAAACGAGCAACCGGAAGCATAAAAACCAAAAAGTCTCATTCGCGACCAGTCGTTAACATGCAAATTTACTTTGATGGGAAACCGCATGAAATCATGGTCAATCTGATTGATCGTTCCCACTTCTCAACCCCAATGCTTCTGGGTCGAAAAGCACTAGAAAAGGTAGGCGCCATTGTCGACAGCACTGTAGAGAATACGCTAGCAACAGAAAACGACAATGTTTAAGGGCGAAATAAGCAAAAAACCACTGTAGTGCAATAGTCATCAAAGTCAACAAGCCCTCAACAAAGCTGAGGGCCAGCAATAATCTTCAATTTCCCGTTATATATTCGGGGTTGTTCCCAATGCGTGAACAACCCCAGCAATTAAGCTACATTTTTTCAAGGCAGCGATCAATCCAGCGGCTGGTTAATTTTTCCTGCACGCTGTTTTGTCGCAAGCGAGAAGCCAGTCCCGCAAAATCAACCTGATCGAGCGGTTGATCCTGATTAAAACAGGAAAAAACATACGTTATCTCGCCCGTATCGGGATCCCGATGTGGTTGCAGGCATTGCGCACAGATTTCTTTCATCATGCATTGCATCGGCGAATTAATTGAACCGATCGCAAAATGCTCCGCTTTCAAGTATGGTTTTAGCTGGTTATGCCGTGCCGCACCCACAGCAGCCATCATACGATCCGAACCAATGGCGATAATCCGGTCGACTTCTGATAACGGCACAGGCTGTTCGCCCAATTGACCGTTGCCATACGCCACCATCGCTTCCACAATATTACCGACAAACTGTTTATCACCTGGCCGTGTCGCTTCAAACCCCGGCGCTTCATCGCAACACCAGACAACCGTATCCGCCGCCGCCTCGATTTCAGCGACTTTATATCGATCAGCAAGTTTTTTATAACCCGCAAAATACAGTACTCTGGAACCTGCTGCACGTGCCGCGGCACCAATGGAAAACAATACGGCGTTACCCAGTCCTCCGCCGACAAGGGTGACAGTTTCACCCGGTTCAATTTCTGTCGGTGTTCCTGTCGGCCCCATTAAGATGACCGGATCGCCTGGTCTTAATGTCGCGCACAAATCGGCTGACCCACCCATCTCTAGTGCAATCAATGATACCAGACCGCGCGAAACATCGACCGAGGCACCTGTCAAAGCAATGCCTTCCATTGCCAGGCGTGTATCGCCTGATAAGGGCGCTAATGTGGCGTAATTCTGGAATCGGTAAAACTGACCAGGCTGAAAGCGTTCCGCAGCCAAGGGCGCATGCACAACCACTTCAATAATATTCGATGTCAGTCTCTCAACTTTATGGACTGTAGACCTTAATTGCTGATTGAGGTCAGTGAAGAACTGTTCAGCTGTTTTGTTTGAAACCGGTGCAATTTGTTCAAGCACGCGATTTACGACAGGATAGCCTTGCTTTGCACTGGACATGGCCTTGACGACATTCCCCGAATACGAGGGGTGCAGATCACCAAAAAAGCTGATAAACCGTCCATCCTGCACATTCCTGTAACGTCCCAATAAAACAGATGCGCCAGACTTCGGATTACCGTATTCCGGTGTCGCTGCATTTCCCATCTCATCGCACGAAGCAAAATAACGCCCGTCCAGCTTATAGATTTCCGCATCTTCCCTGGCCAGCACAGTATTGGGTTGTGTGCCCGCAGCAACCAATAACGCATAAGCAGGCAATTCCACCTCACCCATTTTTTGCCATTGACCATCTTCATCACGCTTTTGAACCGCAAACTGAACAGATTGCACATGCTCCCATTGATTTACATTGACCCGTGTCGGTGTTAATCCCTCAGCAAACCAAATCCCTTCTTCCAATGCCTTCTCAACTTCTTCATGGTTCAACGTGTAAGACGGGCTGTCAACCAGGCGTTTCCGGTAAGCAATGGTAGCACCGCCCCAAGACTGCAATAGCGTCAGAATATTGGCTTCCCGTCCTTCCTGCTCGGCTGCTTCACGTTCTGCACGAATGGCGCGCGCATGATTCAGGAATTCATTGGCTATTTCAGTTTCCTCAGCATCCCAGATTGTGCGTAATTTTTCTTCTCCCTGCACAGCAGCGAGAATTTCAAAACGCTGCAGGAATTTCTCGACTTGTATGGGGTAATACGCCAACGCCTCTGTTGCGGTATCAATTGCAGTCAACCCGCCACCGATCACAATCACAGGCAAGCGCAGTTGCATATTTGCGATAGAGTCGTACTGGGCAGCGCCGCTTAATTGTAAGGCCATCAGAAAATCTGAGGCGGCACGCACCCCCCGCGCCAATCCATTAGGCATATTCAACACCGTTGGTTTACCTGCGCCTGCCGCTAAAGCAACATGATCAAAGCCCATCGCAAACGCATCATCGGTTGTCAAAGTACCGCCAAAACGTACACCGCCAAACAATGCAAACTGATCTCTGCGTTCAAGCAACAGGCGGATCAGCTTGAGGAAATTTTTATTCCAGCGAACTGTAATGCCATATTCAGCCACACCGCCAAAACCGCTTGGCATTCGTTCATCCAGATTTTCTTCCAGCTCGCTAGCAAGCCGTATCGGCTGAAACGGTACGCGCGCTCCACGCATATTGACACCGGAAACATGCTCCGGCAAAGGTTCGATTTTAAGCCCGTCAACGCCCACAACAGCATGCCCTTCATTCATCAGATGATGCGCTAATGTATAACCCGCCGGTCCCATCCCCACAACCAGTACTTTTTTACCCGTCGGTGCTTTAGGTACAGGCCGCTTTAGGTTCAACGGATTCCATCGCGTCAGCAAGCTATAAATTTCATAACCCCATGGCAGCGCCAGCACGTCCTTCAACGTGCGGGTCTCGGCCTGAGGAATATCCACAGGTTGCTGTTTCTGGTAAATACAGGATTTCATACAATCGTTGCAAATACGATGCCCCGTACCTGCGCACATAGGATTATCCAGCACAATCATGGCCAGACTGCCAATGGCAATTCCCTGTGTTTTGAGTTTATGAAATTCTGAAATACGTTCTTCCAACGGACACCCTGCAAGTAATGCACCGAGTTCACTTTTTTTGAATGCAGGCATTTCTTCCGGCGATTTGGCTTTTTCCTTCAATCCTTTGGAGCATGAGTCCTTGCCCTGCTCGTGGCACCAGATACAGTAATTCGCCTCATCGAGCGCACCGACAAGGTCTGTGCCTTCATCGGTCAACGCAAATCCTTTTCGTTGCCGCACATGGCCGAGCCGATGGTGCGGAAAACCGTTTGATTCGTCGGTATCCAGGGATATCAGGTGCTGAAAATCCAGTTTGACCGGTGATTTGAATAAAATGCCGTCTTGCGTATGCGCTTGTCCCTCCGGCGTTCTCAACGCCCAGGCAGCGTATTGCAACGCCATTTTCAGGCGTTCTTCATGTCTTGCTTCGTCTTCCATCCACTGCGATACTCTGGTGGCAAAAACCAGTTCCGAGAACGGCTCGCCAAATTCTGCAACCAGTGAATTTTCCAGCGCAATTCCATCAATCTCTGCAAGTTCATCAGCACTGATTTTTCCCTTGGCACGCCGCTGAACAAACTGCCGTTTACAAAAATACAGCGGCGCCAGTTCATGATGTTTTGCCGCTAACACGTTAACTTCCGATTCAATTCCGAACAATCTTGCTACAAAATCCTCCAGCCATGGTGCAATTTCAATTAACAACGCCGATTCATCCTTTGGCTGTAACAACTCCGACTGGGCGCGGGCAGCACATAGTTTTTCGCACAGTGCTTGGTCACCTTCCCGAAGAAAATCCAAAAATGCCTGATCGATTTTGACTAGTCCGTCCCGTTTGTATAAATCCGGTGTTGTGATATTAAAATGATAGTTTGGCGAAGAATCAGTTGCCTGATTGCGGGATGCCGAATCCAAAGTTGTCATAGCGTAATAATAATTAAATTCGAAGATTAAATGATTAATGGATAATGGGTATTTTTATTAATATGTTATTTTCAAAAAAGATTCATACCAAGCCAGCATCGCAACGGATCTGAAAAACAGGCATAAACTAGGCAACGAGAAACAGATGCTCAAATAACATAAACCAAATATTATAATTATAGAGCATTAACACTGATATGCGGCTCATCAGATTTGTGAGAATTAGAGAAGCCACATTTTAATGAAGCTTGCAAGAAAGTCAGGTGCTCAAGCCGTTCAACTGGCTGAATTCGTCATGCGGAAGTGGTTTTGAGATAAAGTAACCCTGAACTTCAGTACATCCAAGTTTTGCCACAAGGTCCCATTCGGCTTGATTTTCTACACCTTCGGCAACAATGTTTAATCCAAACTCTTTTCCCAGATTTACGCTCGACTCTACAATTGCACGTGATGAGGAATCGCTTACAGCCGCATTAACAAATGTTCTGTCTATTTTAAGTTCAGTGAATGGCAAATTATTCAATGTTTCCATACTGGCATAACCTGTTCCAAAATCATCAATTGCCAACCCGAAACCTTTCAATCTAAAACGCGTCAGAATATCCAAACATAAGGCAATATCTTTTCCTATCTTACTTTCTGTTATTTCCAGAATTATCTTATTCGCAGGCACATGAGCAGCACGCGTCACCTCCTCGAAAACCTCAGGCAAATCATGCCGATTCAAGTTTTCCATGGACAGATTAACC
Organism: Nitrosomonas sp.; assembly: GCA_031316255.1. Taxonomy (NCBI): domain Bacteria; kingdom Pseudomonadati; phylum Pseudomonadota; class Betaproteobacteria; order Nitrosomonadales; family Nitrosomonadaceae; genus Nitrosomonas; species Nitrosomonas sp. The sequence goes on along the minus strand of JALDQW010000001.1, from coordinate 2,870,688 downwards.
GCGGCCTTTAAGTCGAAGCCCATGTTAAGCCATTGCGCTAATTGCTGCACAGATTTTCTGAATATCATCAGCGTAAACTGATCAATCAGATCATATTCCTCAACAACCGGTATAAATTTGTCTGGGGAAATAAAGCCTCTTTTCTTATGAGGCCACCGTGCGAGACACTCAAATCCCGTTATTCGAGAATTTCTAATTGCCACCTTAGGTTGATAGAATACACAGAAATCATCATTTGAGAGCGCATTCTTGACTTCTTTAACGCTAACAAGAGCATTGTCCTCTGACCGTTTTACTTTTACCGCGGGTTGCCGTTGCGGTATTTCCATCAAAATGGCAGTCAACGCATTCAATGTAACCGGTTTTGACAAGGTGCCCGTCACACATAAACCACTGGCTTTTGCAAAACGTTCTGCAGCCTTCAGCAATTGTCGATCAAGCCCGGAAAACAAAACGATATTACCCGAATACCCCTGAACAGCAATATTACGCAGAAATTCGATCCCATCCATTCCAGGCATTTCAATATCACAGATTAATAAATCTATATCCCGTTTCATGTCCTTTATCACAGCAAGGCCCGTCGCACCATCTTGAGCCACCCATATTTTATGAACACCCAGTTCTCTGAGCAATTCACTGACATATTCGAGCATAAATTGGTCATCGTCCAGCAAAAGGACACGATTCTTTTTTTGAGTATTCATTGACTAAGTAACAATAGTGCTTTTCAGGATATTCTTATTGGCCACATCTTCAATTGACTTCAATACGGATTTCAGTTGAGCAACTGTTTCAATCGCTTTCTCAAACTTTTCCTTATCTTTGCAAGTCTCCAGTATTCCGCATAATTCAGAAAATTGAATCGCGCCAATTGTTGCTGACGATGATTTAAGACGATGGCCGATCACAGCGATAGCGAGCATATCTTGCTTTTCTAGCGCATCTTCCAGTTCGATTATGCCTAGATTGGCCGATTTAATAAACATCAATGTGAACTTATGAATTTGTTCAACTTTTACACCCAACTGGTCCGCTAACACCGATGCTTCGGTAAGTATATGGGCACGCTCATCAATTTTGCCATTCAACTCCGGTTTTTCGGGCTGTTCACTAACAGAAATCCTGGCTGAATTGGGCGCAAGCCATTTTGTGAGTGTAGAAAAAAACAGCGACGGATTAACGGGCTTGGCTATAAAATCGTTCATACCCGCGTCCATGCACAACGCCCTGCTATTCTCATCAGCATTCGCTGTATATGCCAGCACCGGGATATTAGTCCATTCTTCTTTTTCACGAATAATCCGCGTTGCTTCCAGACCATCCATAACAGGCATTTGAATATCCATCAAAATACAGTCAAATTCAGACTGACCAAGATAATCAATAGCTTCCTTACCATTTCTGGCAACCACAACATATGCACCACCCGATTCAAGCATCTCCTGCACAAGCTGCGAGTTAATTTCATTATCATCAACAACCAAGATAATACAACCCTTGAAAGGATGGTGCACGTCTTCAATCAGACTGTAGGGATAAGGGTCTTCATTTTCATCATTGATATCTTCTTTAACAGAACTTAATCGAACGGTAAACCAGAAGCAACTTCCCGCACCCAATTTACTCTTTACACCAATTTCCCCGCCCATCATTTCGACCAGGGTCTTGCTGATCGCAAGACCTAATCCAGCACCTTCAAATGATCGTGAATTAGAAGCATCGACCTGATTAAATGGCTGAAAAAGCATATGGAGCTGACTTGCATCGATCCCAATTCCGGTATCCTCGACTTCAAAAGATAACAAGCAGTCAGTTTCGTTATTCTGAAGCATACTCACACGAATAATAATCTTTCCCCGATCAGTAAATTTGACTGCATTACTGACCAGGTTATAAAGCAGCTGACCCAGTCTTTGGGCATTGCCATACAAACTTAAAGAACTATTCAGTTCAAGTTTCTGAACCAGTGCAATCCCCTTTTTGTTCAGGATAGACGTAAATTTATTAATAACGTTATTAACCAGTTGAGGTATATTGACTAACTCAATTTCTGCGGCATTCTGTATTTCCTTCAATCCGGATTGATCAATGATATTGTCAATCATCGTGAGTAATCTTTCAGATGAAACGAGAATATTTGAAATATACCCATTTTGTTTCATATTCAAATTTGTTCTTTTAAGCAAATGCGCCATGCCAATAATGCTGTTCATTGGCGTTCTAATTTCATGACTCATATTGGTCAAGAATCTGCTTTTTACCCGGTTTGCAGCATGCGCAGCAAGCCTTGCCTGTAACAATTCAGTCTCATACTTTTTTCGCTCGGTTGTATCGATCCGAACCGAAATGTAATTGATTATTTGACCCGTTTCATTCAAATGCGGCACTATTGCCGTGTTGACCCAAAAAAAAGTACCGTCTTTCGCCCGATTACAAATTTCTCCTGTCCAGATTTCCCCTTTACTTATGGTCTTCCACAAGTCTTCAAAGAACGCCTTTGAATGCTTACCGGAATTCATGATGCTATGTTTCTGGCCTAATAATTCTGCGCGCGTATATTTACTGGCAGATAAAAATCTGTCATTAATTTCGAGAATTCTCCCGGCCTTGTCTGTTACAGAAACCAGGACAAATTGATCTATTGCATGCTTATAGCTGAGTAATTCAGTTGCACTGTTCACTATATCTATAGTTTCTTTATTAATATCTTGTTCGTACTTTTAATTGATTTCACTATGGCGCTTCACTATTTGAGATCAAAAACAAGCAAAATACCACTTCACACACACATGACTGCAGGCACTGAAAAACGAATTGCTTATTAAAGTTAACAAAACCCATCTCATCAGAGATTTATTAATCCCACTTTATTTACCGAAACAATTTTCGATAGAAGAAAAGTGCAAAGCGCAATAAAAAATAGGACAAAAAGCAATTACAACGGCAACAAAATACACAAATTCAAACCTATCGATGTGGCACAAGAACTCCACCTCCTGAATCACTTATACTGTGTTGATGACAATTCACATAGCCAGCCCACCAAAACCAGAGTAAAAACATCAGCTTTGCAGAAAGCAGCACCATTTTTGACAAGCTGGTTCATCCAAAGCCGAAATACGAATACTCAAACGATCGCTAATTATGCTTCGAGTGAAAGCAGTTCAATTGAAAGAAAAAAATGGAAAGCACCGCTTAATTATTTGTTAAGAATCGTGCTTGTTAGAACCAATCATGCCAGCCGCAACAGTATTATTACTGCTTTCATCGATTACAATAAAACAACCCATTGAACGATTGTGCTGATAGTCGTCACAAACCAGTGGCTGTTGCACCTTGATACCTACATGTGCAATATCATTCATTTTCAGGGTCTGTACCGACTCATGATCCATTGTATTGACATCAACCCGGTAATCGATGCGATTTATAACGGCCTTGACTATACGCGTCGTATGTTTGATCAAGTACTTTCGCCCCGGATCAAGCGACTGCTCTGAAAGCCAACATACCATCGCGTCAAATTCCTTGGTGACCTGCGGCAAATCGCCTGTTTTTACCAGAACATCGCCACGTGAAATATCCAGATGGTCTTCGATCGTTAAGGTCACAGATTGCGGCGCAACCGCGTCATCAATATTGCCTTCGTATAACACAATTTCTTTGATCCGTGAGTTAAGTCCTGAAGGTAATACTGTAACCGCATCACCTACACACACTGAACCTGATTCAATGCGGCCCATATATCCCCTGAAATCATGCATCTCCTTGGTTTGTGGCCGGCATACCCACTGCACTGGAAAGCGGAAGTCCTCACGATTGACATCATGGGTAATAGAAATATTTTCAAGCAAATCCATTAATGTCGTCCCTTTATACCAATTCAGATTCTCTCCCCGTTCAACAACCATATCGCCATTAAGCGCGGACATTGGAATAAAATCAATATGATGCAGATCCAGTCGTTCAGCAAAACTGGAAAAATCCTTGCAAATTTCATCAAATACCGATTGAGAATACTCAACCAGATCCATCTTGTTGACTGCCACGACCAGATGCGGAATACCTACCAAACTGGCCAGATAGGCATGGCGACGTGATTGTGTCAGCACGCCTTTGCGGGCATCAATCAGGATAACTGCCAGATTTGCAGTAGAAGCGCCGGTTACCATGTTACGGGTATACTGCTCGTGCCCGGGTGTGTCTGCAATAATGAACTTGCGTTTTGGCGTAGCAAAATAGCGATAGGCGACATCAATGGTAATACCCTGTTCGCGCTCTGCCTGCAGCCCATCGGTCAACAAAGACAAATCAACACCTTCCATTCCACGTTTACGTGTGGTGTTGGTAATAGAGCTCAATTGATCTTCAAAAATAGACTTTGAATCATGCAACATACGTCCAATCAAAGTGCTTTTACCATCATCCACACTACCAGCGGTTATAAAACGCAGCAACTCGGTCTGATCAAGTGCAATTTTTTCAATTTCAGACATTTGGATCCCTTCAGGAAATTCAATCCACCGCGGCAACATAACACACGCTATCGTTCATGCTCTGTTCAATATTTGAGTTGATTAAAAGCGGTGTTTTTTCAACCAACTCAATCCGACCGTCAAAAAACAGGAAATGCTAAAAATAACCTTCTTTCTTGCGTAATTCCATGGAAGCATCAGAAGTCTGGTCATCCATTCGCGTGGCGCCACGTTCGGTAATACGCGTCATCGCTGTCTCGGCAATGATATCCTCTACAGTGGCAGCGTCAGATGCGACAGGACAGGTACAGCTCATGTCGCCAACCGTACGAAAACGTACTGTTACCTGCTCAGCTTTCTCCCCTTCCCTGGGTTGCACCAGATGAGATACGGGAAGCAGACCGGCATCCCGCCGAATCACTTCACGTTCATGGGCAAAATAGATTGACGGCACTTCAAGTTTTTCACGCGCGATATATTCCCAGACATCCAGTTCAGTCCAGTTACTGATTGGAAAAACACGAATATTCTCACCCGGATGTGTACGGGTGTTATATAAATCCCACAATTCGGGGCGCTGGTTCTTGGGGTCCCATTGACCGAATTCGTCTCGAAACGAAAAAATCCGTTCTTTGGCGCGTGCTTTTTCTTCGTCACGGCGTGCCCCGCCGATACAGGCATCAAAACTGAACTCAGCGATTGCATCCAGTAACGTTACAGATTGAAATGCATTGCGGCTCTGTGTTTCTGAACGGAGCACTACCCTGCCTTTTTTGATCGAATCTTCCATACTCCGCACAATCAGGCGTTCACCCAGTTCTGCAGCACGATGATCGCGAAACTCGATGACCTCCGGAAAATTATGCTCGGTGTCAATATGCATTAACGGAAAGGGAAAACGGCCGGGACGAAATGCTTTTTCAGCCAAGCGCAATAAAACAATTGAATCTTTGCCGCCCGAAAATAACAAAACGGGATTACTACATTCTGCAGCTACCTCTCGCATGATATGAATGGATTCACTTTCCAACGCATCGAGATGGGTGAAGGGACGATTACTCATATAACATTCTCTCTACTCACAAAAACATCAACAAAACATCCATGCTCGCCGACAAACAATAACGCTTCGCATTAAAAATACTTATTTGAGCGGAATAACATTATTCATATGCAACCCGCATTCTTTATTTTCCGGAGCTTCCCACCACCATCGCCCGGACCGTATATCTTCACCCGGTGTAATTGCACGCGTGCAGGGCGTACAGCCTATACTCGGATAGAACTGATCATGCAGTTTGTTATACGGCACATCGAATTTTTTGAGATACGCCCAGACTTCATCCAGCGTCCACTCTAGCAATGGATTCACTTTCTGCATGCGGTTACTGATATCGTAAGCCGAAACTTTGAGATCTACCCGTGTCGTTGCCTGTTCACGCCGAATACCCGTTATCCATGCATGTTTACCAACCAGCGCGCGTCGTAATGGTTCGACTTTACGAACATGACAGCAGGCCTTGCGTAATTCAATACTCTGATAAAATCCATTGACGCCATTTTTCGAAACATAGGCTTCGACCTGCTTGACATTTGGAAAATAAATACGCAACGGCGTTTGGTAGCGATCACGCACGATCTGCATCAAATCATAAGTTTCCTGAGGCAAACGCCCGGTGTCCAGGCTGAACATTTCAATATCGAGCTTGTAACGATCAATGACATCTGTCAGCACCATATCTTCTGCACCCAGACTATTGGCGAATGCTACCGGAGCAAAATTATGCACCGTATCCGCAAGCACGGTAACTACCTGTTCAATTTTTTGTACCAAATCAATCATGCTCGGCCATTTTAGCTATTTATCGTTTCAGCGGAAGGTTTACCCTTCCGTTGAACACGCCTAAATAGCGGCAGTTTTTCTTCAAAGGAAGTTTGATACACTTCGGAAAAATCCTCAAAACCTCTCATTGCATCATGAATATCACGATCCGGTCTTGGAGCAAAAGCGTCAAAACCAACACGGCGCATATAGAAAAGCTGATCGCGTAAAACATCGCCTATGGCGCGTAATTCACCGGTATACCCCAAACGCGCCCTCAAATTATAGGCGATAGAATAACCCCGTCCATCAGAGAATTTTGGAAAATCAACTGCAATAACCTGAAATTTCTGCACGTCTGCTTTTAAATCCTCGGGGCGTTCGTCACTGGCAAACCAGACACCCAGATCATTGCGCTGTTTTAAACCATCTCGCTGCGCGAACCAAACTTTCAACGGTACAATCACCTTTCCGTCTGGAATGGAGACATTTTCCGCAGTTTCCTGCTCACCTAACCGAATAACCTGCCAGTCGTCTTCCACGAGCATTTTATTTTTAATAATCATCATGATCAAAACCTTGGAGAGTAGAAAGGAATCGCATACTGGGCAGGATCCATCGCCTCGTCGTCGTGATCGTTTTTTACAGGCTCCTCTTCAAAATCTGTCGCATACACATGGTCTTTAAACGGTTTATGGCCTATTCTGCATACCGTATCAATAAAACGTTCGCCTTCGTCGATACGCTCCCTTAGATAAACCTGCAAAATCCGGTCAATCGCTTCAGGTACCTGATGAAACGTAAACGAAGGCCCCAAAATTTTGCCCATTGCGCAATCGTTGCCTTCAGCACCACCGATAGAAACCTGATACCACTCCTCGTGATTCTTTTTTTCAACGCCGGTCACGCCGATATTTCCGATATGATTCTGTCCACATGCATTCATACACCCCGAAATATTCAATGTTATTTCACCGATATCTTGCTGAAAATCAATGCGCTCAAAGCGTTCCGCGATTAATTTGGACAATGGGATAGAACGCGCATTGGCCAACGTACAAAACTCTGCACCCGGACAGCTTATCATATCTGTCAACAAGCCTATATTTGGCGAGGCAAGTTCAAATTTTTCAACTTCATGCCAGAGCGCAACCAAATCGGATTGTCTGACATCTGCAAAAACGACATTTTGTTTATGGGTAATACGCATTTCACCAAAACTATACCGATCGGCCAAATCAGCAATGGCATCCATCTGCGCATCAGTAGCATCACCGGGCGCATTACCCGGCTTTTTCAAGGACAATACCACGATGGCATAACCCGGTACGCGATGCGCAATGACATTCCGTGACATCCAGTTGGAAAAATTCCGATTATCCGCTTTAAATTCATTCAGTTTTGAATCATGGTCCGGTAACGTTTCATAATCCGGATCGGTAAAAAAACTGGCCATGCGATCGACTTCCTCGACAATCAACGTGCCCGGACCATCTTTGAGATCAGCCCAGTCTGCTTCAACCAGACGTCTGAATTCATCTATTCCCAGCGCTTTCACAAGAATCTTGATACGCGCCTTATACTTATTGTCGCGTCGACCGAACTGATTGTATATGCGCAAGATCGATTCCACATAAGTCAGCAAATGCTGCCACGGTAAAAACGCACAAATTTCACTGCCTACAATCGGCGTTCGTCCAAGACCGCCACCCACCAGAACACGAAAACCGATTTCCCCCTGTGCATTTTTCGTAACGGACAGCCCAATGTCGTGTGCAAGTATTGCGGCGCGGTCTTCCTTGCCGCCACTGATCGCAATCTTGAATTTACGCGGCAGATAAGCAAATTCCGGATGGAAGGTACTCCACTGGCGCAAAATTTCTGCATAGGGACGAGGATCGACAACTTCATCCTGCGCCACGCCGGCAAACTCGTCTGAAGTTATATTGCGTATGCAATTACCGGATGTCTGAATCGCATGCATTTGCACGGATGCCAGATCGGCCAGAATTTCAGGCGTATCCTCCAACTTGAGCCAGTTGAACTGTATGTTCTGCCGCGTGGTGAAATGCCCGTAGCCGCGATCATATTTGCGCGCAATATGTGCAAACATACGCATCTGTGTTGAAGAAATCAGCCCATATGGCACAGCAATGCGCAACATATAACCATGCACCTGCATATACAGTCCATTTTGCAGTCTTAAAGGCAAAAACTCCGTCTCCGTCAATTCATTTGCCAAACGCCGACGAACCTGATCGCGATATTGCGCAACACGTTCATCAATAATGTTTTGATCATATTCATCGTAACAATACATAGTTTTAAAGCCCCGTTTATTTTTTCTACCTGCTACTCAAACCGCTCAACAAATCTACCTGCATTTTTATAATCGAATTCAAACATTTTTATCGATCAACTGTATTCAACTTCAGGATTCAGTTTTACTGTAAACTTTGGAGGCAGGCAACTTCAACGCCGCATCCAATGGAAACTTGGCGCCGTATTTCATGATGTGGTCGACATCATCATCTTCATCATGCCTGAGCGCCATACCGATATAGGCAAAATCGCCTGTCTCTCCGACCACAATACCTATACGCCCGCCACATCCATTAAACCAGGTAACCTGTTTCGGTTTATTCTCTACATTCGTACTCATAACAATAATTCCTTGTTTCGTATTAACTTAAAACCGTTGAAGCAATTCCTGGCCAATTCATCCCGTAGCCTTTCTCAAACCACATCGCTTTTATACTCCTCCGATTCAGTTCCCAAATTCAATTATAAAACTTCTATCGATAGGCATCTTTACATGCATCCATCAATTACATCCCCAATTATCGCTACAAAATCAGCTTGACGCCAATCAGAATAAGTATTGTCGCCAGCACCGGCCGTAAAAAGCGATCCGGTATCCGTTTACTGACATGACTACCAAAGTATATTCCTGGTAAAGAACCTACCAACAGACTCATCAACAAGCTGTAATCCACCGACCCCATATAAGCGTGTCCCATGCCCGCGACCAGTGTCAATGGTACGGCATGGGCAATATCACTGCCCACCAGCGTGACAGCGGGCAAACGCGGATACAGCATAAATAATACAACCATACCCAGAGCACCCGCACCAACCGATGAAATGGTAACAAGCACACCCAGAATTACGCCTGTAATAACTGTCGCAGATAAAATATGCCGATCACGCCATTCTACCAAAAAACCAAAATGCGACCTGCCCAGACGCGTCAACTGCTGTCGGAATAACAGTGCCATCGCAGTCAAGATCAAGGCAATACCAAGTGTGCTGGTAATCAAACTGGAAAAAAATTCTTGATCGACACTGATAACGCTTAAAAATATAATTGTAGCAATAGCCGCCGGCACACTCCCCATTGCCAGATGACCAACAAGCGTCCAGTGTACCGTTTTCTGCCTACCATGAACCCACGCGCCACCAGCCTTTGTCAATGCAGCATACAGCAAATCTGTTCCAACCGCTGTGGCCGGCGGAATATTAAATACCATAATTAACAATGGCGTCATCAAGGAACCGCCGCCTACACCGGTCACGCCAACAATAAAACCAACAACGAGCCCCGATAACGTATAACCCCATTCCATTATGTTTACCTGGTTATGGGCTTCCCTAAAAACTCATATTTGCGAGCATCCGCATCGCGGATTGCCTGCATACCCCGTTTCGTTACAGTGCTGCTATACTCACAAAAAATGTTCCCTGCAAATCAATCAAATTGCGTCAACATTTTTTGTTCTCGCCGCTTATTGTATAGAGCGCTGAATTTTTAGAGACACCCTTATTATTTTTAATTTTTTTGGAAAGGCGGCATCTTAACAACATCTCTATATAATTCAAAATACTATTATGTTAGATTATTATAATAATAAATTATTAAAATCGGCTTTTAAATGAAATTACAGCAATTACGTTATCTCTGCGAGACTGCAAACCAAAGTCTCAATCTGTCCAAAGCCGCAAAAAAACTGTACACATCGCAGCCCGCTATCAGCAAACAGATCCAGCAACTTGAAGAAGAACTGGGCGTGCTGATATTTATTCGCAACGGCAAACGCATTGTTCAAGTAACGCCTCAAGGAGAAATCATTATTCAGATTGCACGAAAAATATTGCAAGAAACTGAAAATATGAAAAAAGCCGCGCAAGATTATACGCGTGAAGGTGGAGGATCATTGACCATTGCCACTACACATACACAAGCCCGTTATGCCTTGCCGCCCGTTATTAAGCGCTTTACCACGCTTCACCCCAAAGTCCGGCTTGTTTTGCGCCAGGGCAGCCCTACCCAGATTTCCGAACTGGTTTCCTCGGGTGAAGCCGATATCGCCATCGCAACCGAAGCGATTGAACATTTTCAAGAACTCATCATGTTGCCTTGCTATCAATGGAACCGTTGCGTTGTCGTTCCGCCTGACCATCCATTGTTGACTAATACAGTGTTGACACTCAAAGCAATCAGTCAACATCCTATTATCACTTATGACTTTGCATTTACCGGCCGTTCTAAAATAAACCAGGCTTTCGAAAGAGAAGGGCTCACGCCCAATGTCGTATTAACAGCGATCGATTCCGACGTCATCAAAACCTATGTGGAACTGGGATTGGGTATCGGCATTCTGGCCAAAATGGCGTTTGACCCCAAACGCGACAAACAACTCAGGGCAATCGACGCAAGCCATTTGTTCGAACCCAGCACAACACGCATCGGCATCAGCCGCAACAGCTATCTACAAGGATTTGTGTTCGATTTTATCGAAATGTTCGCACCGCACCTGAAAAAAGCCGAGGTCAAATCCAAATTGAAAAATTATCCAGTTTGAATTTTTATATCATAGTTCACACAGTCATTATTATTATGGCAAGATATCAGTGCTCACATATTCCGGGCAGGCAAGTTTTTCTGACAATTTTTACTGGAAACTCGTTACGCAATCAACGATTCCAACAGCCAACCGATCAATCCGCACTTGATCCAAATAGGAGGAAACATGACAAACATCTCTGCCATCCTGAAAGAAGAGGTCGATATACTGCTCAATCATGCCTGCAAAACTATTCCGAAGGAAAGGCTGCACATTCCGGGTCCCGATTTTGTCGATCGCGTGCTGATCACAAACAATCGCAAGCCAGGTGTATTACGCAACCTGCAGTCGTTATACAACCATGGACGTCTTGCGGGAACAGGCTATTTATCCCTGCTGCCGGTCGACCAAGGCGTTGAACATTCCGCTGGCGCGTCCTTTGCGCCCAATCCGATGTTCTTTGATCCGGAGCATATTGCCAGACTTGCCATCGAGGGCGGCTGTAATGGTGTCGCATCCACTCTGGGCGTACTCGGCAGTATTGCCCGCAAGTATGCGCACAAAATACCGATGATCCTCAAAATTAATCACAATGAATTACTGACTTATCCCAATCACTACGACCAGACCATTTTTGCCAGCGTTGATCAGGCCTTCGAGATGGGCGCCTGCGCAGTCGGCGCAACTGTATTCTTTGGTTCTGCAGAATCGCGCCGGCAGATACAGGAAATCACGGAAGCATTCGAACATGCGCACGACTTGGGCATGGTCACCATCCTGTGGGCTTATACGCGTAATCCGGCCTTTCAAACCGCGGATAGAGATTACCACGTCAGCGCCGATCTGACAGGCCAGGCAAATCATCTCGCGGCAACCATCGGCGCCGACATCATCAAGCAAAAAATGGCCATCAACAACGGCGGCTACAACGCGCTGAAATTTGGCAAAACAAGCTCCAAGGTCTATGACGAACTGACCACAGACCACCCGATTGATCTGGTTCGCTACCAGGTCGCCAATTGTTATATGGGACGTATCGGCATGATCAATTCAGGCGGCGAATCCGGCAGCGATGACTTGCACCAGGCGGTACGCACCGCAGTCATCAACAAACGCGCCGGTGGCATGGGTCTTATTTCCGGGCGCAAGGCATTCCAGAAACCGTTCGAGGAAGGCATCAAACTGCTTAATGCCATTCAGGATGTGTATTTATCCAAAGAAATCACCATCGCATAAACAATGCTGGAGAATCGCGCTTTAAAGGGACAACCAAATTGAATGAGCACTGAAATATGGATATTTCTTAGTCCGGATTTATGAAATTATCCGATGAAATCATGCTGGACAGAGAAGACGCGAGAAATAACCCATCGTTATGGTATACCTCGTCATCAAACGGAATTGTTACCTCGGCGCACTATAAAGCCACTGAAGCCGGTGCCCAGGTGCTTGCGATGGGCGGCAATGCGGTGGACGCAGCCGTTGCAACATCGCTCGCTCTTGGCGTTGTAGAACCGGCGGGCTCGGGCCTCGGCGGCATGGGCATGATGATGGTTCATTTAAAAAAGGAAGCCAGAACATTCGTCATTGAAGGTCCTTGCCGTGCCCCGGCAAAGGCAAAACCTGAAATTTACATTTCCATGGCGAATGAATATATGAATCATCGCAGCATGGAATCCACGCGCGAAAATCTTGAATCAGCCGCAGGTATTGTCAGGAAATCGGGTTACCCGGCAATAGCAATCCCCACGAATCCAGCCACGCTCTCACATGCGCTTAAAAATTACGGTTCAATGAATCTTGAACAGATCATGGCGCCCGCCATCAGTCTCGCCGAAAATGGTTATCTGATCACACCCTTCCAGAACAAGTTAATGACAGAATACAGGTCTCAGGTCAGGAAAGGGAATGCGGCCAGTCTCCTTTTCGGCGGCAGCGATGATGTTCCCAAATCGGGCACGCTCGTAAAGAATCCATCCCTTGCCAAAACCCTCAAACACCTGTCCAGGCATGGTTTGGAAGATTTCTACAATGGCGCAATTGGCAAGGAAATCGTTGAAGACATGCGTCTAAATAACGGTTTCATTACTGCCGACGACATGGCAAACATACCTTGGCCCCGCGAATCCAGGCCAATTAATGGAAACTTCAAGGACTGGAAAATCATGAGTACGCCACCGCCGGGCGGAGGAACCACGCTGATCCAGATGCTAAATCTATTTGAAGCAATGACCCGGGATAACTTTGACCCTGACACACCCGAAGCAGCCGTGCTTTTTGCTTCAATAATTAACAAAGCAAGGATTGACAGAAGAGATTCCTTCAAAAAAGCGCACGACAAATCGGAAAACCTTTCAAGTGGCACATATGCTTCTCAGACCGCCGACCGGCTCAGGGCAAATCTTTCCGGCGAAGGTGAAACAACCCATTTTAACGCGATTGACCGGTATGGCAATGTTGTATCCATGACCCAGTCCATAGAACGGTCATTTGGGTCGAAAATTGCCACGCCGGGGCTCGGTTTCTTATATAACGGCTTCATGAAGGCTTTCAAGCTCAGAAACAAAAAACATCCTCATTACCTAAAACCCGGCGCCGTCGCGCGCTCAAATGCTTCACCGACTATCGTTTTCAAGGATAAAAAGCCGATATTTGCAATCGGTTCAACCGGTTCCGAACGGATAGCCTCGAGCATGTTCCAGGTTTTGACAAGACTTCTTAATCAATCGCCTTTTGAGGCGGTAAAAGCACCGAGACTGCACTGTACCCCCGAAAGACAGGTATTTCTCGAAGCCGAAAGATTTAGCACAGATACAATATCATTACTAAAAAAACATGGCTTTGAAATAAACCCCTATGATGCATGGTCATTTTCTGTCGGAGGACTTCACCTTGCCGGGACAAATGACAACAAATGCTGGGGAGTGGCTGAACCCAGAAGAGATGGAGCCGCGGCAGGGTATTGAATTTAGATTCGGTATTTTTTACCTTGTTAGGCCTTCAACTTTGTAGCTCATCAGTTTCATTTGTTTTGGCGACAATCCACTTTTGATTCACAAAACACACTGCATTGAATATCATATTCATCGCTTTATAAACGCATCAAATAATTCACCTCAAGAAAATATCACTATGGATGCAAAACAGTATTACACCGCCGAAGTACATGGTGAATATCGGATTTTCGAACTAGGCGACTTTACCGTAGCCGAAGGCGCCACCATACCCGATTGCCAGCTTGCCTACACAACATTGGGTACGCTGAATGCCGCCAAAGATAACGTTATTCTAGTCCCCACCTGGTTTTCAGGCAGCCACCAGATCATGCAGCAGGTCTATGTCGGCGAAGGGCGCGCATTAGATCCGGAAGAATACTTTATCGTCATTATCAATCAACTGGGAAATGGCTTATCCAGCGCACCGCACAACACACCATTTCCGCGTAATCAGGCCAATTTTCCGCAACTGCGTATCAGTGACGATGTCGGGGCGCAGCACCAACTGTTAACCGAACTATATGACATTGACTCTTTGGCATTAGTTGTTGGCGGCTCAATGGGTGCGCAGCAAACGTATGAATGGACAGTGCGCTATCCTGACATGGTAAAACGCGCAGCACCGATTGCCGGAACTGCACAAGTCACACCGCATAATTTTCTGTTCACACAAGGCCTGCAAAACAGCATTATGTCCGACCCCGCTTGGTTGAACGGCTGGTATGAACAATCAACGGATGTGCATATCGGATTAAGACGGTTGGCTGAACTTTGCAACTTGATGGGCTGGAGTCCGGTGTTTTTTACCCAGGAACGCTGGCGTGCGCTGGGTTTTACCACGCTGGAAGATTTTATCACCCGGTTTATGATCGGTTATTTTGGGGCGATGGATCCGAATAACCTGTTAGCCATGATCAAAAAATGGCAGCTTGGCGATATCTGTTACCAGCGCAGCGTTACGCTGAAGGATGTGCTGGCCAAGATAAAAGCCAAGGTTTTTGTCCTGGCCATTGAGGGCGATTTAATGTTCCCACCAGCAGATTGCAAGAACGAACAAACAATGATTCCGAACAGCGAATTTCACATCATCCGCACCGCGGACGGACATTTTGCTTTATTTGGCACGGATCCACACTATCTGGAACAAGTCGACGCTCATCTTAAGACACTTCTTGCCACACCCGCCTAAACTGCTGACAAATCGTTAACTCCCTGAGGCAACATCCAGGGCTTGACGAATATCGGCTAGAATATCGTCAATATTCTCGATACCGATAGAAAGTCGCACCAGATCACGGCTGACACCCGCTCTGGCCAACTCTTCATCGTTTAACTGACGATGCGTGGTCGAGGCGGGATGGCAGGCCAGCGACTTTGCATCACCGATATTAACCAGCCGCAAAATCATTTGTAAGGCATCGATAAACCGGACGCCAGCTTCAAAACCGCCTTTGATGCCAAAACTTAAAATTCCCGAAGCCTTGCCACCGGTTATTTTCTGACACGCTTGGTAATACGCACTGTTTGGCAGCGCCGCATAATTTACCCATTCCACCTGAGGATGATTCTGTAAGAAAACAGCGACTTTCCCGGCATTCTCGCAATGCCTTTCCATACGCAATCCCAGCGTTTCCAGACCTTGCAGAATCAGAAACGCATTAAACGGAGACAAAGCCGCGCCCATGTTTCTTAGCGGAACCACCCGGCAGCGCCCGATATATGCCGCAGCTCCCAAAGCCTCGGTATACACCACGCCGTGATAGGAAGGGTCCGGCTCATTCAGCATCGGAAATTTGGATTTGTTCGCCACCCAGTCAAACTGGCCGGAATCGATAATCACCCCACCGATACAGGTTCCATGACCGCCGATATATTTGGTTAGCGAATGCACCACAATATCGGCCCCCAGTTCAAACGGGCGGCACAAATACGGGGTGGCTACGGTGTTGTCGACCATTAACGGAATACCGAATTTGTGGGCAATAGCGGCCAGACGCTCAATATCAACGACATTTCCGGCCGGATTGCCGATCGATTCGCAAAAAATGGCCCGGGTATTTTCATCGATCGCTTTTTCAATCCCGTCGTAATCGTCAAACGACACCATGCGCACAACGATACCCTGTCTGGGCAACGAATGTGCAAACAGATTATACGTGCCGCCATAAAGCTGGCTGGTACTAACGATATTGCTGCCGGTATCACAAATGCACTGAATTGCATACGTAATCGCCGCCATACCCGACGCAACTGCCAATGCACCGATACCGCCCTCCATTGCAGCCAGACGCTTTTCCAACACATCGGTCGTTGGATTCATGATGCGGGTATAAATATTACCCTCAACCTTTAGATCGAATAAATCCGCGCCATGCTGCGTATCTTCAAAGGTAAAAGATGTGGTTTGATAAATCGGCACAGCTGCCGCGCGGGTAGTGGCTTCTGAATTGTAGGCATGATGCAATGCAAGTGTTTCAAGTTTCATTTTTTTATCCAATGTCTGTGTTCAACCTTAAACCGGCAGATACAAATTTATACCAAACGTTTACCAGCGTTTTCAGACGTTGCGAAACATCAATACACAAGCAAGTTAATTCCATCTGTCGGCAAAAAAGTATTCAGTTCAGTTTGCCACCGGCTTTTCCGTAAAAACACGTCGCCATATAGCATTGCTCCGTGTTTAAAATATCTTCCTGACGTTGATCAATCTTACGACGAATCAAAAATTTTAGCATTCACTTTTTATTGTTTCATTGAAATATGAGTACGCCATCAAATCCGGCAGCGATGATTTGTATCCGGTTTTATTAGGCCGCAATCATCAATAAACGCACCGGTGGCATGGAATACATTTCGAATACAAGGTATTCAGAAAACCTTCGCTGAAGACATCAAACAACCCAATGCCATTCCTACAAATCAAGTTCTTCAGCGAGATAATCTGGAAATTCCCGGTAAATATCAACCGGTGTACCACTATAAGCTTGTCCTTCTTCATTATAAGTTTGGTAAAAGGACGTCGTACCTGGAGCAGGCATGTAGGTTATCGGGTTATCAGAACCCGGATAATAGACTTCAATTGTTCCGTTGGCATATAAGCGCGCATCAGCCTCCTGGCCCATGAACGTGTTGCTCATAGACACAACAGGTCCATACCGTGTTACGGGATCATCAGGGATTTCGATATCCGTCGGTAATACACCGGAGGAAACTTCATGCGCTTCACTAGCCGGCTCTTCTGCCGGCTGCGCAGCTCCAGGTTCATCTGTAAATACCATCAACACCCCGCCGGAAGGGTGCACCCAGAAATCAAATCCTTGTCCGGTCAGGCCAATACGATTCCAACCCCGGCTTTCAAGCCGCCTGCGATCTACTGTTCTGTAGTCGCTGTAATTGCGCACAGTCACGGGGCCACGCATTGAATCCGCAACACGTTCAAATGATTCGACAAAACCGGTGCCATGGCGGGAAACCATTAGGCCGAGCAACTGCCCTCTTTCGGCTGAATCCAGTTGCGGCCATCTCACCAAAGCCTGACTTGGGTCATTGGCAAAAATCTGAAGCTGCTCCCGGCTGAATGCCTCACCTCCTTCCCCCGGTGATCTGTACAGGACAGGCGAATTGAAATGCGTCTTTCTTTGCTGCAAAACATGGGCCAGTTCATGCGCCAGCAACTTTCTTCCACGGCTTGTTTCGGGCGCGTATTGTCCGTTTTCAAAAACAATATTGTTCTTAACCGTGTAGGCCAAAGCATTGACGGTTTGTGCCGACTCGCTGGCCACAGCATCTGTATGCACACGGACACGGCTAAAATCCTGCCCGAATCGCTGTTCGAAGAAAAACCGGGTAGCGGGATCCAACGATTGACCATGAGAACGGATGACCTCTTCCGGCATACTTGTATTGACAACATATTCAGACTGCGCATTCGCTTGCACATCTCGATCCATCGGGACTTGACCAGATTTCTGATTCACCCGCTCTGGATGCAAAATGGAACGTACCGCAGGCGTTTGCCCGATGACATTACGTCCTTGCGCTACCGTACTGACAGGAGTCTTGCGCTGAATCGAC
The DNA here is from genome assembly GCA_031316255.1 of Nitrosomonas sp. Lineage (NCBI taxonomy): Bacteria > Pseudomonadati > Pseudomonadota > Betaproteobacteria > Nitrosomonadales > Nitrosomonadaceae > Nitrosomonas > Nitrosomonas sp. The sequence continues at coordinate 2,852,474 of JALDQW010000001.1, read as the reverse complement.
TTCGGTTTCCGGGAAAAAATAAGCACAACCGAGGTTCTCCTCTTCAAACATGTCATAAATCACGGAAACTACTATTCCAAAAGCAGATTCCATCCGGTCATGCTACCAGATTTCTACTGCGTAGATCCACACTCGAAACATGACATACTTGCCCATTTTGAAACAGCACATCGCATGACAGCTGACATCTTCATGCCCGACAATTACCGAAACTCAACACGTGCTTGCACGGGTTTCCCGATTGATCAACAAATGCCAACGATGCGCCTATCTCTCCGGTTTAACAGAATCTTGAATTGAAAAAAGCGGACATCTCAATCTTTAATTGATAAATTGATTGTGCGATCAATCATATATATTGGCAAGAAATTGCAAAAATAGAGGGCCACTTCGCTGAGCAGTAATTTTTTCAAGCTCGGTCGAAGATTTTTGGTTAATAGTCATTGATAGAAGGAAAAAATGAGAGTCAATTTACCGATAACTGAGACTGAATATCCAATTGATGATGATACATTGATCTTGTCAACAACTGATACTAAAGGTCGCATAACTTATGTGAACCCGACTTTCATTGAGGTGAGCGGGTTCACGAAAGAAGAATTGATAGGTAAAGCACATAATATTGTTCGACATCCCGATATGCCGCCGGAAGCTTTTGAAGATTTATGGAAAACATTGAAAGCTGGCTTGCCCTGGACTGGTCTGGTCAAAAATCGTCGCAAAAATGGTGATTATTACTGGGTGCTGGGTAATGCTACGCCTTTAATGGATAACGGAAGAATTACTGGCTATTTGTCTGTTCGCACTAAACCCCCGCGGGAATTAGTTGAAAAAACGATACCAATTTATCGTCAAGTATTGGAGGGAAGCGCAAAGAATCTCCGAATTGAAAAGGGCAGAGTAGTTCGAACTGATTTTGTGAGCAAGATTATGTCATTTCTTGGAATGACAGTCAGTAAGCGTATTGCCCTTTTAGCTACAATTTCTTTATTATTTCTGATAATTACCAGCGGTGTAGCTTGGTGGGGAATGACACAACAAACCACGCCTTCATGGTTGAACGATTTTCTAGTTGGAATAACATTGAGCGGTATCGCGTTAATATCCTTAATGGCTGTCAATGTAATAAAAAATACAGTTTCGCCTTTACGGCAGGGAATTAGCATTGCCAATACACTTGCCGCAGGTAATCTTGTGACACAAATTCCATTGTCAAATCGCGATGACGAATTCAGCGAACTTGTAAATGCACTTAGACAAATGGGAATAAACTTAAGGGCAACAGTAGCTGATGTACATTCTAATGCGCAATCAGTACGCCTTGCAGCTCAGGATATCGCTTCAGGAAATTGGGATTTGTCGCAGCGCACAGAGGAACAGGCGTCTTCTCTCGAAGAAACATCTGCAAGTATGGAAGAACTCACATCAACGGCAAACCAAAATACAGATAACGCCATGCAAGCTTATCAATTGACTATCAATTCCGGGAAAATAACGGAGAAAGGCGATGCAATGATGCAAGACGCCATTGCAAAAATGTCTTCTATTAGTGATAGATCTAGTCAGATAGCCACCATTATTAATGTCATTAATGACATCGCTTTTCAAACCAATATTCTTGCCTTAAATGCCGCCGTTGAATCTGCACGCGCAGGCGAACATGGCCGTGGTTTTGCGGTTGTGGCATCTGAGGTACGCAATTTAGCCCAAAGAAGTGCTACTGCTGCTAAAGATATAAAGACTTTAATTGATGGTTCAATTAAAAATGTGGATGAAGGCGCAGAGTTAATTAACCAACTGGGCATTACCATGGGAGAGATAACGCATTCGATTAATCGCGTAACCGGTGTTATGACAGAAATTTCTGATGCATCGCGTGAGCAAAACGCGGGTATTGAACAAATTAATCAGGCAGTGACACAAATGGATCAAGTAACACAGCAAAATGCGGCCTTGGTTGAAGAGTCTGCCGCCGCCGCAGATATCCTTAAGCAACAGGCCGTGGAGCTTGAGGGCGCTATTTCAATCTTTAAAATTGGTCAAACTGCAAAAAACGATGCAGATATTGTTCAATTATCCTCTGATAAATCTTTTTATAAGTCAGGAAAACAATCAACAACCAAAGCTGCATGATAATGAGGGTTTCCGGGCTGCGTTTTAACGCAGTCTCAGGGCACCATGGAAGCACATCATGAAATCAAAACGAATGCTTTACTTATCTGCTGGAATTGTTGCACTTTTCCTCCTCGCATGTATGGCAACGCCGCATTCTGACGGGCCGGGACTTTACGGGAAACAGGCTATTACAATAATACGGGGTTTTTTAGTGGTGTCGGCGCAAGTTTCGGAAATCACCCGTCCTCTTATAGCAATCAAAGACACTTTGGCAGAACAATAAACTCTAGCAGCGGGCATATTCATGTCGATAGCGGGCACGGTGGAAAAGGTCATAATATCATTATGAATGGGCAACGGGGCGGAGGACGCAGAAGCAGTTTCTAAAGATGAGACAGTTTCGATCATTCAATGTCAGATTTCGAGGGAGTATTAGAAATTCTGTGTCATTCCTTTAGTATTAAATTTTATAGGAGTGACGAATGAACAAGACTACAGTGCAATTTGATTTTGAAGAAGCTCTGGAAGCCTTAAAAGCAGGGCGCGATTTGAATGGAAAAGATGGCATATTAACGCCATTGATCAAACAACTCACTGAAGCTGCATTGGCGGCGGAACTTGAGCAGCATATAAAATCCGGGAATGAACAGAACCGGAAGAATGGCACGACGCCAAAGACTGTAAAATCAGCATCAGGTAGTTTCCAACTGGATACACCCAGAGACCGCAACGGTACATTTGAACCTCAGTTGGTTAAAAAGCATCAGACTCATCTTACCGATGAAATCGAACGCAAAATTCTATCGTTATTTGCGTTGGGCTCCAGCTATCAGGATATTTCTGGGCATATTGCCGAACTGTACGGCATTGATGTTTCAACGGCGACGATCAGCGCAGTCACAGATAAGCTTATTCCGGAGCTTAGGGAATGGCAACAGCGCCCGCTGGATAGTCACTATCCGTTCGTGTGGCTGGATGCCATACATCACAAAGTGAAAGACGATGGCCGGTATGTCAGCAAGGCAGTTTATACCGTACTCGGCGTAAACATTGAAGGAAGGAAGGAAGTGCTGGGGTTGTATGTTTCGGAAAGCGAAGGCGCCCGATTCTGGCTTTCCGTACTGACAGACCTGAATAATCGTGGCGTACAGGATATCCTCATTGCCGCCGTTGACGGCCTTACGGGCTTTCCTGAGGCGATCAACAGCATATTTCCTGAAACCGAGGTTCAATTGTGCATCATTCATCAGATCCGCAATTCAATGAGATATGTGGCGTCAAAAAATCAAAAAGCGTTCATGGCTGATCTGAAGCCGGTATACAAAGCATCGGCCATTGATGCAGCCGAAGATGCGCTTGATGCATTGGAGGCCAAGTGGGGAAAACAGTATCCCATCGTGATCCAGTCCTGGCGCAACAAATGGGAAAATTTATCGGTATACTTTAAATATCCAGAACCGATACGCCGTGTGATTTATACAACCAATACCATTGAAGCCGTACATCGTCAGTTCCGCAAACTGACGAAAACCAAAGGTGGATTTCCAAATGAAAACAGTCTACTAAAGCTACTGTATGTCGGAATTAAAAATGCCAGCAAGAAATGGACAATGCCAATACTAAACTGGAATTTGACATTATCCCAGCTTGCGATATATTTTGAGGGGCGTTTGGATGCGGCGCTGGATTTATGAATTTAATACAGATTTTTATGTCACCGCTGAAACTGGTTAGCGTATCGACACGAATTGTGTCGATCGGTCACCGGTTTCAGTGGTCAACAAGCGAAGCGCGTTAGGTGATTGGCAAACTGACACAGAATTTTGAACACCCTCGATTTCGATTTTGATTTCGCGTTCCGTCCAACCGCGCATCAGCGTTGATCACCACGCTTTTTTGTGTTCCACTGAAACTGAACCGCAGCAGCTCATAACGGCTTCAATGATTACGCATTCAAATTCCTGTAAAAAGCTCTAAATCACTATCCGCAGGCACGCTGCTGGTCGGGGGTCAACGGTCTTTGTGCGGCTTCAGCCTGCGGGTCGATCAGATGCAATTGCTGGCGTTCTTCCAGGCTTAACGGGCAAAGTTTTTCCGCCTTCTCAACCAACTCCTCTAATGATGCCATAATTAATCCCGCGTCCCAGATACGCAATGTATAATCCCAACTACCAGAAACGATCCGTTTGCCATCGGGCGAAACCGCCACACTTGAAACACGACTTCCATGGCCTTTCAGTGGTTCACCAACCGGTTTGCCTGTCTGTACATCCCAGATGCGCAACGTTTTATCCCAGCTCCCCGAAACAATGCGCTTGCCCTCAGGGAAAACCACCACACTCGTAACTCTGTCTTCATGACCGCTGAACGGTTCGCCAATTGGTTGGCCCGTCAGCGCATCCCAGATACGCAGCATCTTGTCGGAACTCCCCGAAACAATGCGCTTGCCATCGGGCGAAAACGCGACACTCAAAACAGGTTCTTCATGGCCCTTGAGCGGTTCGCCGATCATATGGCCGGTCAGAACATCCCAGATGCGTAGCGTTTTATCTTCACTTCCCGAAACAATGCGACTACCATCGGGCGAAAAGGCAACACTCCAAATTCCATCTTCATGTCCTTGAAGTGGTTCGCCGATCTGTTTTCCCGTTTGCGCAACCCAGATACGTAGCGTGTTGTCAGAACTCCCTGACACTATGCGGCCGCCGTCGGGCGAAATCGCTACGCTCCTAACAGAACCTTCATGGCCCTTGAACGGTTCGCCAATCAGTTTTCCAGTCAGCGCATCCCAGATACGCAGCGTTTTATCAGAACTCCCCGAAACGATGCGGTTGCCATCGGACGAATATGCCACACTCAAAACAGAGTTTTCATGACCCTTCAACGGTTCACCTAACTGCTTTCCGGTCTGCGCATCCCAAATGCGCAGCGTTTTATCCCAACTACCCGAAACAATGCTGCTGCTATCGGGCGAATACGCTACACTATTAACGCGATATCCATGCCCTTCAAGCGGCTCCCCGATTGACTTACCGATCGATACATCCCAGACACGAAACGTCTTGTCTTGACCACCTGATAGGATAAAATTGCCACTAGGCAAAAATGTAACACCTGTAACACTTGCTTCATGCCCTGCCAAAAGTTTTCCTATTTGCTTTTTAATTTCCACATTCCAAATACGTACCGTCTTATCGTCGCCACCCGAAACCACCTGACTTCCATCGGGTGAAAAAGCGACACTGTTTACCGGTCCTTGATGACCTGCCAATTTTTTTGTACTTTCCCCTCCAAGCCACACACGTATCGTACCATCGTGACTGCCCGAAACAATAACAGCACTGTTTGCCGCTGAAAATGCAACGCTTGTAACCGCCTCTTCATGTCCGGTCAGTGGTTCACCTACTGCTTCTCCTGACTGGGCATTCCATATTCGCACTGTTTTATCCTTACTGCCCGATACAATACGGCTGCCGCCATGAGAAAAGGCTACGCTTGTAACGGCATCCTGATGACCTGTCAGCGGACCAGCGATCTGCGCCCCTGTTTGACTATCCCAGATACGTACCCCCCCAGTTCTGCTGCCAGAAACAATACGGTCGCCATCGGGAGAAAACGCGACGCTTAAAATTGGCCCTATAGCAGAGCCTACATGACTGAAACCGATTGGCTGATCTGTCAGTCTACTGGTTTGTGTATCCCACAAGCGGATTGTGCCGTCAAAGCTACCCGACGCCACGCGCCGATTATCGGGTGAAAACGCAATACTTGTCACACGATCATCATGGCCGGTTAATTCACGAACTTGCTTTCCCGCAAAAACATCCCACAAACGCAACACGCCGTTACTATCGCCCGATACCATGTAACTGCCATCGGGTGACACCGCAAAACTGGATATTGGGCTCGGCTGCATCCATCGCCTAATCTCAATAGGCTTTACCAAAGCATCAAGAAATACAGCCCCTGCTTCATGCACATAACTGGGATCGTCTCTTCTACGACTTTCAGGCATCACTTTGAGCGCAATCAACGCGCCGATACGGGCATTACCGCTATCGACAAAACTTTTTGCATAGCCTGTGGCCACCAATGCCGCTGCACGTGCCTGGCGTATTGTTTCCACTTCCTGACGTTTTGCCTGCTCAAGGTTTCTCAACGCTTCCCTGGCATTATTCTGCGCCAGTTCATAATTCATCCATGCCAACCCGATACTGATTGTCAAAACCACGGTAATCGCGCTCAAGATCGAAACAGCGATTACGCCATTTTTAATTAAACTCTTGCGGATGAACTGACGTATCATTTCCCAGGCATCGCCATATCGTTTCGCCCAAACCGGACCGATTTTCTTCCGCTTGATCCAGCGGCGCGCCTGCCACGCATCGGTCAGAGACAATTCCTGCTGGTTTTTCTCACGCCGCACCAGATCCCACCAGTAATGGCCGTCATCACGTTCTTCAACAAGCCATCCGTTTTTAAACCGACGGTCTTCGCCGCATAACCGCCGCCAGCTGCGGATCAGCGCTTCATGGCCGATATCGATTTCCGGATCGTCACTGCCGCCCAGCTGAATATAGCTTATTTCTTCGCTGGCCAGCACTGCAAGCACACGGTTCAGTGTTGCTTTAGCTAATTGCTCATCTTTGGCCGCTTCTGTGAGCAGTGCCAGCAGATCACTGCGTTTCTGCGGCCGCCGTGTCGCGCGGCCCTGCTCGTCAAGATCGGTAATCGCTTTCATCACGCGTTTCAGCGTACTGAAATCTTCCGGGTGTATTTGTATGAGTCCAGCTACGATCTGTTCCGCCTTGAAATCGATCGAACCGGCGATACCGCCAATTGTCTGATAATCTTCCTCACGCAACCGGCGCTGCCCGGACTCAACCGGCGCCATTTCCCATAACCGCCGCAACGTGTGCTGCAACGAGGGCAAATGTTCGGTCTGTTCGGCCACTTCAAGCAGCAGCCGCTGCACCAGCGATTCATCGATTGCGCCACCGGCGTCGAGAACGGGTTTGCGGATGATATCCTGCATTTGATCGCGCCGCGGCAAGGGTACGAGGTATTGCGACGCGCTGACCGCCTCGGCTAACCCATCGTATACCGCGCAATTGCCGAAAAAGTCGGAACGCATGGTCAGAATGACATGCAAACGGCCGTAAGCCTGCGATGCTGCGGTCAGCAGCAGTTCGACAAACGCGCGGCTTTCCTCCACCATTGCTGCTCTTTCAGCCCCTTGCGCTTCCTCGCCATAGCGGAACAATTCTTCGAACTGGTCGATCACCAGCACCAGGCGCGGCGCATCGGACGCAAGCTGCTGACAAATTTTAGTCAGGCCGTAGGCCGATTGGCGCAACAAGACGTCATAGCGGAACAAACGCGCATCAGCCAGGCTATCGCCAGTTGTTTCGCCCGTCTTTAAACCGTGCGCCGTTTTACTCAACGCAGCGGCTAATTTGGATATCGGCGCCGAACCAGGTTTGGCGATAATCGCCTGCCAGCCATCTTCGGCAAGCGGCACCAGAATTCCCGCGCGCACCAGCGATGATTTGCCCGAACCTGATGCACCCACGACCGCGGTAAACCGGTTGTTGCGCACCTTGCGCAACAATGCCGCAATTTCACGTTCGCGGCCATGAAACCAGCGGTGATCGGCGCTATCAAACGGCCGCAGACCAACAAACGGGATCAACGCATTGACTTCCGCTTTCTTTTTCGATTCCGTCATGTTTTTTCTTCAGCCTGGGTTGATCGGGACGGCAGGACAACAATGCCCAATGCTTCGAACAATGCAATGACTGCATTGCGGTCAGCAGGCAGCGTATCAAGCTTCTCCAGCACAATATTTTCACGGAAAAAACGGCGTTTTGCCTTTTCATCGCCACCGGGCAGCCGCAGGCAGACAATTTGCCCCGCTGGAACAAACCTGTCGAGCATCGCATCCAAATCGCCCCCATCAGCTTGATTCCACGGTATCAATATCAACGCATAACCGCTCTGAGACGCTGGTGTCGACTCAAAATCAGAACTGTCATCGCTGAAGCAAGGCCGCACGGAAAATCCGCTGCGCTGAAGTAGATTGGCAAGATCGGCGGCCAGTTCGTCATCGTCTTCATGCGCCGACATAACACAAATACGATCGAACGAAGTCGAACTGGTTGCGTTCAAGGCATCGTTTGCACTTGAAACCGGTTGAATCCGCTGGCGCAGCCATTGCGAAAGATCGGTGACTACGCCATGATGAATTTCTTCTTGTTCCTTCAATCCATCAAAACGCTTGATAATGTCAAACGGATTACGCGGACTGCCCCTGTGGTTAGGCAGCCAGCGCGGCACCCAGAGAATGCGTGGCAATCCTGCCTGACGCGCAAGCCGCAGTTGCTGATTGACAATCGGTTCCGAACCGCCTTCAACCGTTATGCCACGGTTTTCACCGATCAAATGCACGGCGTATTCCGCTTCAGTCAGCGCTTTGTTCAGCATTGCCTCCAGTGCATCGCTGGTTTCAGGCAATGCGCTGTCTTCCGGCAACACGGTAAAACCGGATGATTTCAGATCATTAACCAGCCGCTGACGGGCGTCTTTCAAATCACTGGCTGCCACAGCAACAAACACTGTTTTTCCCTGTCCCGATACAGACGGTTTTAACGACGTCATCGGCTTTGACGGCACAATACCCAGCCGTTCAATAATAAACTGTGCAATCTGTCTGACCAGATCGAAGTAGGCGTCCTGGTCTTTCAGGCCGCGCCAGTAGAACTCATGAATTTTTCCGGTATCGTCCGACGTGAAAAAACGAAAACCGACTCGAGCCTGATAACCTCGTATCAGCACCGGCAAAAGTTCCCGGTGTAGATCGCTTTTATAAACCGGCACAATTCGATCACTGGCGTCGGTGTGTTGTTTTCCGAACCAATCAATTTCTTCCTGGCACCATGTACTTTGCACCCAGTTTTCGGAAAATACAGCAATTAGCATACTGGCCTGTGCCAGCGCCTGCTCTATTTTTGGCGTGAACGCTTCGGCAGGTTCAATCTGGTAACGGTCGAGCCAGAGTTCCGCCTGCTTCGCACCACGATCAGTCAATTCAAAACGCAACTGATGCCAGAAAAAAGTCACCCAACCCTGTGTAGACTCTTCAAACGGTGGTTTCTGATCGTCAGCACGCGCATAACTGATAAAAACAAAATCATCACGCGAGACTGTAGATGTAGAAGGTATTTGCATATGAGTCTTGCTAACTCCACTATAAAACCAGCCATTATCATACTATTCGTGCATTTATTTGACCAGAAACCATACAAGGGTACCTCTAAAAATTCAGAGTTTTAAACAAGACGAGGCGAGAACAAAAAATATTGACGCAGCATATGATTGATATGTAAGGAAGTATTTTTTGCGGACAACGACGTATTGTGACAAAATATGGATTTTTAGAGATGTTCACAAGTTATTGATTCCCATACAACCACCCCCGCCGCACCATCCATTTCTCAATTTCAACCGCGACAAAGACGACAGCAGCCAGTAAAACGCAGATAAACAAATCATATGCAGGCAATGGTGAAGTCTTGAAGATGTCATTGAAGACCGGCACATAAATCACCGCGAGTTGCAGCAGAACAGTCAGGAATACCGCGACGAGCAACTGGGGATTACTGGCAACACCGATCTGGAATAATGAATCGCGTTCCGAGCGTATGGCCATGACATGGAATAACTGTGCAAATGTCAGCGTCGTGAACACGATGGTCTGCCAATGTTCCACTTGACGGTCGAGCGCCCAGATTTGCGCACCGATCGACAGCACACCGATCAGAATACCGATGACGACAATGTGCTGCCACATGCCGTGTGCAAAAATGTTTTCCTGCGGCGGTCGCGGCGCGCGCTGCATGACCTTGCGTTCGGCGGGTTCCGAAGCGAGCGCGAGACCGGGCAATCCGTCTGTAACCAGATTGATCCACAGGATATGAATCGGCAGCAACGGCAGTGGCAACTCCAGCAGCATCGCCAGCACCAGCGTCCAGATTTCGCCGGAATTGCTGGTCATGGTGTATTTGATGAATTTGCGGATATCATCAAAAATGCGCCGTCCTTCCTTGACCGCAGCGACAATAGTGGCGAAGTTGTCGTCAAGCAAAACCATATCGGCTGCTTCACGCGCGACATCGGTGCCTTTCTTGCCCATGGCTACACCGATACCGGCGCGTTTCAGCGCGGGCGCGTCATTCACACCGTCACCGGTCATGGCGACAAATTCACCCTGCTGCTGCAGTGCACTGACAATGCGGATTTTCTGTCTGGGATCCACGCGCGCATAAATACGCAAATTCTTCACCTGGTCAGCCAGTTCAGCATCGGAGAGCCTTTCCAGTTCCTTTCCGGTCATGACGTGGTCATGATCATCGGCAATTCCCAAACGCCGCGCGATACTGCGTGCAGTGGCCGGATGGTCCCCAGTAATCATGACCGGCACGATACCCGCAGCCTGGCAATCGGCAACAGCCTGTGGCACTTCTTCACGTGGCGGATCCATCAGGGCGACAAGCCCCAGAAAAATCAATTCGGATTCTATTTTTTCCGGCGATTGTTCGTCCGGCATGGTGGCATACTCCCTGAATCCAATGGCTAGCACGCGATAACCGTCTTCAGCCAGTTCATCCGACTTTTCCAGAACCCGTTTCTGGTCGAATTCCTGGTAACCCTTGGTGGTCAGTGTGCTTTTGCAAACTGCCAGTACCGCCTCCGGTGCGCCTTTGGTAAAACTCACTACATTTGCATCCAATTGATGTATGGTCGTCATGCACTTACGTTCTTCATCAAAGGTCAGTTCACCCACCTTCGGCAACTGTCCGGATAATGTCTCTTTATCAAATCCAGCATGTTTTGCAGCCAGATACAGGGCAATCTCTGTAGGATCGCCCGCCAATGATTCATGTACAAATTCTTCTTGATTGGATGAACGATTGTCCACTTCATTATTGAGCGCCAAAGCCTGACCTAGCCGCTGCCATAGCAGACTTTGCAGATTCTGGTTTTCCCCGGCAGGCAGTGCATTCAACTGTTGGTCATCCGCAAACAACACTTCCACATGCATGCGGTTTTGGGTCAACGTGCCGGTTTTATCCGAACAAATGTAAGTCACCGACCCCAGTGTTTCGACTGCAGGAAGTCTTCTTGCCAGCGCATTGCGTCGGCTCAACTTGCGCGCGCCGAGTGCCAGTGAAATCGTCACGACCGCTGGCAGCGCTTCGGGAATCGCGGCGACAGCGAGACTCACAGCCGTGAGAAACATCAATAACACGGGTTGTTGTTGCAACAACCCAGCGGCAAAAATTAATGCACAGACAGCAAGTATCGCGAGTGCCAGGTGTTTTCCAAACCGCGCCAGACGGATCTGCAAAGGCGTTCTGGCGCTTTCTGCTTGCTGGAGTAGTTCTGCGATATTGCCAATCTCGCTATTCATCCCTGTCGCCACAACCAGTCCCTTGCCGTTTCCACGGGTAACCATCGTGCCATTAAATGCCATGTTGCGGCGATCACCCAGAGGGAGATCATTTTCCTCAAGCGCTTCGGTATGTTTGGAAACCGTATGCGATTCACCGGTCAACGCGGACTCATCCACGTACAACTGACTGGTTTCAAAAAGCCGCAAATCTGCCGGTACCACATTGCCCGCTTCCAGCAAAACCAGGTCACCCGGCACCAGGCTAGATGCTGAAATCGATTCGGTTTTTCCGTCACGGATGACGGTTGCATCTGGCGCGGCCATTTTTTGCAGCGCCGCTATTGCCCGCTGAGCACGGTATTCCTGAACGGTGCCAATAATGGCGTTGAGTATGACAATGACAATAATAGCAGCCGCATCACGCAATTCGCCCACGATGCCCGATACGACTGCGGCGACCAGCAACACCAGAATCATGAAATCGGCAAACTGCGCCACAAAAATATGCAACGGCGTGCGCTGCATGCCACGCTCGATACGGTTAGGCCCATACTGCGTTAAGCGCCTGGCTGACTCTACAGCCGTGAGCCCTTGCGAATAATTACTGTTGAGCGTTTGCGCTGTTTTATCAATTGACCAACAATGCCATGGATTATTTTGCGTCATGAAAGCAGGCTAACTTATTTATTCCAGATGGAAAAACTTTTACAGCAAGTAAGATAGATTGAAGTATAAGCGTGCGTTTAATCACAGTCTATTCGATTAGAAACCGTTAAAGTCACAATCGTAAAATGTTATCAATTGTATTAAAACACATTAAAACTCAGTGATGATTTTAGTTTATAAAGATAACACAATTTTTTATAAAGCAAAGACATCAGTCTTTAGATTAATCAATTTATAAACAATAGGATATATAAGCACATGAGTACTAAATATGGAACCAAAAATAGTGATTTGTTATTATCTGGAACTAATTATTCAGATACTATCTACGGGTTAGGTGGTTATGACTGGATAGAAGGAAATGGAGGAAACGATTATTTATACGGCGGAGCTGATGGTGATAATATCTTCGGCGGCACCGGAAATGATCGGCTTTATGGAGAATCAGGTTCCGATCATCTTCGCGGCGACGCAGGAAGTGATTATCTTTCTGGAGGATCAGGTAACGATATATTAGAAGGTGGCGCTGGTAACGACAACCTTTATGGTGGCAGCGGAAGCGATACTTTTTGGCTTGAATTAGGTTCTGATGTTGATTATATCTGGGATTTTAATAGGGCAGAATCGGATCATATACAAATGTATAGTTCCCTGAAGGGCAGCATAAATCTGGTACCGGTTTATAATTTTGGAAATCCCTATCTACCCGACACCTTTATTTATAGTGATGGAGATTTACTCGCTATAGCTGTAGATGACTGGATCGTGCCTTCTGATATTACATACCTTACCCCAGTACTTTAATTAACCTGAAATATACAGTAGATTACAGTCAGGCAATCATATTGTTTAAAAGCTACCGATTTCTATCGGTAGCTTCATGTTCAAGGTAATAAATTCAACATCACAAAGCAGTCAAGAAAGTACCGGACATTTCAATCAATCCCTTGTAATTCCTCTAAATGCATAAGAGTCGTGCGAATTTACAGCGAGTAAATTTTCGAATTTCTCTGCAAACTCATATTTGAGCCTTGTTTAAGCAGATAACAAAATAAAACAAAACTACAGGAATATACTTATAATCCTGGAATAGATCGTTGTTTACGACTTCATGAAAAAACTCACCCATGAGTGATATTTTTATCTGCTATTCCAGACAGGATTTGTCAATCGCCGATAAATTAATCCGGTATTTGCAAGAATCTGGCTGGACGGTATTTATCGACAGGCAAACACATGTAGGCCAGCGCTGGCATCAGGAAATCGAACAGGAATTACATGCCGCCAAAACTGTTGTGGTGCTCTGGTCCGCCAGTTCGCGCGAGAGTGACTTTGTGCTCGAGGGAGTATTAGAAATTCTGTGTCATTCCTTTAGTATTAAATTTTATAGGAGTGACGAATGAACAAGACTACAGTGCAATTTGATTTTGAAGAAGCCTTGGAATCCTTGAAAGCGGGGCGGAATTTGAATGGAAAAGATGGCATATTAACGCCATTGATCAAACAACTCACTGAAGCTGCATTGGCGGCGGAACTTGAACAGCATATCAAATCCGGGGATGAACAGAACCGGAAGAATGGCACGACGCCAAAGACTGTAAAATCAGCATCAGGTAGTTTTCAACTGGAAACACCCAGAGACCGCAACGGTACATTTGAACCTCAGTTGGTTAAAAAGCATCAGACTCATCTTACCGATGAAATCGAACGCAAAATTCTATCGTTATTTGCGTTGGGCTCCAGCTATCAGGATATCTCTGGGCATATTGCCGAGATATACGGCATTGACGTTTCATCGGCGACGATCAGTGCAGTCACTGACAAGCTTATTCCGGAGCTTAGGGAATGGCAGCAACGGCCATTGGATAGTCACTATCCGTTCGTGTGGCTGGATGCCATACATCACAAAGTGAAAGACGATGGCCGGTATGTCAGCAAGGCAGTTTATACCGTACTTGGCTTAAACATTGAAGGAAAGAAGGAAGTACTAGGGTTGTATGTATCGGAAAGCGAAGGCGCCCGGTTTTGGCTTTCCGTACTGACAGATTTAAATAACCGTGGCGTACAGGATATCCTTATTGCCGCCGTTGATGGACTCGTGGGTTTTCCTGAGGCAATCAACAGTATTTTTCCAGAAACCGAGGTTCAGTTATGCATTATTCATCAAATCCGCAATTCGATGAAATATGTGGCGTCAAAAAATCAAAAAGCATTCATGGCTGACCTGAAACCGGTATACAAAGCGCCGACCATTGATGCAGCTGAAGATGCGCTTGATGCATTGGAAGCCAAATGGGGAAAACAGTATCCCATCGTGATTCAATCCTGGCGCAACAAATGGGAAAATTTATCGGTATACTTCAAATATCCTGAACCGATACGCCGTGTGATTTATACAACCAACACCATTGAGGCCGTACATCGCCAATTTCGCAAACTGACAAAAACCAAAGGTGGATTTCCGAATGAAAACAGTCTACTAAAGCTACTGTATGTCGGAATTAAAAATGCCAGCAAGAAATGGACGATGCCGATACAGAACTGGAATTTGACATTATCCCAGTTAGCGATATATTTTGAGGGTCGTTTGGATGCGGCGTTGGATTTATGAATTTAATACAGATTTTTATGTCACCGCTGAAACTGGTTAGCGTATCGACACGAATTGTGTCGATCGGTCACCGGTTTCAGTGGTCAACAAGCGAAGCGCGTTAGGTGATTGGCAAACTGACACAGAATTTTGAACACCCTCGTGCTCGAAGAAGCCGAGTATGGCAAACGCAATCATCTGCTCTTTCCCGTTTATATTGAGTCAATTGAACCCCCCTATGGATTCAGCCGCATCCAGACTGCAGATTTAACAGGCTGGATAAGCGGTACGGACAATTCCGGTTTGCTACAGCTGACCAAAGCACTGCGTCAACACCTGCGGGTCATAAATGCTCCTTTCGCTACGGGTGAAAATCCTTACCAGGGACTGACAGCATTCAAGGAGAGCGATACGGAACGATTTTTCGGACGCGACGAAGAGATCGAAAAGTATCAGCAGCAATTCCAGAGCCTGATTGACAAACCGTTACATGATTCGACACCAGCGCGTATCCTTTTTGTTATCGGACCTTCCGGCAGCGGCAAGTCTTCACTGGTTCAAGCCGGTTTGTTGCCACGTCTGCGCAAAGTATTTGCACCGCCCGGAAAGGGACTGCTTCATGTATTGGTATTCACGCCACGCAACAGGCCGCTGCGTCAATTGGCTATCGCGCTGGCGCGTCTAAGTCCAGAAGACACTTCCAAAGCTACGCGCATTCATGAATATGAAATGCTGCTTAAACAAAAAATCGATGGGCATTTTAACGGATTGGCCGATATCGTTGATGCACTGAATGCAGAAACGGATTCGGAATCGCAAGCCAGTCAGCATCTATTAATTGTTGCCGACCAGTTTGAAGAAATTTACACACAGGCTGGCCAGAATAGCGCCGAAGCGGACATGCTTGTCAGTAATCTGCTTGAAGCCGCACGTGAGCCGAGAGGCCGGATAGCCATTATTATCACACTACGCAGCGATTTCTTGGAGCAGCTCACCTACCGGCATAAAGCATTGGCGGGTATTTTTTCTGCGCAAGCAGCACTGCTGGGCCCTCCAACCCAGCAGGGTTTACGGCAAGCCATTACAGTTCCCGCGGCAAGCGCCGGCTCACCATTAAACGAGGTTGTCGTTGATCAACTGGTAGAACAAACATTGGATCGAAATGGCGCACTGCCGTTGTTACAAGTCGCGCTGGGTTCGATATGGGAAGGCATGCAACAAGGCATCCAACCCGAAGTTACATTACATCAACTGGGTGGCGTTGGCGGCGCCTTGCATGAACAGGCTGAACAGCTATTCAACGCATTAAATGATACAGAACAAAAACTGGCCCGGCATGCGTTGCTGGCCATGGTGCAAATTGGAGACAGCCCTATACCGGATACACGCCGGCGTATTCAGGTCGATGAATTGATAGCCGATAGTGAGCATCCGCAACAGCTCGAACAAGTGCTGCTTTATCTTTCTGGAGCAACCACTAACCCGTCTAGTCATACCGGCAGTTTGCGTTTGATTACGCTGTCATCGGCTAAAAATGATAACGATCAGCACCAGGATGAGGAAGGCGCGCGCTACGCCGAAATCGTGCATGAAGCCTTGTTGCAACGCTGGAAGCGCTTGAAAGCATGGATTGATACCAATCGTGACAATCTGCGCATTCGTGAACGCATACGCGATCGTATGCAGGTATGGCAGGAAAACAAATGCCCGAATGACCGACTGTTGCCAAGCGGCAGTGAGCTGGAAGACGGCCGCAAACTGCTGACTGTAGATAAAGACATTCCAATTTCAGATATTAAGCCGTACATACAGCGCTCGATCACGCATCGACAACGCAATGCCAGAATTGAAAAAATAGTGTGGGGAAGTGTTACTACCCTTCTTGCAGGTTTTCTCTACTGGGCCTTGATTTCCGAACAAGAGGCGCAACAAAACTTGCTGTCGGCCAATTTCAAATCAGCCAATTTCTACGAAGAACGCTCGCTGAATGCGCTTACCGATGCACATGACAACAATGATACTGGTCATTATCGCGCAGCCTGGCTGTATGCACTGGAAGCCGCTCTGTTGCCGATACCGGCAGAAAAACAGGCGCTATCTGAAGAAACCATTGGCGCATTATTATTTGGTGGATTAATACGCAATGCATTTAATGAATACTGGTTTTCACCGAGTATGGATCTGGGTGACAGCCTTGGCCAGGCTGCAATCAGTTCTGATGGACGATTGCTGGCTGTAGGACAAGGCCAGAAAGGCGCATTTGGTCTAAACAAACAGCTCTTTTTCTGGGATATTGCCAGCGGACAACTGGTACGCCGGTTTGAAGACCCTAAACAGGGACCCATTTCAGGGCTGGCTTTTTCACCTGATAATCAGTTTGTCGCAACCGTTTCCCGTAGCAACAATATTTTTCGTGCACAACTGTGGGACCTGAATAGCGGAAATAAACAGCATGTGCTGGAACAAAAAGACGATCTTTACGATTTAAAGTTCTTTCCGGATGGTCAGCGTCTGGCCATCTCGTCGTCTAAAGGTATTCTGGAATGGACGCCGAATGACACAGATACTGAAATAAGACATTTCAAAACAGAAGTAAGACCATGGGCATTTGACCTTGATGCTTCGGGAAAGTGGTTGGCGGTCAGTAACGATTCAAATAAAGCCCTTATTTATGCAATCGACAGCGACGAATTGATTCATACCTTCAAACCAATCGATGAATCTATAGATTTAGCCCGAAAATCCGAATGGCTTCAGTCGTCGTTAGGAATATCACCCGAAGAAACTTCCAAACGTGCCGCAGGTGTTGTTTATCTAGTAAATAATATCACATTCAGTCCGGACACAAGCTTGCTGGCAATCACAGACTCAAATCATGTAAACATCATGAAAATTCAAACTGAGGCACTCTGGCGTCAGTTGAAGCAAGATGGCGGCATGATTACCAGTTTGGCCTTCAGACCTGATAGCCTAGCATTAGCTGCTGGTAACAAGAAAGGTGTAACACACCTATGGAGTTTGAATAATGATCGTGAGGTTGAAGTACTTCAGGGCCATAGCGATTCCGTTAATGGTATTGCGTTTACCCCGGATGGCAAGTATTTGGCGACAGTTTCCTCCGACCGGTCTGCGCGCATCTGGGATGCCGGTACAGGAAAGCCCATCCAACCGGGCGACGGTCACTGGGGCGTTATCTACAGCATTGCGGGCAATCCCGATGGACAACTCGTTGCATCGGGTTCAATAGACAAAACGGTACGGCTCTGGAATGTGGCAACCGGTCAGCTCGTTTCAACCTTCGAAGGCCATTCATCTAATATTTTTGACGTCAAATTTGATTCGGCCGGCAATATACTGGCTTCAGGATCATACGACGGCACCGTCAGAATATGGGACGCTATAAACCATAAGCTATTGCATGTGCTATCGCCCACCACGGGAGACGAGAAAATTGAAGTGAAGGGGATTTCAAACTTGTCATTCAGTCACGACGGCACTCTTCTTGCGGCAAGCAGTGAAAATACTGCTTTTCTCTGGTCGGTCACCAATGGAAAACTGCTCAAACGATTCAACAGCAAGTATGGCGCAGTCTGGACGGCTTTCGATTCCAACAGCAATACACTCAATGGCGTCACGATTGACGACGATCTGGTCATCCGCTTTTGGGACATGCTCAGCGGAAAGGTGTTGCACAAGTTTGATGGCGCATCCTTAAAGCGATTGTCCGGCCTGGGTTTCGACCCAACGGGGCAGATTTTCGCCACAACCGATTATGATTATATTCCTGCTAAAAGCGCCATGCATTTATGGGATGTGCATAACGGACAATTGCTGCGGGCGATACCCATGGATTTTGGGTCCGATAGAATCGCATTTACCAGCAATGGCAGCTTGATCGCTGCGCCAAAAAACAATCAGGTTTATATGTGGAACACCGCCACGGGCGACCTTGATCGTATTGTCAATACCGATTGCCAATGGATGCGAAGCATCGCGTTTTCCAGTGACGATCAAATGCTGTTGGCAGGCTGTGAAGACAAGACCTTGCGCATGATCAATGCTGGCGGCAGTGCAGCCAAATTAACACTCAACAAAACGAAAATCGATAGCACCAATCAAGAAGCCCGCTTCAGCCCCGACGGAAACAAGCTCGCTCTGGCTGGCATGTCGCCTGTCGTTGAGCTATGGGATACGCATTCAGGCCATCTTACACGTGAATTACCCAGTCAAAGTGTCGCTTCCTGGGATATCGCATTTCATCCCAATCAACCCTGGCTTGCAGTCGGGTCGAACAGAAGCCCGGTCAGCGTTTGGAATGCGACTAGCGGTGAGCTTTTGCAACGTTTCGATGGCAATAGCATGTCCCAGGGGTTTATTGTGAGCCCTGACGGCCGATTTATTGCCACCCTCTCACCGGATACGAGATCCCTGATACTGTGGGATATACAACGTGGCGCACTGCATCACACCATTGACATTCGACAACAAAATATTACGGACTTTACTTTCAGCCCCGACAGTCAAACGATTGCAGTGACATCGTTTAATCGCAGCAAGAACGGAGGCGAAACAGTCAGTCTATGGAATATTGCAACGGCTGAAAACAGTCAGACCCTGCCGCATGAACAATCCGCAAATTCAGTGGTCTTTAGCACGCATGGCGGTACGTTATTATTTAGCCCGGATGGCGGTGGGTTATTAGGTGGTAGCAGCAGCAATTTCTGGCTGTGGAACGTCAACACTGAATCTTTGATGCATTCTTTTGACTTGGGCGCCGGCGCACACAGTACCGTACAATTATTCAGCCCGGATGGCGCGTTGATCGCTTTTTTTGATCCACGAGGCAATATCCACTTATGGGAAACCGGCTCGGGAGCAAAAGTGGATACCTTTGCCGTGGGTCAAAAGACCAGGGGCATGGCTCAGGCTATACAGTTTTTATCCAATAACCTGCTAATGGTAGCCGGTGGTCAGCTAGAAATTCTCAACACTCAAACAAAGGAATGGCTGACGCCGGACGAAGTACTGGAAGCCGTCCATTTGAACGAACAGAGTGGCACAAACCAATTGTCCTTGCCTGCCTGGATGGGTGGTCTGCTGCTGGTTAAAAACGATCGAACAACGGTTCGTGCTGAAAAATCCGCGCTTAGCCCCAACGGTCAATGGTTGGCCAGCGCCGGAGAGAACGAATCCATCCAAATTCGCAGCCTGCAAAACGATACATTGATCAAACAGATCGGCCATCACGCTGGCATTCTCCAAAAAATTGCGTTTACCCCGGATGGCAAAAAAATCATTACCCAATACTATGGTGCATACGTAAACCTGTGGGATATCGACGCCGGGCAGTTACTGGGCAAACCGATTGAATATGGCGAAGTTGCCGGTAGTGATAGGTTGGAACGCATTGTATTCAGTCCGAATGGTTATTTTCTGGCCGCTCAAGGACCTAATGGGCAATCTATTCAGATACGAAAAATCCCTGAAGGAACCCTTCATCAAACCCTGCCGGGTGATAAACACACGGTAACCCACCTTGCGTTCACCCCTGATAATCAGAAACTGATTACGGGAGCCAGGGAATCGTTAAAGGTCTGGAACGTCGAGACCGGCGATCTGATTGAAATCCTACCCACCGGTAGCAGTATGCCACCCAATGCACTGGCCATCAGTCCAGATGGTAAATTTCTGGCTAGCAATCGTTCTGGAATAACTCCTGATGAGATTTATTTATGGAACATGGAATCACTACCCATATTGCATGTATTGAAAAATGGCAGTGGATCGCTGGCATTCAGTCCCGATAGCAGAATTCTGGCCGCAGATACCGGAGAGAGCGAAGTCGCGCTCTGGGATGTCACCAACGGACAAAGACTGCACACAATACCTGGAAAGATTGATGAAAGTGGAATTGGCGCATTCAGTCCCGACAGCCGAGTGATTGCCACTCGATTAGGAAATGGAGCATTGATTTTCTGGGATACCCGAACCGGCAACAAGCTGCATGAACTGCCGGGTAATCATCCGTTCTCATTCTCTCCCGATGGACAATCCTTTGTTGCGGGTATTGGTGGTGAACAGAACGGGGTTAATATCTGGCCGCTCGAAGCGGCAAAACTGTGGGATTTGCTGGCCGCAAATACGGATCAGCAACGCGCTGTCTTAAGCAATCTCAAGCAGGCATCCGAGTTTTTATGGCAACGCAGGGTTGACGGTCTCAATATCGTCGATGCGCCGCATCAGCCGCGTCTGTATCCACATAATGGCTATTTCTTCGAACATGAAAACCGCATGCGCCCGCTGCTCGACCCGCCCTCACCTGGTCAAAGTAAATTTGATCAGGTTTATCAGTGGGCTATTGAACAAACGAAGTAAGAATATTCTTCGAAATTGGTCGTTCCAGGCTTTATCCGCTTTATCATGATTCCGGTTAAAGTCAACAAGAACTGGATTAACCAAAAAACTACAAACTTGTCAGTTTTTACCTTATCATCCAGATTGTCTGATTTATACATTAAAGAACTAAATTCCATAAGAAACGAGGCTTATCATGAAATATTTAGTCACACTTACCCTTGCGCTTGTTGCACTGCTATCAAGCACCGCGTTTGCTGAACGAATTCCATTCGGACACCAGGTCAGCACTGTTCAAAACTACAACCGTGCTACTCCACAAGTGGCCACATCCGGATTAATCGGCGATGGCGGCGCGCCATTACTGGCGGCGCATGGCTTTAGAACAGTCATCGATATGCGCACGGTTAATGAAGGTACACGTGAAGAAAAAGCACTGGTGGAGGGTGCGGGAATGGTCTATGTCAATATCCCGATGACGGTCGCCGATCTGAGCAACGAACACCTGGAAGCTTTCACAAAAGCGATGAATCAATCACCCAAACCCATTCTGGTGCATTGTGGATCGGGTAATCGGGCTGGAGCAATTTGGGCAAGTTATCTTATCAGCCAGGGAACAGACCCTGAAAAAGCATTGGCCGAAGGCCGTAAAGCTGGCATGCGCCCACCTCTGGAAAAGATAGTTAAAACACTTTTTATAAACTAAATCGCAAAAACAGTCTGCCTAAATTTCACGCAGACTGTTTTTTGTCAGGATTAATCTTTTTTAACCTTCATAGACTTTCTGAAATCATATCTTCGGTGCCGCTTGTAGCCATTCTGTCCATTTTATCCGCAACGCCTCTGGCATAAAGGGTAATCCAGACAAATCATTTGCGTCATTCCCGGGTAGTTTTTTCGTTCCCTATTCTCTACAAACCTAGTTGATTTGGTTGATGTGTAATAAATTGCCTATGTTGCCGCAATATTTTATGCATGATTGCCGCTCTATGCTGATTTTCTCAAGCGATGACTCACCCAAAGCGATGCGGCAAACAAGAGTACCGCACCACCTTGATGTGCTGCAGCCAAATTAATCGGCACGACATGTAACAAGGTGGCAATACCCAGACTGACTTGTATCGCCAGCGTAATCAGGAACAGGTGACATGCCAAGCGTGTTGTTCCGGATAATTCGGCTTTGAAAACGGCTTTGAACCAGAACAGTGGTACGGTAAATATCAGTATCCATGCGATCAGCCGGTGGTCGAATTGTACCGTTGTCATGTTTTCAAAGAAATTGCGGTACCAGGGCTCGAGTATGAAAAGATCCGGTGGAATGAGATGGCCGTTCATCAATGGGAAAGTGTTGTAGGCCAGTCCGGCACGGATACCGGCGACAAAACCACCCGATAACACCATTAAAAAAATAAGCCACGATAATCCATACGCAAAGCGGCGGAGCCCTTTCAACGGATCAGCTTTCTGATTTGCCGATACATTAGCAGGTTGTGATAATAGACCTAACGCCACCCAAAACATGGTTGCAAAAATGATGAAGGCGAGTCCCAGATGGGCGGTAAGACGGTATTGACTGACACGCGGGTTGTCTACCAGGCCGCTCATGACCATATACCAACCCATGAATCCTTGTAACCCACCGAGAATGAAAATACCGGTGAGTTTGTAACCCAATGGTTTGTCAATTTTCTTTTTGACCAGGAAATAAACAAACGGAATGAAAAATACCAAACCGATAAGCCGTCCCAGCAATCGATGCAAATATTCCCACCAGAAGATGGTTTTAAATTCATCGACGCTCATGCCTTTATTGACTTGTTGATACTGCGGCGATGAACGGTATTTTTCGAGTAGTTCGTCCCAGTCTCGCTCGGTGATTGGCGGCATGGTGCCGACCAAAGGTTGCCACTCCACAATGGAGAGGCCTGAGTCGGTCAGACGTGTAACACCACCGACAACAACCATGGCAAATACCAGGGCACAGCAGATCAGCAACCAGATTGCAATGGGTTTTTTTTCTGTATTCATGGATGATTCGACTAAAAAATTAATACGATGAACTTTGAATTTCTTATTTGGCGCGCATTAAACGCTGTTTCTCCCGATCCCATTCTTTTTGTTTTTCGGACTCGCGTTTATCATGCAGTTTTTTTCCTTTGGCAAGACCGATTTCAAGTTTGATGCGCCCGGCTTTATAATGCATATCCAGTGGAACCAATGTATAACCCGCGCGTTCAACTTTGCCAATGAGCCGTTTGATTTCCTCAGCATGTAATAATAACTTACGCGTTCTGACCGGATCAGGCAGGATGTGTGTCGATGCCGTATTCAATGGACTAATATGGCAGCCAATGAGGTATAATTCACTGTTACGGATAATAACATAGGCTTCTTTTAATTGAACGCGCCCGGCTCGGATGGCTTTGACTTCCCAGCCTTCTAAAACCATACCTGACTCGTATTTTTCTTCGATAAAATAATCGTGAAAAGCTTTTTTATTCTGAATAATACTCATGCAGGTTTTATTAAAAAGATGATTGTTTTTTAAATTTTGTGTATTTTATCAGTTTTTCGATGAGACCTCATTTGAACAAGAGACGGTTTATTTTATGGCAGAAATAGAAAAGACAGTTTTAGTGGAATATTCAGCAGAACAGATGTTTAATCTGGTCGATGGTGTTGAACAATACCCGGAGTTTCTTCCCTGGTGCGGCGGCACGGTGGTAAAACCACAAAATGAAACCATTACGCATGCAACCGTGAAGATCAACTATCATCATGTTAAACATAGTTTTACCACTGAAAATAAACGCAAACCTCCCGAACTCATCGAAATGACTTTATTGGATGGGCCGTTTGAGCATCTCGATGGACACTGGCGTTTTATTCCATTATCCGACAATGCTTGCAAAATAGAGTTTCGTCTGCATTATACGTTTTCACATAAAATCCTGGAAAAACTGGTCGGGCCAGTGTTTCATATGATTGCCAACAGTTTTGTGGAATCATTTATAGAGCGTGCTGAGTCGGTCTATGGTAACCCATGAACGATCTGGCTGTCTTGGGGCAACACATGAGTTTATTGAGGTTGAAATTGTTTATGCATTGCCTAAGCGCCAAATGCTTATCAAGGCACAAGTGCCAGCGGGAACAACTGTTGAACAGGCAATTTTTCATTCCGGCATTATGAGTCAATTTCAAGAAATTGATTTGAATGAAAACAGGCTTGGTATCTTCAGTAGGTTGGTTGAAAGAAGCACGGTTTTACAGCAATTCGACCGTATCGAAATCTATCGGCCATTGTTGATTGGGCCTAAGGAAGCCAGAAGATTACGTATAAAACAAAAATCTACAATGTAAATGAACGGCAATCCTTGAAAGAATTCTGTATCAAGCTAATATTTTAGTGAGGGTTTATACATGAAGATGATATTTTTTCGAACCCTGTCATTGGCAGCGATTCTGTATTCGAGCACGATATTTGCGCAATCTATTTCATATCAAGGATTTGAGTGCTTTAATGCAGTCAACTCGAATGACCCAACACCGACAGAAAAAATTGTTGAGAGCCGATTTGAGGTCATCGAAGTGCTGGATGGCGGAATGGTGCGTTTAAGCTTGTCAGGAGGACTACCGAGATTTGTAAACAACAATCAGAATATTTGTATTGATCGGGACACGGCCATTGGTTTCCTGGGCACACCTGAGGCGGCAGGAGCAGGCGGATTGCCGGTAAAATTGGAGAATATTGATGCCACTGCATATTTTAATGGCCGCGAACTGGTAATCGTAGTGAATTCGATCTTCACAGACTTGGATGCAACACGGGGAACATTCTCTTCTTTCAGCACCAGCCGCGTACAGCCGGTTTCAAATACACTTATATTGGAATATGATCGGCAGACAACATCATTCTTGCTCAGAAAGCTAATTCATAACAAAGGGTTTGTACATACCAGCGGCTCAACGGCTTCGTTTCCATTTATCGAAACCATAGTTCCTTCATTTGGAGAAACGGGGTCGTTTGAATTACCCTTGATCCTGACGCCGCCGTCAAGAATAGCCTACCGGTTGGAATAATTAAATAAAGTCAAATAGAGAAAGACCTGAAATTGTGGCAAATGACTTCTGTGCAGCTTCTAAGTAGATCTGTTGCCGATTGAGATCCGAAATTGCCTTAGCAAAGTCTACATCACGCAGTTCAGAAAGTCTTTGCTCATATTGAATATCAAGATCTTCTCCCATACTTTCGAGTGATTCAATTTCCTGGAGTCTTGAACCAACTGAAGCACGGGTCGAAAGAATTTTTTCAAGGCCATTATCCAGGTTCTGTAACGCAGAATTCAAATTGTTGGTTAATTGTGCACCGCCGGGTTGGCCGCTTGAAGGTGCTTCCAATGCAGTAATCAAATTGCCAATTGTAGTAAAAATACTTTGATTGGTGCTTGGTGATACCGTGAACTTGTCACCGTTCGCCGGATCTCCAGTAATACTGAATTGCAGACCGTCAAAGCTGATAGTGTTGTTATTGACAAAAGAATTTCCCGTTGAAAGCGTATTGCCAGACGTGGTGTCTACAATATCGTAAGTAGCAACACCGCCGGACACAGTAAAGGAAACTTCATAGTTGTGACCGGTAAGACTAGCTGGTGCAGTTACTGAACCGGAATTGACTATCCCAGTACCCGTATTTGAGGCATTAGCCGCAGTAGTGAAAATTCCATTTCCATTCCTTATGCGTTCAAAAACATCAGTTCCAGAGTTACTAACAGCAATTTGACGCGTAGGGCCTACCTGATTCAACCGCTGTCCCTGGTCGCCATTATATTGAACATTGAGCCCTTTGTTAGTGAACGGCTGTGTACTTTCCTGAAAGCCGGAAAACAGAAAATTCCCTGTACCATCGGTAATGTTTGCTTGCCCAAGCAATGCTTCGAATCTTCCTCGTAACTCAGTCGCAAGACTTTTTCTATCGGTGTCGGTTAACGTTGGATTACCCGCGTTTACAGTAATTTGCCGAATATCCTGCAAGTTCGATGAAATGTTTCCTAATGTCGTTTCAACCAAACCAAGGGATGACAAGGCATGGTCACGATTTACTGAATACTGTGTGTTTATGGACGAGGCTTGCGAAACACTCAGTGCCTGCGCAGCTGCGATTGGATCATCAGCGGGGGTAAGAATCCGCCGCCCGGTTGAAATTTGTTGCTGTGTTTTAATTAAGGCATCCTGCTGTTGCAATATTGCAGATGTTCCCAAATCATACATTCCGTTCGTGCTGACCCGCATAAATTAATCCTCTAGTCTCTTAACCAATTCGAAGTATGGAATCAAAAAGGGAGCTGCTGATTTCGATCACTTTACTTGATGCTTGAAAAGCTTGCTGGTAACGTAATAAATTAGCTGCTTCTTCATTCAAATTAACACCCGAAATAGCTTCTATTGATTGTTCGGTCTGTGTTACCAGATTGGCCTGCGCTTTACTGGTAATCTCCAGTTCTCTTGTTTTATTACCTATCAAACTGACCATCTGACCATATGCAGCTTGGAATGATGCTGTGCCACCAGCCATCGTGTTTTGAGTCTGGAGATCCGCCAGCAATAATGCATTGCGATTGTCGGCGTTACCATTGTTATTCGATTTAATGGTAAACACATCTCCCGCTGCAGGTGTTCCGTTAATCTGAGCAGTCCAGCCATTAAAGGCAATATCGGCGCCATCTGTAAATATCTGGTTATTGGCCGGCAATCCAGTACCAACGCCAGTAACGTCAAATTGACCATCATAGGGTGAATGAAACGTAATGGTAACAGGTTGCTGCAGATTTGCATCAACTGGCAATGGATTGATACTGCCTTGACTGATAGTGGCATTACCGGTGTTGGAAAGCGCTGATTCAGTACGTACAGGTGCGGCCGCAGCAATAGCCGCTGTATCTGAAATGTTCACTGCAACGTTTTTTGCACCATTAATGGTTGGCTGAATCAGGAACTTCTCATTGGCATTGATAGTAACATTGGTGATACTGACACCATCCATAATTAACGGGGAGCCTACTGTAGGTGCTGCAGCGCTGCTGACAGAGTTATTATCTGATAAACGGGTCAGTGTATAGTTCGCGCCATCATATGAAAACTGATAATCACTGGTTGTTAAAGCGCTAACATCACTGATGCTGGCGGTGATATTGGATGCTGGATTGTTGCTTGTAGATGAAAAAACCTGCGGACTAGGCACAGAGAAAAAATCAGTCCCCAGAACGCCATTAAGATCAAGGCCCAACCGATGTTGTGCATTAAAAGCTTGGGCTAAATTGAGCGCAATTCGGCCCAATGAATTTTGCGCAACATTCAGTGAATCATTGCGGAAATCCAGAATGCCGCCTAAACTGCCCCCCTGAATCTGATTTTCTGGCAAAATAATTGTTTTATTACCGTTTACAAGACCAACAGTGACTTGTTGCGGATTTTCTGGCGATATCATTGCCTTTAGCGTCATGGACTGCGTTCCGACGACCAACGCCTGTCCAGTACCTATAAAAACGTTCAGCGTTCCATCACTTTGTTTTACCACGTCTGTATTGACAAGCTTACTTAGCTGATGGATTAATTCATCTCGCTTATCGAGCATATCATTTGGCGCATGTCCACCAGAGGCGCCTTCGGCCATCACTATATTGTTATTAATTTCCGAGATTTGTTTTGCCAAGGAATTTATTTCACCGACATGACTTTTGATTTCGGTGTTAGCACCATCCTGCATTTCAGATAAACGCTGGTCCAGGCTATGAAAACGTGAAACCAAAGATTCTGCATTACTGATCAGAGCCTGTCGTGAAGGTACAGATGAAGGGTTTGCCGCCACATCATTGACACCACTAAAAAAATCTTGCAATGCGGGCGACAATCCGGAAACAGGATCAGCCAATAAATTGTCAATTTGCTTGATTTGTGAATAGTGGGCATCTAGCTGGCTACTTTGCGTCTGCACCTGTAACAATTGTGTTGTGAGGAATTGATTATGAATTCGCTGAACCGTTGTAACATTCACACCACGTCCGATAAACCCGGCGCCGGTTGACAGAGGAATATTCGTGCTTTGAATTGCTTCCTGGCGTGTATAACCGGGCGTATCAGCATTTGTAATATTATGGCTGGTCGTCAATAGATTGGTTTGTGCCGCATTCAGACCGGAAATGCCTGTTCCTAGAATATTTCCCATTGCTATAATTGAGTAGTAAACTATTTATAAATTAAATCTTTATATGGAAACGGCAAAAAAACCAAGAAATTAAATTGCTTCCTGATGATATGAAACCGAATTGTTTAATATGCGCAAAAGCTTATCTGCATACTGTGGATCTGTTGCATAACCAGCCCGCTGCAGGCCATTGGCAAAATCAGCAGCATTTTGGGTATTGATTACTTCAGCATAACGCGGATTATTGGATAGTAAATTGGCATAATCGCGAAATCCCTCTTCGTATGAATGATACGCGCGGAATTTTTCAACTGTTTTTTGTGGCACACCATTGACGTATTCGGTGGTTATTGTTTCAACTATTTCACCTTTCCAACTACTACCCGCTTTAATACCAAAAAGATTGTGGCTTGGAGAATTATCCGGATGACGTATTTCGTGTTTACCCCAGCCACTTTCAAGCGCAGCCTGCGCCAACATAAAATGTGCTGGAATACCTGTTGACTCAGACGCTACGCTGGCGTGGGGCATGAGTGCAGTAAAAAAATCTGTTGCTTTATCTGATTTGTTCCTATCCGTCTTGTTATCAGGGGCGGGTTCGTCAGTCAGACGCGTTATGGTTTGATGATTTGACCATAGCTGATGAGACATGTCCGTATCAGGTGTAGCGTTGGAAGTAACCGCCACATCGGGTCTGGACGAGGCGGACATAGCATCCTCACTTGAACTGAGCTGCTCTGGCTGATTCGTTGCCGGAACATTTTGTCGATTGTCAGGTTGAATTTCCACTTTTTTAGGAGATGTAATGTTTTCTTCTGGGGTTTTTCCAAGGGCCTCTTGTGATTGTGATTGTGATTGTGATTCAGGAATATTATAAGTGCGTGTTAGTTGTTCCACCATTATATCGGCTAGTCCGATTCCTTTTGCTGACATGCTTTGAGCCATTTGCTGATCATACATTTCTGTATAAAATTGGGTCTGCTGACTGTCTATAAGGCCACTTTTTAGCGTAGCGTCTCGCATGCTTTTAACCAACATCTGCAAAAACAGTGCTTCAAATTGTTTAGCTGCCTCCTGTAACGCCCTTTTCGAATCCTGTTTTGACAACAGATGAAGATCATCAATACTTTTTGTATCAATCGCAAGCCTGTTGGTCATATCAAGTGAATTAATCATGAGTCATTTCCCTATATGATTTCCAGATCGGCACGTAATGAACCGGCTGCTTTTAATGCCTGAAGAATGGATAATAAATCCTGTGTGGTTGCGCCAATCGCGGTTAATGCCTTGACGACTTCGCCCAGGTCAGCGCCACTTGGCAAAAGCATCAGATTTCCTTCATCGCTGCGTATCTCAACTTGTGCCCGTTGAGCCACGACAGTTTCTCCGCGTTCAGCAAAAGGCCCAGGTTGACTGATAATGGGTTCATTATTGATGATGATAGACAGATTGCCATGCGCGATGGCACTTGACTCCAATGTAACTGCCTGATTCATGGCAACCGAGCCGGTGCGTGAGTTAACAATCACTTTTGCTGCATCTTTGGCTGGCGTAATATCGAGATTTTCTATTTGTGAAATAAACATGACACGCTGATTATTTTCTGTGGGCGTGCTAACCTGAATCGATCGGCCATCAATGGCTTTTGCCGCATCGGGATAGGAGGCGTTTATTGCATTTACAATACGTTTGACATTTGTGAAATTGGTTGTGTTGAGTTCCAGATTGATATATCCAGTTTGACCGAGTGCGGAAGGCACTTCGCGTTCAACTGTGGCGCCGCCACTTATCCTTCCAGCGTTCAAATGATTGACTTGCACACTGCTGCCTGCGGCGGCTGCACCGGCGCCACCAACCAGTATATTGCCTTGAGCCATGGCATAAATTTGATTGTCTACACCTTTTAGAGGCGTCATCAGAAGTGTTCCGCCTCGCAAACTTTTCGAGTTACCCATTGATGAAACGGTAACATCGATTAATTGACCGGGTCTGGCAAAAGCCGGTAATGTTGCTGTTACCATAACTGCAGCAACATTACGAAGCTGAAGATTAGTTCCGGGGGGCAAATTGACACCCAATTGCCCAAGCATGCTGATGATACTTTGAACGGTGAATGGCGTCTGCGTTGTCTGGTCGCCGCTGCCATCTAGCCCAACGACAAGTCCATATCCAATTAATTGGTTGCTGCGCACACCCTGTATACTGGCCAGATCCTTGATACGTTCAGCCTGGCTGAAACAAGGGATTAATAGCAGAACGGCGATAACAAAACAAATTAGGCTAGGTTGTTTCATAATTCTGTTGATCTCATTTTTATCAATAAACGTTTTTTCAACAAATTCTAGAATGGTGAAATATTGAGAAAGAAACGTGATAACCAACCCATAGTTTGTGCTTCATCGATATATCCATTAGCACGATATTCAATACGGGCATCCGCAACTTGTACTGATGAAACAGTATTGTTCGTAATATTAATTGGATTAATAATTCCTGAGAGGCGAATAAATTCATGACCTTGATTAATACCGATCTGTTTTTCCCCACTAACTAACAAATTTCCGTTGGGAAGCACTTCGATAACGGTTACCGTTATCGTGCCAGTAAAATCATTGTTGCTGGAACTTGCGCCCTTTCCATCAAATGTATTGTTGGATGCTGCTTCCATCTGTGTTCCACCCAGAAAGTTTAATGGCACACCCAGAATGGCCGTGGGGATTGAAAAATCGATGCTGCCTGAACGATCAATATTACTGCCTGATCGTTTGCTTGCATTGGTTCTTTCATTTAATGTAACAATAATCGTATCGCCGATACCTCTGGCACGCCGATCTTCAAAAAGTGGCGTATAACGTGTGACAGAACTACTACTTATGCTTTGGAAAATTCCACCATTCGCTTCGGTCACTACCACGGGCTGCTGTGGTAGTGATGATGCAGGTTGGTGGATACTGGTTGACGGTGTTATTGCACATCCTGTGGCCAACATGACCACAATCAGCACCACCAAAAATCGTATTTTGTTTTGCAGCAAGTTATGAATCATTGCCTGTCCCAATTCTAAGTCATCTTATAATTGCGCCAGTCGTTGGAGCATTTGGTCTGATGTCTCAATCGATCTGGAATTGATTTCATAGGCACGTTGCGTCTGTATCATACCAACCAATTCTTCCACGACGTTGACATTAGATGTTTCTACAAAACCTTGATTTAACAATCCAAGTCCATTTGTACCGGGCGCATTGGGATTGGCAACACCACTGGAGGCTGTCGGCAGGTAAAGATTTTCACCGATTTTTTGTAATCCTGCAGGATTAATAAAGCTTGCCAGCTGAATGTTACCGACTTGTATAGGTGTTGCTGCACCGGGAACCAAAGCTGAAACGGTTCCATCACGTCCAACGGTTATACTTAATGTATTAGGCGGAATAGTAATGGCGGGTTGTATGACATAACCACTTGAAGTTACAAACTGTCCATTGATGTCAGACTGAAAAGCACCATCCCGGGTATAAGCCGTTGTTCCATCAGGCATTAAAACTTGAAAAAAACCTTCACCTTGGATTGCGATATCACGTGAATTACCCGTTTGCTGGAGACTACCCTGCGTAAAAATACTCTCTGTGGCAACAGGACGAACACCAACGCCAAGCTGCAATCCAGAGGGTAATTGGGTTTGCTGAGATGATTGCGCACCAGGCTGACGAATGGTTTGGTAAAGCAAGTCTTCAAAAACAGCGCGAGCACGTTTAAATCCATTCGTACTGACGTTTGCCAAGTTGTTGGAAATGACATCCATTTTGGTTTGCTGGGCGTCAAGACCGGTTTTTGAAATCCATAATGAGCGAATCATAATATACTCCAGTCGTATTGTTTTGGCATTCTTGTTATTGTTTATGCTCTGATAACCATTATTTCACTGGCTTGTTGAGCATTCCGTTCCGCACTTTCAAGTACCTTCATATGCATATCAAACTGACGTGCCAATGCGATCATGCTGACCATTTCATGAACCAGATTGACATTGCTGCCTTCAAGCGCACCGGCAACCAATGTGACATTAGCGTCAGGAAGTGGAACAGTTTCATCTTTCATTCGGAAAAGTCCATCCGTACCTTTCACTAACTGATCTTCAGGAGGATCAACGAGTTTGATGCGACCAACGATAGCAACAGTATTAGGCAAGGGCGTAATCGGTACGGCAGAAATTGTACCGTCTTTTGCAATGGTAATACTGTTGTCCTGGGGCACGGTAATAATACCGGCATCGCCTTTTACATTAAGGCCGTTATGTGTCTGTAAAACTCCGTTAGGGCTGATCTGTAGACTGCCATGACGGGTATACGCTTCTTTGCCGTTAGGCAGTTCGACAGTAATCCAGCCAGAACCGCGAATCGCAACATCAAGATTGCGATCGGTTTGTTGAATTGGGCCCGGTGCAAAGTCGGCACCGGTTGTTGAATCGACGACAAAAGCACGAGTTGGCAAGCCATCACCAAAAACCGGAACGGCACGAAAAGCATTCGTTTCTGCACGATAACCCGTAGTTGATGCATTGGCTAAATTGTGCGATACCGTTGCTTTTTGATTCAGCGTATGCGCTGCACCTGTCATTGCAGTATAAATTAAACGATCCATGGTTTCTAAACTATTAGAGGTTTACCAACGTCTGCAAAATTGCATCTTGTGTTTCGATTGTTTTCGCATTTGCCTGATAGGTTCGTTGAGTTGTGATCATATTGACGAGTTCGGAAGTAAGATCCACATTCGAATCCTCAACAGCAGAAGACTGAAGAACGCCCATTGTGCCGGTTCTTGGCGCACCCACCAGCGGTTGACCGGATGCTGATGTTTCAATCCACTGATTATTGCCAATTGGCGATAAACCTTGAGGGTTACTAAAATTGGCCAAGACAACCTGTCCAAGCGTTCTGGACTCTCCATTTGTGTAATTGCCGCTGATAATGCCGTCGCCATCAATCGCAAAACCTGCAATGCTGCCAGATGAATAACCATCCTGGTTGAGCGCGTTGACACCAAAAAAAGTGCCAAACTGAGTGGAGCCCGTCAAATCCAAGGCAAAGTCTAATGGTGATGTGGCGCCTAACGTCGGATCGATTGTTGCCAAATCAACTGAAACTGCGATCGGCGTTACTGGGGCTGTCAAGTTACCGTTGCTGTCAAAAGTAACCGCTTGAGAAGGCCCACCGTCAAGTGTGATACCAATCGGCACACCAGCAGGCGTTGTTGCGCCATCAACAGTGGCGAAAAGATCCCATGTATTTGATGCATTTTTTTGAAAATATAATGAAAGAATGTGCGAGTTGCCCAGACTGTCAAAAATAGTTCCGGATGTTGTGCCGCTATAAGTAGATGGATCAGTTGCGTCAAAGACTGGCAACGGTGAAGGAACAGTGACACGGGAATCCAGATTCAACTCGGCGTTGAAACCGGTTGTTGCGTTCGGCGCCAGCGCAGCCGTGGAAATTCTTAAATTTGTAGGATCTGCGGCAAGAATATTTCCTGTGGCGTCTGTGGCATATCCGGTCAAATTCAAATTAGTGTTATTCACGATGAAACCATTATCGTCGATATGAAATTGACCATTACGACTGTATGTGACCGCGCCGTTGTCGCTCAAACGAAAAAAACCATTGCCGTTAATTGCGATATCCAATGGATTGTTTGTTGTAGTAATGGTGCCTTGAGAGAACTGTTGCGCAACATTTGCAACCTTGGCGCCTATGCCGGCATTGTCTCCAGTTGCACCGGATAATGAATTGGCGTAGATATCACTAAATTGCGCATGTGCCTGCTTAAAACCTACCGTATTTGCATTTGCAACATTATTACCGATTACATCAAGGCTTTGTGAAGCAACACTCAGTCCGCTTAATCCATGTTGAAAACCCATGATTGACTCCTTCTTAAAATATTTGTTTAATATCTGTCATGCCGACGAGACCAAGGTTGCCCATATCCAGTACCGCATCATGTTCGCCGGGAGATACACTTTTGACGAGGCCGAGTGCTAGTTGGTTGACAGGAATTTCTCGATCACCCTGTTTGGCACTAATGGTAAAGCTGTAATTGCCATTGGCCGCCAGACTGCCGCTATCCGTAACGCCATCCCAGACAAATGTATTCACACCGGATGCCTGCGCGCCCAAATCGAGTGTGCGTACCGCGATACCTGAGCCGTCAAGTATGGTCACACTTAACTGATCCACCGATTGCGGAAGCTCATATCCACCGACGGCAGCATTTTCTTCAAGGGACAGCGCTGAACCAGGTACCAAAGCTTTATGACCGATCAGATTTGCCGCTTCCATTGTTCGACTGTCTTCGATTCCAGACAATAAAAGTTGCAACGTATCGTTCAGTTTGTCTATGCCGGTCACCGTACTGATTTGTGCAAGCTGACTGGTTACTTCCGCATTATCCAACGGGTTAAGTGGATCCTGATTTTGCATTTGTGTAACAAGCAGCTTTAAAAACCGGTCCTGAGGATTTTCAATACTGTTTTTTTCTGATTTGACAGTGCTATTTGCTGCCTGAAATATCTGCTTGCTCGTTTCCTGTACCGAATTCATACCTGTTCGTCTCCTTACTGACCGATGGTGAGCGTTTTTTGCAATAAAGACTTGGTTGTGTTCATCATGTCCACATTGTTCTGATACGAACGTGATGCTGACATCATGTTGACCATTTCGTCGACGATATTGACATTCGGTTTGATAATGTAGCCATCCTCGTCGGCGAGTGGATGATTGGGTTCAAAAACCTTTTTCATCGGGGATGAATCATGTACGACACCTGCAACCTTGACACCGCTGGCACCATTTGCATCCGCTTTTAATGTGCTAAATACCACTTGACGCCCACGGTAAGGTTCGCCGGAGGAATTTGTAACACTATCGGCGTTTGAAAGATTGCTGGCAACCACATTCAAACGATGAGATTGTGCAGTCATTGCCGAACTTGCAATATCAAATACCTTGAACAATGACATGATTAGCGCTCCTGTATCGCTGTCAGCAGGTTCCTGAATTGTCCGCTGATAAAAGTCAGACTTGCGTCATATTTAATAGAGTTATTGGCAAAACGAGTGCGTTCTGCGTCCATATCAACGGTATTTCCATCCGCACTGGGCTGTAATGGCACACGATAAAGAATATTGCTGCTTATGCCGTTTCCTCTATTGTTGTTGATATGCATGGGTGAAGTTGTTGAGAGTGTTGTTGCCGGCGTTGTTGAAGAAAGCTTTTCCTTGAGCACACTTGAGAAATCAATATCTTTAGCTTTAAAATTGGGTGTGTCAGCGTTGGCAATATTACTGGCGAGCAGTTCCTGCCTTGCTGCCCTGAGTCCCAATGCCTGCTGGTGAAAGTGAACTGCTTTGTCTAGTTTGCTGATCATTTGAATTCCTGATTAAATGTTCTATTTTCTTTTAAGCATTTTCTGTGCCAACAATACTATTGCATTTATGCTGTTAATGAATGAATGAAAAGCATGTGAAACTGCCTTTAACTCAAAATTCAGTGAAAACTATTTTTCTTTAATATATGACTGAGACGGCAAAAATTGCCGGTTAAGGCAAAATGCGGCAAAAATTATTGGGAAAATATGATGCGACACGCTAGCTTGAAATTCTGCGTATTCTTGATATGCGCAAAACTTTCTTTTCAATTGTTTGCTGAAAATCAGCATGTGTTATCGCAATATCAGGAGATACCACTCATCCAAAAAGCAATTGAGGAGTTTATTTACAGCCATACTATCGGTTCTGCTGGTGAAGTCAAAGTTGAAGTAGGACAGATCGACAAGCGAATTACATTGCCTAAATGTGCAAAACTTTCGCCTTTCATGCCACCTGGCAGCCGTTTATGGGGAAAAACCTCGGTGGGTGTGCGCTGTGAAGAGCAGGAATCCTGGACAATATATGTGCAAGCGGAAGTTAAAATTATGGCAGATGTATTGCATATTGCACGGCCAGTGTCGCGTGACCAGATAATTGATTATGGCGATGTTGCGCTTCAGATTGTTAATCTGACACAAATGCCCGAAGGCGTCCTAACATCGTATACACAGGCTGTCGGGAAGATCGCCGTAACGAATCTGTCCTCAGGACAACCTTTGCGTCAAAATATGCTGCGGGCGCCCTATGTCATTTTGAGAGGCCAAAATGTAAAACTAATGGTTAAAGGCCGTGGATTTAGTGTCAGTTCAGAAGGCCATGCACTGTCAGATGCCGCTGAAGGACAAGTTGTTCAAATACGAAATCCGTCGGGTCGTATAATAAGTGGTCTTGCAAGGCATAATTCTATTGTTGAAGTGAGCCCATAAGATTGATCTGCCGGGAACATTAAACACCGTTAACACTATCTTTGGTTAACAAGCTAAAATTGCAAGGTGGAATAATTACATCCAATAGTATTTATTGACAACCAAGTAGCGTACAACTGACTTTCTTAATAATTTGGAAGATTCGAATAATGAAGCAAGACAAGGCAGAAATACTCGAGCAGCTGGAACTGATTTTTCAGGATACTTTTACGGAAATTAATCATACTTTTTCAATTGATATGGCACGAGATGATATTGAAGAGTGGGACAGTTTGAGTCATATCCGATTGTTGACTGCTATTGAAGCAGGTTTCGGCGTCCAGTTCGATCTTGATGAAATAACGAACATGAACAACGTAGCCACTATTGTGGACCTATTAAGCGAGAAGTTACAATAAAATACTTTTTTCTGATTTCTCATGCACGATCTTCCTTGGTTACTCAAGCCCACAGATAATTTTAATGAACGCTGCTCCATGCTGGCAAGCCACAAAGAACCAGTTAGAGAAATACTTGCATTAGCAAATTGTGCGTTAACCATTAATCAATCCAATCGCTTATATCGAGCCATACAAAAACTCAGCGCAGAAATACGTGCTGTACTGTACGGCACATTGACACCATTTAAATTAGGAATCGTGAGCAATGCCACAATGGATTTGATAACGCCACCACTGGTAACTGCGGCAATGCGAAATGGCGTGAACCTTGAAGTAATAATTGCAGATTTCGGGCAAGTGGCGCAAGAAGCATTAGATCCGGCTTCAAAACTCAATCAATCAAAACTGGATGCCGTTTTGCTGGCACTCGATTATCGCGCTTATTCCTTTTTTGCCAAAGATTCTGCCCCTTTTGAAGGCAAATCCAGTCATAAGGCATTTTCATATTTGCAGCAAATCAGGGAATCATTTACAAATAATGGCGGTATGATTTG
Source organism: Nitrosomonas sp. (assembly GCA_031316255.1). Classification (NCBI taxonomy): domain Bacteria; kingdom Pseudomonadati; phylum Pseudomonadota; class Betaproteobacteria; order Nitrosomonadales; family Nitrosomonadaceae; genus Nitrosomonas; species Nitrosomonas sp. Next base: position 2,814,817 of record JALDQW010000001.1, on the reverse strand, counting down.
TATAACGCAAACACTCGCCTGCCCGCCCTATGAATTAAGTGGAAATTTTGATGCCCAGCTTGATGGCATGTTACGTAGGTCTATCACCGAATTTAATCTCACATTGGCCAACGATGTAAGAAACAGTGCCGATGTTATGCTCGATGTTTCAACAATGGCCAATATGGTCGGCACTTGCCAATGGTTTGACGAAAGGCAATGGTATACGTCAAGGGTTCCGATGGCCAATACATTCATCCCGTTTTATGCTGAGTATTTGACAAAATTGATCACAGCATTACGTGGCAAAAGCAAGAAATGCCTGGTACTTGATCTGGACAATACACTATGGGGCGGTGTAATTGGTGATGACGGATTGGAAGGAATCCACATCGGACAAGGGCATCCAATCGGCGAATCCTTTTTAGCGATTCAACACTGGGTAAAAACGTTAAAAGAACTGGGTGTTATTATAGCGGTATGCTCCAAGAATGAAAAAAATACCGCCCTGGAAGTATTTCAGAAACATTCTGGGATGTTGTTGCAGGAAGAGGATTTCGCAGTTTTTATCGCCAACTGGGAAGATAAAGCGTCGAATATTCGTCGTATAGCAGAAATACTGAATATTGGACTCGATGCTATTGTTTTTGTCGACGATAATCCGGCAGAACGCGAAATTATCCGGACAATGTTGCCTGAAATCAGTGTACCGGAATTACCCAAAGATCCTTCACAGTTTCTGGGAATATTATGCGCGGCACGTTATTTTGAGAAAATTGATTTTACCGCTGATGACGCGCAACGCAATGCGCAGTATGCCAGTAATTTCCGGCGCCAGGAAATTCAGAAGACCGCACCCAGTCTGGAAGACTATCTGATTTCTCTGGAGATGCACATACGTTTTGCACCTTTCGATGAAATGGGCCGTAAACGCGTGGTACAGCTGATTAACAAAACCAACCAGTTTAATTTGACGACATATCGCTATACTGAAGCCGAGGTGCTACAGTTTGAAGAATCAGACCAAAATATAACCTTTCAAATCCACTTGCAGGATAAATTTGGTGATAATGGCATGATCAGTGTTGTCATTTGCAGAATCAATGGCGATTGTCTGGAAATCGATACCTGGTTGATGAGTTGCCGGGTCATTAAGCGCAGAGTTGAGGAAGCAGTATGCGATGAATTGGTTGCACTTGCGCGTTCAAAAGGTATGCATAAACTGCGCGGATTTTACCGTCCGACAGAAAAAAACAAACTCGTTAAGGAGCATTATCCACAACTCGGATTTGAATTTGCTTATTCGAATGATTCCGGGGAAGTTTGGGAGCTTTCAATTGAACAATATCAAAAACGAAATCCTCCGATTAAGGTGGAAAAATCGTCTGTAATAGTATAAAAGCGGTTAATAAAATAAAATGAGCTGGAAAAACATAGGAGCATTTCAGGTTGATCAGGCGACAAGCTGCCAATTTGCGCAAGCTTCGGGTGATTTTAATCCGTTGCATGTTGACCCCATACTCGCACGCCGTTATCAGTATGGTTCAACTGTGATTCATGGGGTCTGCGGCATTCTTAAAGCGCTTGACATACTTCTCATGAATTTGGACCGCCCTGTGTCTTTGACCGCTATAAAAGCTCACTTTACCAGGCCTATTTTACATGGCGATCATGTTGAAGTATTCAGCTATCAATCAACATGGCATGATCAAAAGCTGCGATTGTCGGTTCATGGCAGGCGTGCTCAGGATATCACCTTGGTATTAACGGAGAACGGCAAAGGGCCTGAAATTACAAAAAATGCACCCATTTCAGCGAGTAAGCCGCAACCCGTGGTGTTAGGGTTTGAAGATGCACTGGGTATGGAAAGTACATTCGACTTGGTTTGGAATCCAGAATTAATGCAAATTTTGTTCCCGCATGCCAAACAATTCCTGCCTGATTATCAAGCAGCGGTATTACTGGGATTGACCAGGATTGTCGGCATGAAATGCCCGGGATTACACTCAGTTTTTGCCGGATTAAATGTTCATTTTGTTCAGAATCCGTCAGTCAGCGATGTAAAGATGCATTTTAACGTCACAAAAAATGATAGCCGCTTCTCCATGATTACACTCGGTGTAACGCATAATACTGCAAATGGTGAAATCACTGCGCTTTTTCGGCCCAAGCCGGTTTCCCAGGAAAAGTATATTGAATTACAGGCGATTGTACCGAAAAATCAATTCGCAAATCAAAAGGCGCTTATTATTGGTGGATCGCGCGGTATCGGAGAAGTTACGGCAAAATTGATAGCGGCTGGCGGCGGCCATCCCGTGATTACATACTATCGGGGCAAGGATGACGCGGATAGAATAGTCAGCGACATCCGATCACATGGTGGAAAATGCGATGCGGTTTCCTACGATGTCTTGTCACCTTCAAAAACTGTGAACATGGACTGTTCCGCAGATGAACGTGTAACGCATATTTATTACTTTGCTTCTCCGTTGATTGAAAAAGGTGAACACCTGGTTTGGGATGATGCGGTTTTTCAGAAATTCTGCAATTATTATCTAAGCGGTTTCGGGCAATTAATAGAAAACTTTCTATCTGATTCCTTGTATGCCAAACAGAAAATGACAGTATTTGTCCCTTCTACAATTTTTCTGGATCAACCACAAAAGGAATTCAATGAATATATTGCAGCAAAAGCTGCAGTTGAAGCCCTGATTCGGCAACTGACTGTTAAATTGCCGAACTGGAAATTTATGATCCCCCGGTTACCCAGAATGCTGACCGATCAAACAAGCGGCGTAAATATAGACTCGTCGCAAAAAACAGCCGAAGTTATGCTGGACGCCCTTACCTCACTGGATAACCCTTCCGATTAAACAATGTCAAGTAACCAATTTACTGCCGACAAAACGGTATTATGCCCGATCAGTATCAACGATCTTGATGAAGTTGCATGTTTCTTACATCACCATATGAGCGACCGGTTTACACCGCAGCAATGGAAGCAAGGGATCAGTAGATCGTGGTTATCAGATGCGCCAAATTATGGCTTCATGTTAAGAAATAACGCCCAGATCGTGGGTGTTCTATGTGCCATTTATTCTGAACAAAATATTGCAGGTAGCCAGAGGCGGTTTTGTAATCCGCATAGCTGGTGTGTGCTTTCTGATTTTCGCACACGCAGTATTGACTTGGTGTTAGCGTTAATTCGTCAGAAAGGATACACGTTTACCATGTTTTCACCGAATAAAGAAGGCGTGGAAATTTTTAAGTATTTAAAATTCAAACCATTGAATGATGCGCTTTTGATATTTCTTAATGTGCCGTCAGTAAGCGGATCGGGCAAAGTGGTAAGCCATCTGGATATTGAACAAGCAAAAATGCATTTGCCGGCCCATATTGCGCAACAGTATACTGATCATGCTGATTTTCCATGGCTTAAATTCCTGTTCTTCAGTGAGAAAGATCAGTATGGGTTTTTGATTTATAAAAAACAGCACTATAAAAGACTGGCGAGTGCATGGATTATGTATATTAGCGATACTGCATTGTTTAGCCGCTGCTGGCCCGCCATACGCACGCACTTGCTACTCAAGCATGGATTCTTCACCAGCAAAATAGAAGCTCGTCTATTAGACCACCTTATGCAAGTCAGGTTAAAACCGCAACCGGGCCATCAGAAGTTTTACATGAGCGAAGAATTATCAGCCGATAACATTCAAAATTTATACAGTGAACTAGTTACACTTGACCTATAATTTCAGCAACTCCCTCACGTTCAATAACTATGTATGGAGGATCATTTCATAGAGCCGGTCCTTTAACAACAAACGTTTCTTTTTTAAATCTTCCAGATATTCGTCGGATGTATTTTCCACACCCTCCTCTATACGGCGAACTTCCCGGTTTATATCGTGATATTGCTCAAACATTTTTGCGAAATGGGCATTACCAACCTTCAACGCATGAATGCGTTCATGATGTTCAGGAAACTCATGATGTAAATCATGTTTCTCAGGTATCATCTAATCCTCTTATAATTTTATTGACAAAAATTAAGATTTGCTTTGATAAAATTCTTTCATTATCTATTGATTCTAATAAAATTCACACTGATTTAGATCAAAACCAAATACTATCATAGCCATATCCAACAAATAGCAGTCATTTGCAAATAATCATCAAGTTAACCAGAAAAATATTCCAAAAACCTGTATTTTCTCATTCCGATTCCAAGCGCCCACTTGCCTTTAGCCGGCGTTCAACCATCCCCCTGTAAAGCATTGACAATAAAGGCCGAATCACTGGCAAACCGATCAACCAAGCAAGCGGCTTTAGACGGGGCACACGACTCATCAGCAAAATATAGGCATCCAGTTCAGATAGAACATTCTGATGCTGATCACTGACATGCAGCTCAGTCATGGCTTTGTACGGATCAATCCCAAGATTACGCAATTGCTCATCTTGCCCCGTTATATCAAACCAGCAAACGTCTTCACCTGCTTTACTTGCCATTTTCTCGTAACTTTCTCTATCTTTAACACAACTGGAACAGGCGCCGTCATAATAGACGGTAATTTTGTTTTTGCTTCGATCCATCTCGACCCCTTTACAGAAAACGTTGAATACAGACAATAGTACTTAGGAAAAGTATCCGGCACCATAGCCACCGCAAAGACAAATTGTACTTTTCATAATTTAATGAAATGTAACCGTAACAGCAATTTAAAATAGTTGAGAACCCGCATCAGGGCAATTTTGGGTTGATAACAAGAGTCTCAAGATAATCGATGTTTTATCGATCAATCATGCAGTTATTCTGCTCATCAATCCCTCGCAATCCTTAAGCATTGCAGCATTCTAATCTTGTAGTATCTTACCTACAGACCAACCGGATTTTAAAAACAGGAAAACACCACATGTTAAAGCACAAAACGATACCAGCAACATTCATTGTCCTTTTTTTACTTACAAATACAATACCGGTCATAGCCGAATCTGCAACCGGCACCTGGAACCAAGGTGCGTCCGCACCCACCAAGCGCACTGAAATCGCCGCTGCAGCACTCGATGGCAAAATCTATGCCGTGGGTGGTTTTAATCAACCAAGACTGAGTAGCGTTCTGGATTTTGCGATCAGCCGCGATGTTGAAATATATGACCCGGCAACAGACATCTGGTCAACAACAACGCCATTACCTGAAGGACGGCACCATGCCGGTATTGCTGCAGTTGATGGCTTTCTGTATATCATCGGCGGATTTTCAAAATCAGGTTTTTCTGTCTGGCACGCAGTAAATACGGTCTATCAGTTTAACCCAGCCACACAGATTTGGCGAAAAGTAGCTCCAATGCCCACAGCTCGCGGCGCGCTTGGTGTAGCTGTTTATCAGGGAAAAATATACGCCATAGGCGGTTATGATGGGAAACAAAACTCAGGCGCAAATGAAATTTATGACCCAAAAACCGATAGCTGGTCAGCAGCCGCACCACTTATGGCGCCCCGCGATCACCTGGCCGTTGCTACAGCGGCTTCCAGAATCTATGCTATCGGCGGCCGATCCAATTTAAAATATCGGCAGAATACAAGCGTGGTGGAATCGTATAATCCCGACACCAACCAGTGGCAATACAAAGCCAGTTTACCCACTGCACGCAGCGGAATTGGCGCTGGCGTTATCAATGGTCAGATATACGTGCTCGGCGGAGAATCCGGCGAAGGAACATTTAACCAAAACGAAAGCTATCGCCCTGATGAAAACCGCTGGGTAACGCTGGCGCCCATGCCAACTGCACGTCATGGACTGGGAGTAGCAGTCGTCAACGAACGGCTCTACGCAATCGGCGGCGGAACCTCGCCGGGCGCATCCTTTAGCCAAATCAATGAAATCTTTGCACCAGAAGAGCCTTTATAGCATCGCTAAATGCTCAAATTTGTCAACACTACCGCGAATCATCGTTATTACTGCAACGTCCCTAGGTATTCATACTTATGTTTTTCTTCGTTGCTTTATGTTATAAGTATATCCATGTGCTTGTTTAAGAATTTTATGTAGTAATAAAATGCAAGCGCATTTACACAGGGCTATCCATATAAATTCATAGCTACATACAATAAGGAGATCATTATGAAACAGGTATCAACGACATTGGCAATTGGCGTTTTGGCTTTGTTCCTGAGCAATCAAGCATTGGCTTCCGACGCTGGACATACTTCTGAAGCCATGGAGCATGCTGGGCAAGCGCTTGCACATGGTGAAGACGGCCATGCAGACGTAATGGTAAAACATGCGGAAAAAGCTTTGCATCATGCAAAAGCAGCTGAAAAAGCACATGCTGAAGCGCATGAGCATATGTCCGAAGCCCTTAAGCATATGGAAGAGTCAATCAAGCACGGCAAAATGGGACATGCTGAAGAAGGCGCAAAACATATGCAGGAAGCGATTAAGCATATGCGCCATTCAGGTCATTAATTCACAAACCAGATTTATATTCATAAAAAAACCCTCATTACTTCTGAGGGTTTTTTTATGCGGTGTCAGGACTGCGCCACTTACTCTGTTATCATCACATGGCGTATTTTCTGAATAGCCTTTGCTTCGATCTGACGCACCCGTTCAGCCGAAACACCCAACTCTTCAGCCAATTCATGCAATGTTGCAGTATCTTCTTCCCTAAGCCAGCGTGCCTCTATAATATGACGGCTGCGTTCATCAAGACTGGCAAGTGACTGCTGCAAACCTTCACCGCGCATAAACCTGTCCTGTGCAGCCTCGAGCACCTGCGATGGATCCGAACCATCCGTTAGATAAGCAATTGGACTATAATTGCTCTCACCTTCATCTTCTGACAACGGTTCAAGTGAAATATCATTGCCATTGAAACGCTTTTCCATCTCAATTACTTCTTCAGGTTTAACATTGAGCTGTTCGGCAACTTCATTGACTTCACGGGGGCTCATGGTATCCAGTCCCTGCTTCATACTGCGCAGATTAAAAAACAGTTTTCGTTGCTGTTTGGTTGTTGCGATTTTGACCAGACGCCAGTTACGCATGATAAATTCGTGGATTTCGGCTTTGATCCAATGCACTGCAAAGGAAACCAAACGAACACCACGTTCAGGATCGAAACGTTTGACAGCTTTCATTAAACCTACATTGCCTTCTTGGATCAAATCTGCTTGTGGCAAACCGTAGCCTTTATATCCTCTTGCAATCGTTACGACAAAACGCAAGTGCGACAAAATCAATCGCTGTGCAGCTTTGATATCATCTTCATCCCGCAAACGTTTTGCCAGTCTCATTTCTTCTTCCTGCGACAAAATAGGAAAGGAATTAACTGACTGGATATAGCTTTCGAGACTTCCTCCCATTGAAGGCATCGTTAAAGCGTACGTCATGGTATTCTCCTTTGTTCCTCTTTTAACAATATAGAAAACTAACATATTTTTATTTTAGCACTCTCATCCTAAGAGTGCGAATTAAACAAATAGTTCATCATTATGTCAAATTAATTCGGCCCTCTTTTTCGCCTCCCCGATCAGCTTCATGTTAGGGTTCGATCTGCCATAAATGACTTGCAACGGATAGGCGCGCACCCAACCAGCTCAACCATGTTGCAAACAGCAACAAACTGATACCGTCTTCCGTCGACAGATGCTTTAAATGCAAATCGATTGAATAAAGCCGGGCAAGTTCCAAGAGTTCATGATTCATCGTTTGCAGCGCCAGTGCAATAATCAACCACGCCGCAATACCTCCCGCCAACCCCTGGATGGCGCCAAAATACAAAAATGGTCGCCGAATAAAACCATCTGTTGCACCGATCAGTTTGGAGACTTCTATCTCCTCTCTTTTTGTCAGTATCTGCAAGCGGATAGTATTGAACATCACTGCAATAATGGCAACGCTGAGCAGTGTAAACAACATCAAAGCAACCACATGACCAAAATTCAGTATCGCATCCAAACGATTAGCCCAGTCCGAATCAAACTGTACATGTTCAATGCCCGGCCACACCTGCATGACGGCACGTAGCTGATCCAGTGCATTAGCACTTGCATCCAGCGTGTCAACGATAAACGCATCGGGCAAAGGGTTATATCCAAGACTACGCATAACATCATTGAGTCCACTATTTTGCTGTAATTGATGTAATGCCTGAGCCTTTGAAACAAATTGAAAACGCACGATCTGATCACTTTCTTCAAGCCGCCGCCTGATTTCATCGATATCTTGTTGTGCAGTATCCTGCTTTAGGAAAAGACTCATTTGCGGTACGGTAGCTGTCTGACCGCTAATTGCATGCAGATTTTCCACAAGGATGTATATACCGGCCGGAAAACTAAACGCAATTCCCATCACCAGAATACTGAGCAAACTGGTAACGGGTGTTAATACAATCCGTTTCAAAGCCAAAACAAACACAAACATATGTTGACTCAACCAGGCTTTAATCATGACATCAGTTTCCCGTGTTGCAACGATAAAATCCGGTGCTGTCTGTCTTCAAGCAATGCCGCATCATGTGTGGCAATTAACACTGTCACACCCACTTGATTGAACAAATGAAACATAGCCATAATGTCGCGCGCATAGGCCATATCGAGATTCCCGGTTGGTTCGTCCGCAATCAGAATAGAAGGCCGGTGTACCACAGCCCGGGCTATGCATAACCGCTGTCTCTCTCCACCGGAAAGCGTGATAGGCATTGATTTTTCCTTTCGTAACAAACCGACTTTATCCAGTGCTGCGCGAACCCGGCTTGCCACAACTGATTGATCAAAACCACTGATCTGCAGCGGCAACAACACATTCTCATATACATTGCGATCAAACAACAGTTTATGATCCTGAAAAACAAAACCGATTTTCCGCCGCAAGAAAGGTAACGCACCGGGTTTAAGCTGGGCGATATTTTGCCCGCTGATTGTAATGCTGCCGGACGTCGGACGCTCCATTGCCGCGATCAATTTCAGCAACGTGCTTTTACCCGCACCCGAATGTCCCGTGACGAAAACCATTTCACCTGCATCGATGTCTAGGTCAACATTGTTCAGCGCAATATAACCGTCTGGAAACCGTTTGCTGACATTTTTAAATTGGATCATTGGCAGTCCGCCCCTTGAATAGCTAATTATTTAGCAGAATATCGAAGCTACCCAAAACATACCAAGACTCAGAAAAATTCGTGTGCATTCGTTCAACCTGTAAGGATACAAATTGTTTTTTTGGACTAAAGGACATCACTAACCCGTTAATCAAATATGGCGTCAACAAACGCTTCAGCATTGAATGGGCGCAAGTCGTCCACGCCCTCACCAACGCCAATGAAGCGCAGTGCAGGCGGATCCTGCGGATACTGGCCGCAGATTGCGGCAACGACGCCGCCTTTAGCCGTGCCGTCGAGTTTGGTCAGAATTAACCCGGTCACATCAAGCGCTTCGTCAAATGCCTGCACCTGGGTAACAGCATTTTGACCGGTATTGGCATCAAGCACCAGCAACACTTCATGCGGCGCATCCGGCATGGCCTTGGCAATGACGCGTTTCACCTTTTTAATTTCTTCCATCAAATGCATCTGCGTCGTTAATCGACCCGCCGTATCCGCCAGGACGATATCGATTCCTCGTGCTTTGGCTGCATTGATTGCATCAAAAATCACGGCAGCCGGATCACTTTTTTTATCTGGACTGCTATCGGGTGCAATAACCGTTACGTCATTACGTTCTCCCCAGGCAATCAACTGTTCGCGTGCAGCAGCTCGAAAGGTATCTCCGGCCGCAAGCAAAACCGACTTGCCCTGTGATTGAAAATATTTGGCCAATTTACCGATTGATGTTGTTTTCCCAACCCCATTCACACCGGTGATCATGACTACAAATGGTTTGTTTGTCGTAGTATCCAGCGATCTTTCAAGGGGTTTCAGCATATTGACGAGCGATTCCTTGAGCGCCAATTTGAGTTGCGCCGCGTCAGCCAGGCCTTTCTTTTTAACTTGTTTGCGCAAATCTTCGAGCAGCCAGGTAGCTGCATCCACACCGGTGTCCGCTGTTAGCAAAATGGTTTCAAGTTCTTCGTAGAGCGCTTCATCGATTTTCCCCCCACCGCTAAATAGACTGGATAATTGTTTACCCAGATTTTGGCGTGTACGCGACAGACCAAACCGGATTTTGCTCGCAAAACTGAGCGGCTTGGCTTCACCTGTTGCTTCGTCTTCTGACTCAGTTGCCGTGCCGGAATGCGATTCCGATTTCTGCTCCGAGTCCGTAGCATATCCAGGTTCAGGCCGGACCACAAGCCTGTCTTCTGCCCCTGCTGCTTTATTTTCAGAGGCTTCGACAACTGCTTCTGATGTTTCAGATTGATCAGGCTGCTCGGGTTTTTTGTTTTTAGATTTAAAAAAATTAAACATTCTGGTAGGCTCTATCCAAGTTGCATTAAATTTTCACACAACTTAATTTTATTCTGTTTAGTCACATTTAGGTAAGCAAAAATGAAACCCGTTCACCCAACAATTTTTTCGATCGGCGCCTTGCTGATCATATTCCAGTTCTGGGCAAATCCAGCAATTGTCACCGCCAACCCGCATGAATTCAGGCTCGATAATGGATTGAGAGTGATCGTCAAAGAAGATCATCGTTCACCCGTTGTCGTTTCATTGCTGATGTACAAGGCTGGCAGCATTGATGAAACAAATGGCGTGACAGGCGTTGCACATGTTCTGGAACATATGATGTTCAAAGGCACAAATAATGTTCCCGGCGGCGAGTTCTCTAAACGCATAGCCGCAGCTGGCGGACGTGACAATGCGTTTACCAGCCGTGATTACACCGGTTATTTCCAGCAACTGCACAAGAATCATCTGCCACTGGCGATGGAACTGGAATCCGACCGCATGCATAACCTATTGCTGACTGATGAAGAATTTTCCAAGGAAATCAATGTTGTCATGGAAGAGCGGCGTTTGCGTACCGATGATCAGGCGCGTTCGTTGCTCTTTGAAAAAATGATGGCGGTAGCCTATCAGTCACACCCATACAAACGCCCGGTCATCGGCTGGATGAACGACCTCGAAAACATGACCGCAGATGATGCACGCAAATGGTACGACCAATGGTATGCGCCCAACAACGCGATACTTGTCATCGTTGGCGATGTCGATCCTGGCAATGTAAAAGCCTTGACGAATAAATACTACGGCGGCATTCCATCACGATCACTGCTTGACATTGACGCACGTAAACCTCAAACCGAACCGTCTCAACTTGGCATTAAACGCATCACCGTAAAAGCGCCAGCGGAGCTGCCTTATCTGATTATGGGTTACCACACGCCCGTCATCCGTGATACTGCAAAAGACTGGGAACCATTTGCACTGGAAATGCTGGAGGGTATACTCGATGGCCATGCTTCTGCACGATTGAATAAATCATTGGTGCGTAATCTCAGGACAGCCAATTCTGTCGGCGCAAGCTATGGCGCTACAGGACGTGGCAACAGCATGTTTATGCTCAGTGGTACGCCAAGCCCCGGCAAGACAGTTGAAGAACTGGAACACGCATTACGCGGTGAAATCAAGAACGTTATTGAAAACAATGTCACTGAAGAAGAACTGAACCGCGTAAAAGCACAGGTAATTGCCAGCCATGTCTATCAATTGGACTCCATCTTTGCGCAGGCCATGCAAATCGGCAGGCTAGAAAGTATCGGACTTTCATATCAGGATATCGATATCATCCTAGAGAAATTACAGGCTGTAACCGCAGACCAAATTCGCACGGTTGCTGAAAAATATTTCAATGACGACAGACTGACTGTCGCCGTGCTCGATCCGCAGCCGCTTGA